>JBBQTN010000205.1:0-9573 GCA_038213195.1 Acidimicrobiales bacterium | reverse complement strand
CCAAGGCCTACATCGCCCGCCGCGTCGCCGAGGGCAAGACCGAACGCGAAGCCACGCGATGCATCAAGCGCTACCTCGCCCGCCGAGTCTGGCGGCTGCTCGAACACAGCCAGATCAGCACTTGACAAACATAGAAGCATCACCCTGTCCGATCCCCCAGTGCGCCCGTGCTCTCTGCCATCGCAGAACGGCGCACATCGTGTGCAGCCTGCAGCGGCCAGGCGTCCGGGGTAAGGGGTGACCTCCACCGACCCTTTCAGAACCGCCAACGCATCGAGCCCGGCGTCTCTTCGGCGGTACCGACTGCGGTCGCGGTGCGCGGCTTGACTTCGTAGACGAACCACGGCGGTGGTCCGAGCGTGGGCGCGTTGAACGGTGCGGTGATGCCGGTTCCCGAGTCGTCGGGCTGCGCGGGCCATCCGCTCTTCACCCACAAGGCCGCAATCTCGGCCACGATCGTCGGGTCGGTCACGCGCCGGGCCTCGCCTGCGACCATCACGTCGAAGCCTTTCGTCGCAACACTGACCGTGCAGCGCGGGTCGCGTGCAACGTTCTTCGCCTTGCGGGTGCGTTCGCCGGTCTGGAACCAGCACGAGCCCGCGTGCCAGAGCGCACCGACGCTCGTCACGTGCGGGCTTCCGTCTGCGTTCAGGGTCGTCAACCAGAACGTTGAGCGGTTCGGCGACCGCGGGTCGTCGTGCGTCGAGAGGTCGGCGAGCTGTGTTTCAACGTGAGACCACTCGATCGTGGGCAGTCCATCGGCCTTACCAAGGTTTGTTGTTTTCATGAACGAGAGACTTCATTGCTACCTGGAACTCATCGCCAGCCCAGCCAGCGTGCCCCGGCTCGCCCTGGAGGAGGTGTCACCTCGTGCCGCCCCGGTCGAGCCGACTCGGTCCTGGTGGTACGTTCCTGATACGCGACAAGGAGGGACGATGCCCTATTCACTCTCGTGTGGTGATGTGATGCCCGGGTGTGCTGCGAGGTTCGAAGCGGATTCCGAAGGGGAGATGCTTCAACAGGTCGGCGCGCATGCTGCAGACGCACACGGAATCGCTGAGGTCAGTCCTGAGGTGCTCGCTGCCGTGAAGGGAGCCATCAAGCACTCCTGAGACGGGCAGGTCGTCGTTCCACCTGCGACCCGTGGGAGATGACGGCGTTGGCGCCGCGAGCGCCTGGTTGCAGCCCGTGCAGCCTGCTCAACAGCGACTGCCGCCTCCTCGTCCGAGGCGACGACGCCCGCACACCCAGTCCGACCTCGATCCGCTGAGCTCGTAGCGTTCACAAGCGCATGCGGGCGATCGGGTGGGCGCCGGCCTTCGGCGAGACGGACAGCACGCACTGCATGTGTTCCGCTGGTCTGCGTGGAGCCGGGTACCAGGATCGAACTGGTGACCTCATGATTACAAGTCAAGTGCTCTACCGACTGAGCTAACCCGGCGTACGGGGGAGAGTAGTCGTCGTCCGCCGTTCGATCAGCTGGGATCGCGTCCCGATGACGCTCGGACGGACGACGCGACGGAAGCTGCACCGCAGGCCGCTGGCGTGCCGAGAGCGCCCCACGGTTCGCGGCGTAGGGTCACGGCGAACCGGCACGCAGCCGGTCGTGAATCGAGCGCGCACCCCCTCTCGCGCTCGAGCCGGCGGGGACCGTCAGCAGAGGAGATCCCCGTGGAAGACACAGGAGCGTCGTCCCAGCCTGCTCTCAGCGACTCCGAGCTTTCCTTGATCGACGCCTACTGGCGCGCCGCGAACTACCTGTCGGTCGGCCAGATCTACCTGCTCGACAACCCGCTGCTGCGCGAGCCGTTGCGCGAGGAGCACGTCAAGCCACGGCTGCTCGGGCACTGGGGGACGACGCCCGGTCTGAACCTGCTCTACGCGCACATGAACCGCGCGATCAAGGCCCGCGACCTCAACGCGCTGTACGTCACCGGTCCCGGTCACGGCGGTCCCGGCCTGGTCGCCAACGCCTACCTCGAGGGGACCTACAGCGAGGTCTACTCGCGCATCGGGTGCAACGAGGACGGCATGCGCGCGCTGTTCCGCCAGTTCTCGTTCCCCGGCGGGATCCCCAGCCACGTCGCCCCCGAGACACCCGGATCGATCCACGAGGGCGGCGAGCTCGGCTACGCGCTCGTGCACGCCTACGGCGCGGCGTTCGACAACCCGGACCTGGTCGTGCTGTGCGTCGTCGGCGACGGCGAGGCGGAGACCGGCCCGCTGGCGACGAGCTGGCACTCCAACAAGTTCTTGAACCCGGTGACCGACGGAGTCGTGCTGCCCGTGCTGCACCTCAACGGTTACAAGATCGCCAGCCCGACCGTGCTGGCGCGGATCCCCGACGACGAGCTCGCGGCGTTGATGCGTGGCTACGGCTACGAACCGCACTTCGTCGTCGGCGACGATCCAGCCACGGTCCACCAGTTGCTCGCGGCGACGCTCGACACCGTGCTCGACGACATCGACGCGATCCAGCAGCGGGCCCGCACCGGCGGATCGTCGGGACGGGCCACGTGGCCGATGATCGTGCTGCGCACGCCGAAGGGATGGACCGGCCCGAAGGAGGTGGACGGGGTCAAGATCGAGGGGACGTTCCGCGCCCACCAGGTCCCGCTCGCCGAGACCCGCACCAACCCCGAGCACCGCGCGCTGCTCGAGACGTGGATGCGCAGCTACCGGCCAGAGGAGCTGTTCGACGCCACGGGGCGGCTCGTCGACGAGCTGCGCGAGCTCGCCCCATGCGGCGTGCGGCGGATGAGCGCCAACCCGCATGCCAACGGTGGACTGCTGCTGCGCGATCTTGATCTCCCCGACTTCCGCGACTACGCCGTGGCAGTCGGCCGTCCGGCCACTGAGCTGAGCGAGGCGACGCGTGTCCTCAGCGTGATGTTGCGGGACACCATCGTCCGCAACCCAGACAGCTTCCGCCTGATGGGCCCCGACGAGACGGCGTCGAACCGGCTGACCGCGGTCTTCGAACAGACGAACCGCGCCTGGGACGCGGAGCTGATCGCCGATGACGACCACCTCGCCGTCGACGGTCGGGTGATGGAGGTGCTCTCCGAGCACATGTGCCAGGGATGGCTCGAGGGCTACCTGCTGACCGGCCGCCACGGCCTGTTCAACTGCTACGAGGCGTTCATCCACATCATCGACTCGATGTTCAACCAGCATGCGAAGTGGCTGAAGACGACACGGGCGATTCCGTGGCGGGCGCCGATCGCGTCGCTCAACTACCTGCTCTCGTCGCACGTCTGGCGCCAGGACCACAACGGGTTCTCGCACCAGGATCCCGGGTTCATCGACCACGTGATCAACAAGAAGGCGGCGATCGTCCGGGTCTACCTCCCGCCCGACACGAACACGTTGCTGTCGGTCGCCGACCATTGCCTGCGCAGTCGCCACTACGTCAACGTGATCGTCGCCGGCAAGCAGCCCGCGCTGACCTTCCTGACGATGGACGAGGCGATCGCCCACTGCACCCGCGGGCTGGGGATCTGGCCGTGGGCGGGGAACACCGAAGGCGAGCCGGACGTGGTCCTCGCCTGCGCTGGTGATGTGCCCACGCTGGAGACGCTCGCCGCCGCCGACCTGTTGCGCGCCCACCTCCCCGACCTGAAGGTCCGGGTGGTCAACGTCGTCGACCTGATGCGGCTCGAGCAGCCGACCGAGCACCCGCACGGGATGCCGGACCACGAGTTCGACGCGCTGTTCACGACGGACAAGCCGGTGATCTTCGCCTATCACGGCTACCCGTGGCTGATCCACCGGCTGACCTACCGCCGCAACAACCACCACAACATCCACGTGCGCGGGTACAAGGAGGAGGGCACGACGACCACACCGTTCGACATGGTGATGCTCAACGACCTCGACCGCTTCCATCTCGTGATGGACGTGATCGACCGGGTCCCGTCGCTCCGCAGCAACGCCGCGAACCTGCGCCAGCTGATGGCTGATGCGCGGCTCGCTGCTCGTCGCTACACCCGCGAGCACGGCGACGACGATCCGGCGATCGCCGGATGGACGTGGCCAGGGTCCTGAGGCGTGCAGATCCTGGTGGTCAACGCGGGGTCGTCGAGCGTCAAGCTGCGCG
The DNA here is from genome assembly GCA_038213195.1 of Acidimicrobiales bacterium. Taxonomy (GTDB): domain Bacteria; phylum Actinomycetota; class Acidimicrobiia; order Acidimicrobiales; family Ilumatobacteraceae; genus JAODBQ01. Next base: position 5,474 of record JBBQTN010000205.1, on the reverse strand, counting down.
TCCTCGACGACGACGATCGGGTCGTGCGCGACGCGGAGCTCGACGCCGGGGTCGACGGCTTCGACACGGGGCGTCTGGCCGAGATCCTCGCCGGGTGGGGCGCGCCCGACGCGGTGGGGCACAGGATCGTCCACGGCGGGCAGACGTTCAGCGGTCCTGTTCGCATCGACGGCGACGTGCGCGCCCGGTTGGAGGCGTTGACCGACCTCGCGCCGCTGCACCAGCCGAAGTCACTCGCCGCGCTCGACGCCGTCACCACCCGCCTGCCGCACGTGGCCGCCACCGCGAGCTTCGACACCGCGTTCCACGCCACGATCCCTCCGGCGGCCGCGACGTACGCGATCCCGCGGGAGTGGTCTGCGCGGTACGGCATCAGGCGCTACGGGTTCCACGGGCTGTCGCATGCCTACGCGTCGCGTCGCGCCGCCGAGCTCGTCGAACGCCCTGCCGCTGAGCTGCGCATCGTCACCTGCCACCTCGGTGCCGGAGCGTCGGTCGCCGCGGTGGTCGCCGGGCGCAGCGTCGATACGACGATGGGCTTCACGCCACTCGAGGGTCTGGTGATGGCGACCCGGTCGGGCACGGTCGATCCCGGTCTGATCCTGTGGTTGGAGGAGCACGAGCACGTCGGTCCGCACGAGATCGCGATCGCGCTCGAGCAGCGCTCGGGGCTGCTCGCGCTGGCCGGTACCAGCGACATGCGCGAGGTCCAGGCTGCGGTGAGGCGCGGCGACGCGAACGCGCAGCTCGCCCTGGACGTGTACGTCCACCGTCTCGCCGCGGCGATCGCGGCGATGGCCGCAGCCGCTTCGGGCATCGACGTCCTCGTCTTCACGGGCGGCGTCGGCGAGCACTCGGCGGTGGTCCGTGATCGCGCCGCAGAGCGGCTCGGCTTCCTCGGGGTCGGGGTGGACCCGCAGCGCAATGCCGAGGCCGAGCACGACGTCGACATCTCCCGCGACGGTGCTGCCGTTCCGACCCTCGTCATCGCCGCCCGCGAGGACATCCAGATCGCGCAGGAGACGAGGAGCGTGCTCGCCGGCCCCCGGCCGCCCGGCTGACGGCACCCACTCAGGCCGGCCGCGGGTCGTCGTCTCATGGTGGCGAGCGGATGATGGGTCACCTCTCCGACGACTCCTGCGCCCAGATCCTCGGCCTCAACGCGGCCCGACTGGTCGGCCTGGTCCCGAGCTGACCGATCCGCCGACGCCGTCGGCCGCCAGCGGGGTGCTCGCCGATCGCTCCACGGACACGGACGTGTCCTGCCCGCCGGAGCGCTCGACCTCGAGCAGCGAGTCCTGGTGCAGCTCGGCGATGTACGCCGCATGGCCGCCACGCAGCCCGAACAGGCGCTTGGCGAGCAGCAGGTAGACGACAGCTGCGACGTTGAGGACGAGAACCGCAGCGCGCAAGACGGTCACCTTCTCGGTCAGCTCGTAGACCTCGAGCGGCAGGAAGATCGCGGTTGCAACGACGGCGAAGTACTCGCCCCAGCGCTTCATCTTCCACAGGCCGACGCCCTCGATGACCTGCAGCGCTCCGTAGCCGAGGAGGAACGCGGCGATGCCGTCGAGCGTCGAGCCGCGGGCGTTGAGGGCCTTCTCGACGCTGTGGATCAACCCCGAGTCCGAGGCGTTCCAGCCGAGCTGCTTGAACAGCGGCTTGGCTGCGCTGAGGTCGTGCTCGATGATCTGGCGGACCGAGACCTGGCTCGACTTGAACTGCAGCACCGCCGCCCCGAGCAGCAGCAGCAACGTGCCGCGGAGGAACCGCTCGACTGCCAGAAGACGGAGGATGAACGCCGAGCGCAGCGCCCTGCCGCGCAGCACCAGGGGGGCGTCCTCGGCCGGCCCGGAGCCCTGCGGGTCGCCCAGCACGTAGTCCCCACAGCGCAAGCAGCGCCATGCCTCACCCTGGGTCGTCGCCGCCTCGAGCCGCTCGCGCAGCTCCGGCTCCGAGGGGGCGTAGGTCGCATGTCCCGACCGCGCACACGTCCGCAAGCTCCAGTCCACGGGCGGACCGTACCCGTGACGAGGCTCGGCGCCCCCTTCCCCGTCTGCGCCGTGGTTCGCCATGGAGTTCCGTCGCAGGGAAACACGCCGGACGCGCCCGGCCCCTCCTCTGACCAGATCGGAGCCCGTCAGGTCATTCGTGTCAGTGCCGGTGGGCGTCGTTCACGCGTGCGTCGACAGGTACTGGTCCTCGATCTCGCGGATGCGGGAGCGCAACTCGGTGGCTGTGCCGGACAGTTCGATCCGCCCTCGCCGCATCACGTAGGCCCGGTCGGCGTACTGCAACGCCTTGCGCACGTGCTGCTCGACGAGCAGCACGGCAGTGCCGCGCTGATCGGCCGCTGCCCGGACCGCTTCGAGCAGCCGTTTGACGATGAGCGGCGCGAGGCCCATCGACAGCTCGTCGGCGAGGAGCACGCGAGGGTTGCGCGCCAGCGCGCGGGCGAGCGTGAGCATCTGCTGTTCACCCCCGGACAACAGGCCGCCGCGCACGTCCATGCGGCGTTCCAGCTCGGGGAACAGGACGAGCGCCTCGTTCGGATCGACGCCGGCGACGATCAGGTTGTCGCGCGTCGACAAGCCCATGAACACCGACTTCTCCTCGGTGACGAACGTCAGCCCGTTCCGGGCGCGCTTGTGCAGCGGTGACTTCGTGACGGTTCCGTCGAATGCCACCTCGCCGTGCAGGAGCGGAAGCTCGCCGGCCAAGGTGAGCAACGTCGTCGTCTTGCCTGCGCCGTTGGACCCGAGCAGGGTGACCACCTCGCCGTGGCGGACGAGGAGATCGACGTCGTGGATGACCGGCTGAGTCCCGTAGCCGGCGGAGATGCCTCGGGCCTCGAGGGCCGGCCGCTCGATCGCGTTGCCGGCGACGATGCCTCGCGCCTCGCGGGCCGGCCGGTCGACCCCATTGCCGTCGGCGCTCATCGCTCGGATCCGGCCACTGGCGCAATCTCGAACTCGTCCACGGCCTCGTTCTCGCTCTCGTGCTCGCCGAGATAGGCGGCCACCACGACCGGGTTGTTGCGAATCTCCTCGGGTGTACCTTCGGCGATCTGGCGGCCGAAGTCCAACACGACGATGCGATCGCACACGCTCATCACGAAGTTCATGTCGTGTTCGATGAGCAGCACGGCGATGCCCCAATCGTCGGCGAGTCGGCGCACGAGGTGCACGAGCTCGCCGGTCTCGACGTCGCCGAGGCCGGCGGCGGGCTCGTCGAGGAGCAGGACGCTCGGCTGGGATGCGATCGCCCGGGCGATCGCCAGCAGACGTCGACGTGCGTACGGGAGGTCTTGCACCTGCCGATCGAGGTCGCCTTCGAGGCCGAACTCGCGGATGGCCGCCACCACCGAACTGGGAAGTGGTGGCGAGGCGGGGTAGACCAGGTCGCGGAGGTAGGAGAGCCTGTCTCGCGGATCGGACGCCGCCCGCAGGTTGTCGAACACGGTGATGTCCTCGAACAGCTCGAGCGACTGGAACGACCGGCTCACCCCGGCCCGAGCGCGCTTGGCCGGCGGGAGGCCCATCAGCTCCACCCCGTCGAGCAGGACGCTCCCGCTGGCCCGGGTGAACCCCGTCACGGCGTCGATCACCGACGTCTTCCCGGCGCCGTTCGGACCGATGAGACCGACGATGGTCCCTGGCGCCACCGAGAAGCTGACGTCGTCGACGGCACGGACACCGCCGTAGCGGACCGAGATGTGGTCGACCTCGAGCGTTCGCGGCTGGACGCGGTCACGCACGTCCGTCACGGCGGGCAGCGTGGGCAGCGACGCGCCGCGGGCGGCCACGAGCGGGCTCAGCGGCTTCAGCCTGACGATCGCCGCGTCGAGCATCGGCTCCACCGGCTTGGTCAGGAACTTCGTCACGAGGCCGACGAACACGGGCACGCACACCAGCCAGAGCAACCAGCCGCGACCGGTGGAGACGTCGAGCGCGTTCTTGAGGACGAAGAACGCGGCGAAGCCGGCGATGAGCGACAGCAGCATCGTCTTGCCTCGCCGGCGGATCATCGGCAGCATCTTGATCTGCTCGGCGGCGAGGCCGTTCTGGTTCTGCAGGACCAGCAGGATCAGCAGCGCGCCGCCGATGAGCGGCACCCACTTGCCGATGCCCCCGAAGATCGAGTTGGAGATGTTCGCGCCGAGCGAGCCCGGTGCCAACGACGAGCCGTTCATCGGGCCGAACAGGTAACCGATGCCGCCGATGAACCCGAAGGCGACCGACTGGATCGAGTTGAAGTTCGGGAAGACGTTGCCGTAGATGATGACGTCGGTCCGGAACGCGAGCAGCGTCCCGCCCACCGCGGCGATGCCGGCGGACAGCGCGAAGGCGTACACCTTGGTGCCAGGAACGCTGATGCCCAGCGCTGCCGCGGCGCGCTCGTTGTTGCGCACGGCCAGCAGACGCCGTCCGGAACGCCCACGCCGGATGTTCGCGACGACCAGGCCGACGAGCACGAAGAAGACCATGCACACGATCGCGTACCGACCAGGCGTCCGGATGGCATCGATCTTCAGGCCGAACAACGTCGGCCGGCCGACCGCGGTGCCGGCGAAGCCGCCGACGAAGCGGAAGTTGTTGAAGACCATCAGCTCCATCGCGGTGCCGAGGGCGAGCGTGGCGATGGCCAGGTTGATGCCTCGTGAGCGCACCGCCGGCAGCGCGAAGATCGCGCCGACCGGCACGGTGGCCACGACGCCGGCGAGGAGCGCGAGCGGGAACGGCCAGCCGCGGACGTCCGTGAGCCGACCGGCGACCAGCGCACCGAAACCGGCCAAGGCGAACTGCGCGAGCGACAACTGCCCGGCGTACCCGGTGATGACGACCACCGACAGCAGGATGATGCCGATCACGAACGTCGTGACGAACGCGTCCTGCCACTTCGCCGGGACGGCGTTGATCACGAGCGCCATGGCGATCACGGTCATGATGAGCAGACCGGGGCGAATGCGCCCGCTGCCGACGGACGGCAGGCGTTGCAAGAAGAAGTCGCGCAGCGGCAATGCCTGGCCGCGGATGATCAACCACACCACGATCGCGATCGCCGGCAGCGACTGCGACGCACCCGGTGTGTGCACGAACCGGTCGGCCTCGGTCTGCATGATCCCGAGGATGAGGCCGCCAAGGAGCGCCAGCGGGAAGCTGCGAAAGCCGGCGATCAGTGCAGCAGCCAGCGCGGCGAGGACGATGTTGGTCATGACCGCGATCTGCAGCGACACGATCGGCGCGAGGAGGATGCCGGCGACGGCTGCCAGCGCCGAGCCGAGTGCCCAGTTGAGCGCGGCGATCCGGTCCGGCGACAGGCCCACTGACGCTGCGGCACGCTGGTTCTCCGCCACCGCGGTGGTCGCCATGCCGAACCGGGTGCGTTTGTAGAACAGGTGCAGGGCGATCGTCAACACGACGGCGATGCCCAACAGGATGAAGCGGTCCGCCGAGACGTTGATGCCGAAGATG
>JBBQTN010000204.1:0-9589 GCA_038213195.1 Acidimicrobiales bacterium | reverse complement strand
ACGCGTGCCTGCACCGAGGCCGGCAGCTCAAGGACTACGACGGTCACTGTTCCGAGATCCGCTGCGCGTTCCACGGCTTCGCGTGGAGCCTCGACGGCACCCTGGCCGACGTCCCCGCAGCGTGGGACTTCCCCCACGTCGACCAACGCGCCGATGCCGACTTCCACCTGCCCGAGTGCAGGGTGAGCACGTGGGCGGGCTTCGTGTTCATCAACCCCGACCCGACGGCGGGGAGCCTCGCCGGCTTCATCGGCGAGATGGCTGACCAGTTCACGATCTGGGACCTCGAGAACCGGTACGTCGAGGCGCACGTGTCCAAGGTGATCGAAGCCAACTGGAAGATCACCCAGGAGGCGTTCTGCGAGGCGTACCACGTGAGCGGCACGCACCCGCAGATCCTGCCCTACCTCGGCGACACGAACTCCCAGGTCGACGTGTGGGACACGTTCTCCCGCGTGCTCACGCCCGGCGGCACACCGAGCCCGTTGCTCGACTGGAAGCCGACAGAGGAGGAGATGCTCCGCTCGATGCTCGACGTGCGCGTCGACCAGGTGCTGCCATTGACGCTCTCCGACGGGCAGACCGCGCGGGCAGCGGGCGCCGCCGCAGGTCGAGAGCGGTGGCGACCGATCGTCGGCGACCGGGTCGATCGGATGAGCGACGCCGAGCTGATGGACAGCCTCGACTACACGCTGTTCCCGAACTTCCACCCGTGGGGCGCGTTCAACCGCATCGTCTACCGCTTCCGCCCCAACGGCGACGACCACCGCAGCTCGATCATGGAGGTGCTGTTCCTCTCACCGTTCAACGGCCGGCGCCCCCCGCCGGCCGTTGTGCACCACCTCGGTGTGCACGAGCCGTGGACGAACGCCCCCGAGCTCGGGATGCTCGCCAAGGTGTTCGAGCAGGACACGTTCAACATGGCCAAGGTGCAACGTGGCCTGGAGACCTCGTTCAAGCCGGGCATCACGCTCGGCAACTACCAGGAGTCGAAGATCCGCTGGCTGCACCAGATGCTCGGCGCATGGGTCGAGGGCGAGTAGCGATGCGCGGCATCACCCACCCGTTCACGAGGGCGCTCTACGAACAGGACGGCACCGGCAACATCCGGGTCACGGAACACGGCAGGGTCGGCACGTTCGGGACCGACGGCCACTGGATCTCCGGCGAGCTGCGCGAGTGCGATCCCCAGCTGTGTGGCTGGGTCGGTGGCCCGCAGATCGCCAACCACCGCGTCGCCGTCGATCCGGTCTAGAAGCGGTTCAACCATCCACGTCGAGCGCGGCTCGACACGACAGAGGGGGTCTGATGCACGATGTGCTGGCGATGCCGGAACGGCTCGCGCAGTTCCTCAGCGATTGCGAATCGGAGCGCAGCGCCACCGTCGTCGGGTATCGAGCGATGATCGGCGGTTACAGCCGGGTGATGGCCCGGGCCGACGTCGAATGGTCCGACGGGACGAGCGAGGCACTCGTGCTCAGAGGGGACCCGCCGCCGGGCAAGGCATTGATCGAGACCGACCGCGACGCCGAGCACGAGTTGCTGCAGGCGTTGACCGCGTCGGGCGCGATACCGATACCCGGAGTGCGTCACTACGATCGCACCGGCGAGCGACTCGGCACGAAGTGCATCGTGCTCGAGTTCGTCGACGGACGGTCCCTGCAGGCGACGCTCGACGCACTGCAGGACGGCCGCTACCGCGACCACGGACGCGATCTGGTGGACACCATGGCGCGGATCCACTCCATCGATGTGGACGCGCCGCCGCTGCCGCTGCCCCGCCCGACCAGTTGGGACGACTACCTCGGTGGGCTGATCGACCGGTTCCGCGAGGCCGATCGGAGCTACGGGGAATCTGTGCCGTTCCTGCGCTACGTGGGCGCGTGGCTCGATGCGCACCGCCCTCCCCCACTGCCGCTGCGCGTCGTCCACGGTGACTTCCAGGCAGCGAACATCATGGTCGACAACAACGGCCGGCTGTTGATGATCGACTGGGAGCTGGCCCACATCGGCGACCCGCGCGAGGACCTCGGCTACTACAACGTCTACTCGAGCGTGTCGGGACCCAACCTGTTCCTCGCCGATCCACTCGGCTTCCTCGCCCGCTACCGCGAGCAGACCGGGTTCAGCGAGGAGGCGGTCAACACGGCGACGGTGGGATACTTCTCGTCGCTCGCCGCGATCAGGCTCTATGCGCAGCTGCTCGCTGGCACTGCCGCGCTGGCCCGCGGCACGAACGCCGGGTTGATGACCACGTACAACATCAACGCGCTGACGATCGGCCACGGCAACTTCATGGCCGGTTGTTCCGCGCCGTCGACGAACGGAGACGGCTGATGCTGTCGCGACCGACGACCGAGCAGATCCTCCGCGACTGCCGCGACGAACTGCTCTCCACCATCGACGCGGCGATCACCGAACAGCCGGCGAAGATCGCCGTGCAGATGATGGAGAATGTGCTGCGCAACTGTGCGGAGCGCGCCGCGCACGAGATCGCGTGGATGCGCGAGGAGACCGAGTCGATGATCGCCTTCGCCGAGCGAGTCATCGCGTCGGCGGCAACCACACCGCAGCTGGAACGGGCAGTCGCAACGTTCCGCGCCGTTGCGTCGACGAGTCTGCACCTCGATGACGTGACCGCCATGTACAGCCTGGCCGGCGAGTGCCTGTCGACCGCGCTCGAGGCGGCGATGGCTGCAGCGGATGACGACATCGTGCGCGCCGGCCGCGAGGTGCTCGAGCTCCGGCTCGACCATGAACGCCAGATCATGGGCGAGTGGACGATGGTCGGCAGGGCGTGAGCCGCACAACCGACGACATCCGACGAGGCGTGCTGCTCCCCGGTGCTCGACGACTCGGTGACGCCGCCCCGGGGTCCTCAGCCCCCGTGGCGCTGGCGCGCGATGATCCACGCGGCGGTGGCCTTGCCCATCTTGGCGCCGTCGTAGCCGATCCGCTGGACCGGTTCGACCTGCAGCACGACCCGGCGCGGTGAGTCGAGGAACTCGACGAAGCTGTCGCGCTGCACCGGGTCGCTGCCACGCAGCGCCTCGGCGAGCTCAGGGTAGAACCAGTCCTTGACGGCGCGATCGTCGTGAACGGTGCATGTGCCCTTCCACGTCACGGTCTTGTTGCGCGGCAACGGGGAACCGGTCGAGGTGACGACGACGCAGACCCGCGGGTCGCGCCGCACTGCGCTGATCCGCGCCCGCTGGCCCGATGCGGTCAACCAGAAGCTGCCCTTGCGCCAGACGTACGACATGATCACCCCGACCGGCCAGCCATCCTTGTTCGACCAGATGAACGTGCATTCGTCGTGGGCCAGCAGCAGTTGCTCCTCGATGTCGCCGTCGAGGCCGTAGACCGTGACGTCCTCGTAGTTCTCGGCATCTCGTGGACCGCGTTCGGCGTCGCTCACATTGGTTCCCCCTCCGTGCCCAGGGGCCACGACCGACGCTTCACCTGCGCCCACTGCGACTCGGCACCCATCGACCCGACCATAGTCCGAGCGGCACAGAATTCACCAGTCGGTCAATTCTGTCCGTGCAACAGCCAGCCCTACGGTGCTGGGTGGAGGAGCTTGCCTTCCAGCAACGCCTTGAAGCCGTCGATCGCTCGCCGGTGCTGGACGAGGTCCCCGGACACTGCGTCGGTGAGCCCGATCAGGACGGTGTACACCACTGCGCTGACACGTTCCTTGTCGGACGGGTCGATCTCGCCCGTCTCGACACCGACGTCGACGATGCGGTTGAAGAACTGGTCGCGAGCGACCCCCGACCTCTTCAGCACCTTGCGGAGATCCGGATCGCGGCGGGTGTCGACGCGCAACGAACCGAGGAACTGCGCAAGCGTCGGATCCTCCTTGTTCATCTCGTGCGCTTCGTCGAGCACTGCCTCGATCTGGCCACGAAACGTCGCTGATCGGGCGATCGCCTCGGTGAAGCGGGCGAACACCCGCTCCTGGACGTCGTCATACACGGCGAGGTAGAGGTCGAGCTTGGAACCGAAGTAGTGGTAGATGGCTCCGGACGTGAGGCCGGCCTCGGTGCCGAGGTTGCGGTTGGTCGCGGCGGCGTACCCGCGGGCGGCGAATGCGAGACGGGCGACATCGAGGATCCGTCGCCGGGTCTCCGCCGAGTCTGTGGCCGGCGGGCGACCGAGGCGCGGCTTGGGCGCAGCCTTGCTCTTCGTCACCGCTCCAGTATGGCGGACAACAGTCCGATGTGAATACTGATCAGCTGATCAATTAACCTGCCCCCATGGCGAGTTCGACCATCGAAGCGTTCTCCGACGAGGCAGCCGACTGGCTGTCCCGGCACGCGACGCGGCGTGCCCCGGCGACCCCGGCCACGGACGACGGTCCAGCCCAGCGCTGGGGCGAGGGCGAGTTCAGCGTGTCGGTGTTCCACTCACTCGGCTTCGACGACGAACGCGAGCTGCTGCAACGTCTCAAGGCCTGGACGATGCTCAAGGCGACGCGCGGCTACCACGCCATCAGTGCGCCGGTCGAGTTCGGCGGCCTCGGACTCGACCGCAGCTACGCCCGTGCGTTCGGGAGGTTGGAGGCGCAATACCAGACACCGACTGCCCACGAGGCCCACAGCGTCACGACGCGCCTGGTCGCGCCGACCATCCAGGTGTATGGCACCGAGCAGCAGCAGGACCTGATCGGTCGCTTCCTCGCGGCGAGGGAGCTGTGCTGCCAGTTGTTCTCCGAGCCGTCGGCCGGTTCCGACCTCGCCTCGCTCGCCTGCCGTGCGGTGCGCGACGGCGACGAGTGGGTGATCAATGGGCAGAAGGTGTGGAGCTCCGGAGCGCAGTTCTCGGAGTGGGGTGAGCTGATCGCCCGCCATGACCCCGACGTCATCAAGCACCAGGGCATGACCGCGTTCGTGATCCCGCTCGATCTTCCCGGCATCGAGGTCCGCCCGATCAAGCAGATGAGCGGTGGATCCTCCTTCAATGAAGTGTTCATGACCGACGTGCGCGTGCCCGACAGCATGCGCCTCGGGCCGGTCGGAGAAGGCTGGAAGGTGGCGCTGACGACGCTCGGCTTCGAGCGCGACCACTCCGACTCCGGCGGCGGCGGCAGGGTCGGCGGTTCGTGGCGACAGCTGCTGGCAACGGCGCAGGCCATAGGGGTGACCGACGAGCCGGTGATGCGTCAGGGGCTGATGCGCGCCTACACCCACCACCGCATCGAGGGCCTCGTCAACCGCCGCGCCGCCGATCTGCGCCGTGCCGGGGCTGCCGCCGGCCCCGAGGGGTCGCTGGGCAAGCTGCTGTGGACGGAGGGGATGACGCTGATGTCGAGCGTCGTGTCCGACGTGCTCGGCGCCAAGCTCGTCGCCGACACAGGCGAGTGGGGAACGTACGCATGGGGTGAACACGTGCTGGGCGCGCCCGGCTACCGCATCGCCGGTGGAGCCGACGAGACGCAGCGCAACATCATCGGCGAGCGGGTGCTCGGCCTGCCGGGTGAGCCGCGCGTGGACAAGGACATGCCCTGGCGCGAAGTGCGGCGTTGACGTTCGCAGGCTGCGACGTTCGGTGGTAGAATTCACCGTCTGATCAATTAGCGGGCACCACTGGGCACCACACGGAGGGCAGTCATGGATCTCGGACTCGAGGGCAAGCGAGCACTCGTCACAGGAGCAACCAAGGGCATCGGCCGCGCGATCGCGGAGACGTTGCTCGCCGAGGGGGCGAGCGTGGCGATCTGCGCGCGCACCGCCGACGACGTCGAGTCGGCCGTGAAGGAGCTGTCGCAATCCGGCACGGCCATCGGTCAGGTCGTCGACGCCGCCGACGGGGCCGGCCTGCGCGCCTGGGTGGCCGCGTCGGCCGAGCAGCTCGGCGGCATCGACCTGTACGTGCACAACACGTCCGCCAAGCCGGCGCGCAAGCTCGCCGACTGGTCGAACAACTTCCAGATCGACCTGCTCGCGCTCGTCAACGGCGTCGAGGCCGCCACCGAGGCGCTGGCCGCCGGCGGCGGTTCGGTGATCAGCATCGGCACCACGGCGACGGCCGAGCACTTCGCGACGGGTTCCGGAAGCTACAGCGCGTTCAAGGCGGCGGTCACCAACTGGACCCTCGGCCAGGCCCAGGTGCTCGGCGCGAAGGGCATTCGCTGCAACGTCGTCTCGCCAGGCCCGATCTTCGTCGAGGGCGGCGACTGGGACCGGATCAAGCAGGGCATGGCCCCGTTCTTCGAGGCCACCGAGAAGAACCATCCCGGCGGGAAGATGGGCACGGCCCAGGACGTCGCGGACGCGGTCGCGTTCCTGGCCAGCAACCGCGCCAAGCACATCACCGGCGTCAACCTCACGGTGGACGGCGGCTTCCTCAAGCGGGTCGACTATTGAGCGCGCGTCTCCCCCGCATCGACGTCGTGCTCGTCGCCGGCGGGAAGTACCACGACATCGACTTCGCCCGGCGTGAGCTGCTCGGCCTGCTCGCCGAGCACGAGCAGTTCCGAGTGCGCGTGCAGCCCGACTACGAGGATGCTGCGGCCATCGCCGGATGCTCGATCCTGGTCAGCTACACCTGCGACGTCCGGCCATCCGAGACCGCGCAGAAGACGATCCGCGCCTGGGTCGAAGGCGGCGGCCGGTGGGTCGCGCTGCACGGGACGAACGCCGCGCTCGACCTCGGCGGGCCGCACGGGGTCGACTCGCCACGGGTGTTCCCCCTGTGGGCCGACACGCTCGGCAGCCAGTTCGTCGCCCATCCGCCGATCCAGCCGTACAAAGTCGAGGTCACCGCACCCGACCACTGGCTCGTGGCCGGCGTCGAACCGTTCGAGACCGACGACGAGCTGTACCTCAGCGAGCACGCCGACCGGGCGGCCCTGCAGCCGCTGCTGCACACGACCTGGCACGGCACAGCGAAGGGCTTCGTCGAGGCCGACTGGACCACCACCGATCCGACGCACCTGGTGATGTACCTGCGCCCGCTCGGCGCAGGCGCCGTGCTCTACAACACCCTCGGTCACTGCCGCGGCCACTACGACATGGCGCCGGTGCTCGACTACTACCCACGGGTGGAACGCTGCTCGTGGGACCGACCCGCCTACTACGAGCTGCTTCGCCGATCGCTGCGCTGGGCACGTGGCGACGCGAGCTGAAGGGACCGAGATGGCTGACCGCAAGGTCCAGATCGATCTGCACCGTCGGACGGTGCGCATCCGCCTGTCGCGCAGGTCGCCGGCTGCCTGGTACTGATCAGTCAATTAGATGTGCGGGGAGCGCGAGGTAGTCTGGCGAACGAACACGGAGGTCGAAAACGATGCGCACCATCAAGCATCCGTTGTCGGGGGCGGTCTACGACCTCGATGTCAACGGCAACATCCAGGTCGCCGCGGCGGACGGACGGCAGGGGGTGTTCGATGCCCACGGGGTGTGGATCTCGGGCGACCTCCGGCAGGCCGACCCGCACCTGTGCCTGTGGATCGGTGGGCGAGGTCTTCCGAACCGCTTCCAACAGGCGGCGACCGCCGTCAACCGATGACCTCGCGTCACCAAAGGAGCTGATCCGATGACCATCACCAACCCTCGAGTGGGCGCGCCCCCCGCTCCCGGAGCACCGGGTGGCGCCCGCTCCCCCGGGGCGACGTACCAGGAGCTGCTCGAGACCGACAGCCGGCCGGAGAACGTGCCGGCGGTGTTGCGCTGGGTGAGCAACCAGTTCCTCGGCAGCGCCGACATCCCCCGCGCCCGCTACGTCAGCCGCGAGTTCCACGAGCTCGAGAAGGAGAAGGTCTGGAAGAAGACGTGGCAGATGGCGTGTCGCGAGGAAGACATCCCCGACGTCGGCGACACGTTGGTCTACGACATCTGCGATCTGTCGATCCTGGTGGTGCGCTCGGCACCGGAAACGATCACGGCCTACTTCAACGCCTGCCTGCACCGCGGGCGCCAGTTGAAGGAGGGCGACGGCAACAACACCGAACTGCGCTGCGCGTTCCACGGCTACTGCTGGCACCTCGACGGCACGCTCAAGCAGATCCCGTGCGAGTGGGACTTCCCCCACGTCGATCCACAGGCCTGGTCGTTGCCAGAGGTGCGCGTCGGCACCTGGGGCGGTTTCGTCTTCGTCAACCTCGACCCGGACGCCGACTCACTCGGGGCCCACCTCGGCGAGCTCCCCGAGCACTTCGCCAAATGGCCGCTGGAGCAGCGTTACAAGGCGGTGCACGTCGCCAAGATCTTCCCGGCCAACTGGAAGGTCGTGCAGGAGGCGTTCATGGAGGCGTTCCACGTCGTCGCCACCCACCCGCAGTTGCTCGCCGGCATCGGCGACGCGAACAGCCAGTACGACTGGAAGGGGATGTTCTCGCGGGCGATCACGCCGAACGGCACACCAAGCCCGCACATCAAGTTCGAGCCGACAGAGCAGCAGATGTTCGACGCGATGAGCGACCGCCGGCTGGACGAGCCCCCGTTCGTCGAGCTCGGGCCGGACGACACCGCCCGTTCCGTCGCCGGCAACGGCGGTCGGACGCGGATGACCGGTGTGCTCGGCGAGCGCGCCGACGAGCTGTGCGATGCCGAGCTGTCCGATTCGATCTACTACACGCTGTTCCCCAACCTGCATCCGTGGGGCGCGTACAACCGGATCACGTATCGGTTCCGCCCGTACGGCGACCGCCATGACATGGCGATCATGGAGTGCATGTTCCTCGATCCGTACGACCCGACGAGGCCGAAGCCACCGGCGGTGCCGATCCACTGGCTGGGTGTCGACGACGACTGGACCGAGGCGCCGGAGCTCGGCATGCTCGCCCGGGTGTTCAACCAGGACTCGTTCAACCTGCCGAAGGTGCAGATCGGGTTGGCGTCACTGCGCAAGGGCATCACCCTGGCCAACTACCAGGAGACCAAGATCCGCCACTTCCACCACATCCTCGAACAGCTCCTGCAGTCCTGATCGCAACGATCGCCGGCGGGGACGCCGGTGCGCCGCACCACGCGGTCGAGGCCGCACGGACGCACCGCTGCGGTGCAGGTCGTCGACCCCGTCCGACCCGGCGGCCGCAGCACTGGGCGCGCGAGTGGCGGGGCCGGACTGCGGTCGACAGATCTCGGACGACCGCGCGACGCGCTCAGGTCGTCGGCGACCACTCGGCCGGAGCGCCAGGGCCTGGCAAGGCGCGCACCTCGCGGACGTTGATGGGGAGGTCGCACTCGCTGCACACGACGACGGCGTGCATGTCGTGCGCGCAGGCGGTGTGGTGCAGCACAAGTGGGGTGCCCTCGGGGCCGGTCAACCAGCGTTCACCCCATGCGGCCATCGCGGCGAGGATCGGGTAGGCGTCGCGACCCTTCTCGGTGAGGCGGTACTCATGGCGCGGTGGATGCTCCTGGTACTGGACGCGACGCATGACGCCCTCATCGACGAGGGCGTTGAGCCGGCGGGTGAGGATGTTGCGTCCGATGCCGAGCGCCGCCTGGAAGTCGTCGAACCGGCGGGTTCCGAGGCACGCCTCGCGGATCAGGATGAGGTTCCAGTGGTCGCCGAGCACCGCCGCGCTGCGGGCAATGGTGCACGGCCAGTCGGAGGTGTCGGTGCGCTTCACACCATCAGC
>JBBQTN010000203.1:0-9600 GCA_038213195.1 Acidimicrobiales bacterium | reverse complement strand
ATCCGCATCGCTCCCGTGCGACGGGTCGGCGTGTCGGAGAACGCCGAGTTCGTCGCGATCGCTCTCCTGCTGCAGCGTTGGGACGCGATCGCGCCGTGGATGATGGAGGAGCTGTTCGCCAACGAGATCTGCCGCCGGGCGTTCCTCGCCGTCGCCGCGGCGGGCGGCGCGATCGAGCCGGCGTTGCAGCTCGCCGACCCGGAGGCGCGTGAGCTGCTCGAGCGAGCCGCGGTCGCGGACGTCGACGCCGATCCCGACGTCGAGGCGCGCAGCCTGATCACCGCCGCCGTGCGCCGCGAGCTGTCGCGCCGGACGCACCTGACCGATCCGGACGCGATGCGCGAGACCAGCGACGCGAACCGGCTGAGCAAGGAGCTCGACCAGACCTCGACCCAGGAGGCCGCGGAGGCATTGCTAGGGTGGCTGCAGCGACGGAGCGAGGAGCGAGAGTGAGCCAGCCGGCGGAGCCCTCCGATCCTGTGCCCGTACTCGGGACACAGGTCGGCCACTGGGAGCGGATGGTCGCGCGCGCCTCGGGCTCCGGCGTGGTCTCGGCCGAGGAGGTCGCCGACGTGCTGCGTGAGGTCGAGCTGACCGGCGACGTGCTCGTCAACGTGCACACCGACCTGGCGGCGCGCGGGATCAGGATCGTCGATGCGGTCGAGACCAGCGACGACGATCCGCCGGTCCCGGCCGATCTGGGCGTCAGGGCCGCCATCGTCCCCGGGCCGTCGCCGGAGCCCGCTGACGGCAGCGCGGGTGGTCGTGGACCCGTCGGTGGCGTGGCGCTCGCCGTGGAGGACACGGAGAGCCTGCTCGTGCGGCGCCGGTGGCGGCGCGCCGAGCGATCTGTGGAGCGCGGCGAGGCATCGAGCGGCGACACGGTGCGGATGTACCTGAAGGAGATCGGGCGCGTCGACCTGCTGTCCACCGACGACGAGCGACGGCTCGCCCAGGCCATCGAGAACGGCAACCGCGCCGCGGCGATGATCGACGACGAACCGGGCGGCAGCGTCGGTCACCGGCGGCTGTTGCGCACCGTGCAGGCCGGCCAGCGGGCCAAGAGCGAGCTGATCCAGGCCAACCTGCGACTCGTGGTCAGCATCGCCAAGCGCTACAGCGGACGGGGGATGCAGTTCCTCGACCTGATCCAGGAGGGCAACCTCGGGCTGATGCGCGCGGTCGACAAGTTCGACCACACGAAGGGCTTCAAGTTCTCGACCTACGCGACCTGGTGGATCCGCCAGGCGATCACCAGGGCGATCGCCGACCAGGCCAGGACGATCCGGATCCCGGTGCACATGGTCGAGAGCATGAACCGGGTGATGCGGACACAGCGCCAGATGCACCAGGAGCTCGAGCGCGAGCCGACGCTCGACGAGCTCGCCGAGCGCTGCGCACTGCCGCTCGACCGGGTGCGCGAGATCCTGCAGATCTCCCTCGATCCGTTGTCGCTGGACTCGCCGGTGGGGGAGGAGGACGACTCCAACCTCAGTGACTTCATCGCCGACCTCACCGCCGACACGCCGGCCGACCTCGCCACCAAGCGGATGTTGACCCAGGCGGTGGGGGAGGCCCTCGCCGAGCTGAGCGTGCGTGAACAGGAGATCGTGCGGATGCGCTTCGGCCTCGACGACGGCCAGGCGCGCACGCTGGAGGACGTCGGCAAGTACTTCAACGTCACCCGCGAGCGGATCCGCCAGATCGAGGCGAAGACGCTGGCCAAGCTGCGCCACCCGATGCGCAGTCAGCGGCTGAAGGAGTTCCTCGAGGAGGAGTAGGCGGCGATCTCCCGTTGGCTTGCCCGGCGGGGTTGGCTATCCTCATCACGCCTTTCCGAGATAGCTCAGTTGGCAGAGCAGCTGACTGTTAATCAGCGGGTCGCAGGTTCGAGCCCTGCTCTCGGAGCCAGTAATGACGCCGCCCGCCCGACAGCCCCTGACGCCCGGTGTGGGTGGGTCGCCGGCGTCGTGGGGCGGTAGCTCAGTGGTCAGAGCATGGGACTCATAATCCCTGGGTCGTGGGTTCGATCCCCACCCGCCCCACCAGATCAGCGCTAGAATTTGGTTGAATATGTTGACCATTTCGTGGGACATATGGGACGATCGGTCCGTGTCGATCGAGCGACTGCCCTCCGGGAGGTACCGCGCGGTGGTACGCCACGCGGGGTCGAGGCGGGCGAGTGAGGCGGTCACGAGCCGTGCTGAAGCGAAGGTGCTGGAGGCGACGCTGAAGCTCGAGATGGGTGCCGCGCCGTCCGCCAAGGGAACACGCACAGTGGCGGAAGTCGTGGCCGGTTACATCGCCGACGGCGTCGTTCGGCTGTCGCCTGGTTCGATCGACTTCTATCGCAAGGGCGAGGCGGCACTGCCGACGACGTTCACAGCTCGCCAGGTGAGCGAGGTGACGCCCCTGGTCCTGGACGGCCTGTATGCGGAGATGCGGGCGGGCGGCGCGAGCGAGCACAAAGCGCAGAAGGTGCATCGGTTGCTGTCCGCTTCGTTCAACCGCGCGGTGCGCTACGGCTGGTTGACGACCAACCCCTGTGTGCAGGCGACCAAGCCGAAGCCAACGAGCCCGGAGATCGAGGCTCCGACCCCGGAGCAGGTGCGCTCGCTCATCCTCGAGGCCGAAGGCGTCAATCATGACCTCGCCGTGTGCTTGCGCTTGGCGGCTGCGACGGGGGCGCGTCGCGGTGAGCTGGTCGCACTGAAGTGGTCCGACTTCAAGGGCGAGCGAGTGACGATCCGGCGTTCGCTGGTGGAGTCCGATGATCGGTTGATCGAACGAGCGACGAAGACGGGGGCGAAGGGCCATCGGACGATTGCGGTCGACGCCGACACGCTCGACGCGATCCACACGCTCCGAACACGACAGGCAGCAATCGCCGCCGAGCACGAGTTGCCGCCACCGGTGTACGTGTTCTCCTTCGACGCTGGCGTGTCGCCGTGGAGGCCGCACTACCTGACCCTGGCGTACGGCCGGCTCTCGGCACGGTCGTCTCGGTTGCACGACCTGCGCCACTACCACGCGACGCAGCTGCTCGCCGCCGGCGTGCCGGTCCCGACGGTGAGCAAGCGTCTCGGACACACGAGCACCGCGGTCACGCTCAACACCTACGGCCATTGGCTTCCGGAGCAGGACCGCGACGCGGCCGACATCATCGGCCGGCTACTGCGCTGACGGCCGACGGTCAGCTGGCAACTGTTGCCTGCTCGGCACGTTCGACCGCGGCGAGCGAGAAGACCCAGCGACCCGCGCCGGGGATGATCGGGCGCACGGGCGAACTGCCATTGCGTACTGCTCGCTTCAACGACTCTGGATGAAGCCCCCAACGCTGGGCGAGCTCCTCGGTGGTCAGGGTGAGTCGGGCACCTCGATTCGTGATGTCGATGAGCTTGTGAGTGGGCATGCCAGCCACGGTCCTCCGGTGACGTCATGGATCGCTACCCGGGGTGGCCTGCCCGTGTCACGTAGCCTTTGCTGGTGGCCAAGACGACGATGTCCGAGCTGCGCAGCCGGCGCAGCGAGATCATGGAGATCGCTCGCGCCCGTGGTGCTTCGAGAGTTCGGGTGTTCGGCTCGGTTGCTCGTGGTGAGGACACGATGTCGAGCGACGTGGACTTCCTGGTCGACCTCGACGCCGACCGAAGCCTGTTCGACCTCGGCGGTCTGCTCATGGATCTGCGAGATTTGCTCCAGCGGGACGTCGACGTGGTCACCGAGAGCGGACTGCGCCCCAGAGTCGCGCAGCGCGTTCTCGCTGATGCCGTGGAGCTGTGAGGGGCGACCACGACCGCATCCTCGACATGCTCGAGATGTGCGACCTGCTCCTCGAGCACGCGTCGGATCAGCGTCGGCTGGCTGAGGACCCGGTGACGCAGGCGGCAGCACAGCGTTGGATCGAAGTGCTCGGCGAGGCAGCGTCCCATGTGTCTGACTCGACGAAGGAGGCTCATCCTGAGGTGGCCTGGCGTGAGATCGTCGGGATCCGAGTGATCCTCGCCCACGGGTGCTTCCACATCGAGCAGGACATCATCGGCAACGCAATCGACCGTCACGTGCCGGTGCTCCGTGCGCAGCTCCATCCGATCGCTGACTCGCTCGTGCCTGATGACGAATCGCACCCGTAGAGCAGCCACCGCGTCATCTTCCCGCTCGGCGCATCACCCCGTTGGCAGGGATGTTCCGTGCCCTGAGGGCTCCTCGGTCGAGAGCGGCCGAGCGTCGTTCGGCAAGCTGGCCGTGGGTGCATAGCCTGCGCAGGTGTGTGCGATGGGCTCGCTACGACGTCACGGATGACTACCCGACTTCGATCGGGGCCGGCAGCAGCTCGGCTGTCTGCAGCACCGGCGGCGACACGACGGGCGGCTCGCCGTAGACGTCCCGATGCGCTGCGGCCTGGATGATTCGGGCAGCGAGGTCGACGGTTTCCGTGGTCGGGAGTTCGCCGGTGTCGTGGAGGGACCGGACGTGCTCGATGACCCAGGACGGCTGAGCCGTCAGGACATCTGCGGCCAGGGTGGCGAGGCGGGTGGTGCGAGCGTGGTCATTGGGGTTGGGCTGGTAGCGGTCGAACGCGTCGTCGACCGTGCGAACGCGTCGCGCCTTTCGTAGGTCGGCAGTGACACTGTTGAGCTCTTCGTGGACAGCGTCCGCCTCCGCTGGTGAGGTCGTCTTGA
This sequence comes from Acidimicrobiales bacterium, assembly GCA_038213195.1. Classification (GTDB taxonomy): domain Bacteria; phylum Actinomycetota; class Acidimicrobiia; order Acidimicrobiales; family Ilumatobacteraceae; genus JAODBQ01. The sequence goes on along the minus strand of JBBQTN010000203.1, from coordinate 4,918 downwards.
TCGCGATTTGCTGGAGGTAGTTGCGTCGTTGTTCGAGGCGTCGAACGGGATCGTTGTCGATGGCTTTCCGTTCGAGCTCGGCGAGGGTGCGATCTTCGCGATTGTTGAGGTCTGGGGCGAGTTGGCGCAGCTGAACGAGGGCGTGCCGGACGGGATCGGGTTGCGCTTCGGGCCAGTGGGCGAGTGGCTGCTGGGCTCTGAGTATCCGGGTGACTTGTTCGAGTTCGACGATGTGGGGCCAGTTCGCGATGATCCACTCGCGTCTGGTGTCCTGGACGGACATGGCGGCGGTCAGGTAGTCGTGGATCTCGGCGGGGTCGAGGTTGGAGTGGACGATCCGGTCGATGAACTGGCGTTGATCGGCGGGCGCGGTAGCGACGAGTTGTTGGAGCTCGGCCTGTCGGTCGATGAGTTCGTTCGGGGTGCTAACGGTGAGCGGCACCGGGCTGAGAGTGTGGTGTTGGTTGAGCCAGAGGCGGTCCTCGAGGATTCGCAGCATCAGTCGCTGCCAACGTTGGGCTTCAGCGGGTTCGTCGGGTCGTGGTCCGATGCCAGGCGCTTCGGCTGGGATGTTGTGGAGGAGGCGGTGGTGGGCGATGCGGGTGGTGGCGTCGTCCCAGACGGCAGCGGCCGGTGGCGTTGATGGTCGTGAGCCGAGCCAGGTGGTGAGCGATTCGGGTGGTTCGCCCAGGAGGCGCCGGGCTGCTTGGTCGGTGGCGGTGTGGAGGGCGCGACGGTAGCGGGTGGCGTCGCCCGGTTGGATGCCGCGGGTCGCGAGCGCCTGGGCCCAGTAGTGCTCGGCGGCGGCGACGGCGGCAGTGCGCTGGGCGAGGGTGGTGACCGCGGTGGGGGTGAGGTGGACGGTGTCGGGGTGGTCGATGGCGACGAGGTGGGCCCAGTCGACGGTCTTGATGGCGATCCGGCCGTCGGTGCTCTCGAAGCGGGTTGAGCAGGTGCCGCCAGTGTCGTTGATGGTGAGGACGTGTCCGACGTTGTCGCGGTCGACCGCACGGACGCGCTGTCCGATGTAGAGGCGGTGTCGTAGTTCGGTCGCGGTGTCGAGATTGACTCGTAGCTCGGCCGGGTTGGGCAGTCCGCAGTCGCGCTCGACTGCGGCCGCGTAACGGGCGAGGCGCAGCAGTTCCGGTGCGTCCACGGTGTCGACGAGTTGGGCGATTCGTGGTGCGTCGGGGTCGTCGACGATGACGAGGTTCTTCGCTGCGGAGTGTTGCAACCGGGCGAGGAGTTCGGTTTGGGGGTCTGGTACGTGTTCGGTGGGGAGGGGGAGGCCGTGTTGGTGGCGTTCTTCGATTTCGACGATGTCGGTGGTGGTGGCGTAGAGATGGGCGGTGTTGCGGGCGCGGGAGAGGGCGACGTAGGCGCCTTCGCGGTAGAGGCCGGCGGGGCCGACGACGAGGACGTGGTCGCAGGTGACGCCTTGGGCTTTGTGGATGGTGATCGCGTAGGCGTGGTCGACCCAGCCGTGATCGAGGTAGTCGCGGTCGAGCACGACGTGTTCGCCGCTGGTGGTGTGGATGGTCATCTGGTCGACGGTGAGGTGGGTGATGGTGCCGCGCATCCCGTTGTCGACAGCGAACGCTTCACCGGTGGTGAGGTGTTGGTGTGGGTCGTTGCGGCCGAGGACGACGTGGTCGCCGATGGCGTAGGAGAGGCCGGCGATCTCGAGTTGGTGGTCGAGGTCGAGTTCGCCGTTGGTGGCGCGGATGTGGCGGGCGTGGTGGTTGAGGCGTCGGGCTTCGGCGCGGGTGCCTGCGAGGAGCAGGGTGGTGCCGGTGGTGCGGGTGGTGTTCCAGTCGCCGAGGACGATCTTGTGGAGGTCGTCGGGGGTGTCGGCGATGACCACCCGGCCGTGGTCGAGGTAGGCGGCGAACGCGGTGGGCACGTCACCGTTGCGGAGCTGGTCGAGCGCCCCACGCTCCCATTGATGCTGCTGGCGCCGGTTGACCGTGAGTTCGACGGCAAGGTCGCCGACGGTGTCGAGGGCGGCGCGGAACGCGCCGCCGGCGGCGATTTCGGGGAGTTGGTGGTGGTCACCGACAAGGACAACCTTCGCTCCGGTGGTGGTGGCTTGGTCGATGATCGCGGTGATGTCACGGGTGCCGGCCATGCCGGCTTCGTCGATCACGACCAGGGTGGTGGCGGTGATGGTGCGTTGCTCGACTCGGTGCCGGGCGATCGTCGTCGAGACGATCCCGGCACCGTCGTGGAGCTCGCGTGCCGCCCGCGCCGCTGGTGCCAGTCCGATCACCTCCCACCCGGCCGCCTCGTACACCTGACGAAGGGTGCCGAGGGTGTGGGTCTTGCCGGTCCCGGCACGACCGACCATCACGGCGACCCGGTCGCCGCCGGCGGTCAGTCGCCGGATCGCGTGGGCTTGGTCGTCGCCCAGCACCGACGCTTCGATCGCCAGGTGGGTGGTACCCGGATCGAGCACACCAACCCCGGCGTGGACTCCCGCAACCAGTTGGGCGAGCAGGCGTTCCTCGATGGCGAGCAACGCTCGTGACGTGTACAGCAACTCGCGATCGTCAGGCAGGGTCCGGTCGGGAGCATCGACGGGGTGTCGTTGGGTCCAGTGGTCACCGACCTGGACCACGGCCGAATGGGCAAGCGCGCGGTTCACGGTTGCTGCGATGGTGGTCAGCGGGGTGGTGGCGGGGAGGTCGGCGGCGATCGCTTGGGTGAGGTCGAAGCGGGTGAACGTGCCCGACTTCTCGGTGACCCGGGTAGCCAGCAACCATTCGAGCCACTCGTCGAAGCTGACGACCCGACCGGCGGACGTCGACGTGCCGTCACGGCCAACCGGGTTACGGATCACCCAACGGTTGCCGCCGTCAACGGGGTGGGGGCTGGGTGCGGTGGCGAGCAGCGCTTCGAGTTGCGCCGGACCCCAGCCGAGGTGGTCGGCGCGCTGGCGCCAGGTGGCTTCGAGCGTGGTGAAGTCGTCGAGGTGGGGTTTGCTGGTTCTCGTCTCGAGCAGCGCTTCGGTCTTCGCCGCCGGGCCTTGGACACCGTGGGTGTCCATCCATTCGGCGATCTGCTCGGTGCGCTGCGAGAACTCGCGCAGCACCCGCGACGGGACACCGGCGATCTCCGCTGTGTCGGCGTGCATCGGCCCCCACTCGACACCGAGGCGTTCGGTGAGCTCGCGTCGCATCGTCGCCTGGAACACAACACCGACGGTGCGTTGGGCTTTGTAGAGGGCGGTGCCGTCGAGGGCGGTCCAGCGTCCGTCGATGCCGCGGGCGATGTTGGCGACGAGCACATGCCAGTGCAGATGCGGGTCCCCCAGGCGTGAGGTTCGGTGCTGGAAGCGGGCGGCGACGAACCCGTCGGCGATCATCCGCCGGGTCCCGAACTCGCCCGGGTCCACCGCCAGGCGGCGGTTGTTCGTCCCACGGCGCACGAAGCACGCCTCGCGTTCCAACCACGACAACGCCTCCCCGACCGCCGCCTCACACGCCTCCGTCACCGCGACCTCGACCAGCGGGTCGCCGAGCGCGTACACGACCGACACCGACTTGGGGACCGAGAACGTCAGATCGAACCCCGGGACCCGGCGCGGATGAGCGACCAGCCGGGTGCCGTTCGGCGTCAGCCCCGTGTCAGGCGCGAGCCCGGCGAGCACCGCACGCAGGTCCTCACCGGTCACGGTGTCGGTGAGACCGAGGAGGCTGGTGCCCGTGCCGGTCCAGTGGCCGGCGGCTTCGCCGCTGCCGGTGTAGTACTCGTCGAGGCCGGAGGCGACCTGCGCCAGGTAGTAGGACTCGACCCCGACACGCAGCTTCCACAACGAGAGCATCAATCGACACATGCCTGCCAACACAGGGTTTCGTGACGGGTACGGGCACCGCCGGTGCAGATGTCCAGAAGACGAGAGAACAGAGACGGCCGGGTGGGTGCGCAGCAAGGCCCGAACCGGGGGCACGGTTCGGACCTTCGATCAGGCGCCGGGTCGGGCGCGGGCGGTCAGGTGGTGGTGAGACGTTGCGCGTGTTCCCAATCGGTGGGTTGGTAGCCGAGGCGCTCGATCGCGTCGAGATACCGCGTGACTGTCGGGGCGGCGTGCGACTGGCGGACGCGTTCCTCTGCCGTTGCGGCAACGATCGCGACAGTGACCATGCCCATGCGCATCGGGTCGGCGGTCACATGGCCGCGGAGAAACGCCGTGTAGTCGACGTAGGTGTCGTCGGGTTCGCCGACGCCCAGCAGTGCCACGGCGCGTTGGGCGACCTGGTACGGGATGCTCTCGATCCACGCCGCGACTGCGACGGGAACGCCTCTGAGGGGGACCCGATGGGTGGTCCGGGTGCTGTGCGGCTTGGGGTCGGTTGATGGTGGTCCACTTGGCGGCGAATTCGCCGGGGGTGAGATCGCCGTGGGCGGTATGGGGCCGCTTCCAGTTGTAGTCGCTGCGCCAGTGCTCGATGATCACTCTGGCTTCGAGCAGCGAATCGAACGGCCAGCCGTTGAGGAGCTCGTCTCGGAACTTGCCGTTAAACGACTCAATCCAGGCGTTCTGCCACGGCGATCCTGGGTCGATGAACATGGTGTCGGTGCCGTTGAAGCGGCCGTCGGCGACGGAGTGAGCGACCTACTCGGGGCCGTTGTCGAACCGGACGTAGACCGGTGCGACACCGCGTTCAGCGGTCAGCCGGTTCAAGACGGCCACGACGTGGTCGGCGTCGATCGAGCGGTCGACCTCGATCGCCAGGGTCTCGCGGGTGAACTCATCGATCACGTGGAGGATCTTGATCGTGCGCCCATCAGCGAGGGTGTCGAACAAGAAATCGAGCGCCCACAGCACGTTCAGTCGGATCGGGCACATCGTCCTGCCATGCGCGCCGACACCGCTGAGACGCTTCGTGCGCCGTTTCTGTGGCACGCGGAGCCTTTC
>JBBQTN010000202.1:0-9613 GCA_038213195.1 Acidimicrobiales bacterium | reverse complement strand
CGGAGCACTGGGCGAGCTGATCGCATCCACCTTCGGCGGATACCCAATGTTTCGTCAACAAATGAACGAAGCTGCAGCTACGGTCCAAGGCTCTGGCTGGGCGTTGGCCTCATGGGAACCAGTCGCAGGACGGCTGATGGTTCAACAAGTCCATGACCATCAGGGCAACCATGGACAAGGGACCGTGCCATTGCTGGCCATCGATGCCTGGGAGCACGCCTACTATCTGCAGTACCAGAACCGGAAGACCGAGTTCTTCGACGCACTCTGGAACGTCGTCAACTGGACCGACGTCGCCGCCAGACTCGCCGCGGCCCGCCAATAGCCGCGCATCGGCCGATCGCCGCTACCTACTCCCCTGCCTCAGCCACCAGGATGCCGGCGATCCTTTGATACGAGCCGGCGACGGAGTGGCTTTAGGTGCGCCGTCGAAGTTCCGCGTCAAGGCCGGCGACATGGCACGGTCGCGCAAACGAAAGGGACCACCCCAACGACTTGCAGTCCACGCCATCCCGCCGGAGTTGCTGACCCCAACCAAGCGACCAACAATCGTCCAATCAATGCACGTCACGGCCCGACCATCGACGTCAGCGATGACAATACCCCTCGTCGCTCGATCTCTGAAAGACGGCGTACAGGTTGAGGGTATCATGCCACGCCGCCCTCGGGCGCATGGACACGAAGGACTGCTCAGCGGAGCCGCCGAACGGCCCGTTCCAACACAGGGCACGCTCCCAGCCCGTACATTCGGCCGTGTGTCCCGCCCTCTCCACACACACACCCCACGAGGGGGTGGGACATCGCGTCCCAGATCGGTAACTGTGCGAGGGCCATGTCCAACACGGTGATGTGATCGGGGTGGTGTTCGATCCCGCATCGCCGGGGCGCAGGATCCCGGCCAACGCTTCACCACTGGCGTCCAAGAACGCCAGCAACGGTGAGGTCGGCCGCTGGCTGTTCGGCGTTGCTGATCGATACCGGACGCTGCCATCAGGTTTCGTCCGTTTTGACCGTGGCGCGCCGCTTCGCCAGCGGTCCCTATCGAACCGTGCTTGCGGTTCTCCCGCACCCGGCTCTCCGACATCGTTCACCAGTTGGCATACGCGGCCCGGTAGCGCACTGTTCCGACCAATCGGTAGACCCCGAGGGTGTTCATCCGGTCGCGGTTGAAGCCGCTGCCAGTTGATCCCTCAAAGCCCGTCTTTGGTGCTGGCCAAGATGGCCAACCGAAGATGGACGTAGCTGTCGATGTGGCCGAACCTTCGGGCCGAGTTCCCTCGCCGGAAGTACGCACCAGCCCCGCAGCACGGGGTTGAGGTCGGCGACCACCCACTCGACAGGCCAGCCCACCCGACGACGGTCCGGGCGTTCACGGATCGCCGTTCGGATCGAGTTCATCGCCCGCTCCGAAGGTCAGCTTTGGAGGTAGTAGCGGCCCCGCCACCACCTCCACGACTCCACCTGTGATGGTCGAAGCCGAGGAAGTAGAAGCCCTCCTGGCCCTTGGCGAGCCAGGACCTCTGCCACCCGCTGTCGCGCCTGTTCGGCCTTCGATTTCGTGGGGCAGAGCACAACAAGGTCGCTGCATACTTGACCATCACCCCCAGTCGCCATCCGTCGTGTCGCCATGCCTCATCGAGGATGCGCAACGCGATGTTGGCGAGCAACGGTGAGCTTGGCGAACCTCGTGGGGTGCCGGACTCGCTGCCGGTGACCGCCCCGCCCTCGAACACCCCTGCCCGCAACCAGATCGAAGCAGTTTCAACATCGCCCGATCGAGCGAGCCGAGCTGCACGTCCTGCGAGCACGCCTGGAGGGCGGGATCCGCAACAAGGCCGCCCTCGGCGAGCTGCGCCGGGGGTTGCCCGTCGGACTGGTCTGGGGCGACGACGACGGTGAGATCCTGCTGCACCCCGACGAGGCGGTGCGCGGCGTGATCGCCACGATCTGAGCGCTCGCGGACATTGACCATTGGCTCGGTGAACCGCTTGCCTCGGGCACCGTTGCGCGGTCGTCGGCGATGCTGACGACCACTGCGCAACACCGGCCTGTCGTCACGACGCAACGGGCTCGACGGGGCGTAGATCGCCTGGTAGATCGCCTCATGACAGGCGCGCATGTCCTCCCGGCTGGGATAGTCGAGGACAACCAGCCAGCGATCTGTTCCGGGCACCCGGCGCGTGTCGAGACGTTGCTGCACCACCGTGCACAACTCGTCGTTGCTGTCGGTGCGGCGTTGCTTGGGTCGCGGTCGTCGGGCAAGCGCGAAACGATGCGCTGCGTACGGTCGATACTCGCCCGACACAGCGTCGCGGTTGGAGGGCAGCTCTCGCGACACCGTTGTTGGGTGACGACCGAGCTCGGCTGCGATCGCCCGAGCAGACCGGCCGGCTTGGACACCATCGGCGATCACGATCCGCTCAGCGTCGGACAAGAACCGTCGCGAGCCCTCCTTCACGGTGGACGACAAGCGCAACCCGGCCGCTCCTCGAGCCGCCAGACACGTCCGACAGACGACGAACGGTCCAAAACCGGCAGTCGCCCGCACGGCGTGGGGAACCTCGCTACGTTTCGAACCAGCCGCACAAGTCAGCGTTGCAACTCGACCCAGCCGTCGAGGACATCCATTCTCCCGACGACGTCGAGCGAGTCGCGTGAGCAGCGGTTTGTCAACCACAGCAGCAGATCGGACCGGCTCGCACGAATCGAGGTGTCCGCGATCGAAGCTTCCCCGGGCACTGCGCCGCCGCCGTCGAGGTCGGCCCACCACTCCACCGGGGCATCCGTAGCCTGCAGGCGCAGCATGCCACTCAGCCCGTCTGCGGTGTGCGCCGACAGCAGCCCCGGTAGGAACTCGACCACGAACTCTGTGACACCCGCCGTCGCGACATCCCCGTCAAGCGGCCGGGGGGGCGCCCCCACATCGGCGGCCACCGCGTCCTCGGCATCCCAGCGATGGATGGCAACCTCGACGGCCAGTCGGCGCTGCCACCAGACCGCCCGATAGTCACCGATGCGGGAAAACGTCCACGTCTCCGAGTCCGGATCCGCAGACCCGAGCGCATCAAGCGTCCGTTGGAGCTGCAACAGGTACCAGGACGGCAGGTCCATCACAGCCTCCGGTGCCGGGGCCAGCGCGCGCCGGCTGACCCGTCCGCCAGAAGAGACCACCGCCGTCATCCACGCCAAAATCCCGCCCATGTGGCCCACCAGGCCGGCCATATCCCACTCGGGACAATGTCGCACCCGTCGACGCCAGTCGAGCTCCGCGGCCGCCACAAGGGAGCGCCCATCCTCCGCGGATGCTCGCAACAGCGCACCACCTGCCATCACACAAAGTGTGACATGTCGCTGTACGCACCCGATACTTGTGTTCTGCACTGTCCTTCCGGGTCAACTGGAAACTCGCGCTGTCGTAGTGCACCTAGGTTCGCTCGCGACCTCGGTCGCCTCGTCCGGCGAGCCGCCCGTCTTCCAGTTCGCACCGCTTCGATGCCGACCAGGGTTGGTGGTGACCGCTACTGGTTCGAGCCGACCCCACACGACGACGATAGTTGAGTCCCAGGGAGTGGTGTACGGGGGGTAGGTAGGTCGGGGGTTCCCCCGGGCGCGACGGTCACCGCGTCAGCCTTGTGAGGAAGTTCCACCAACCACACGAGGAGACACGGTGACAGTCCCGACCACTATCGACGCGACCGGTTGGTTGCGCAACCATCTCGAGGGCGACGACGGCGACACTGATCTGGCGAGGTCGATGTTGCAGACGTTCGCGGAGGCGTTGATGTCGGCTGAAGCGTCGATGCAGTGCCAGGCCGGCTATCGCGAACACTGCGACGAACGGGTCAACTCCCGCAACGGGTACCGCGATCGGCGGTGGGACACCAGGGTCGGCACGATCGACCTGGCGGTCCCCAAGCTGCGCGAGGGCTCCTACTATCCGGCGTGGTTGTTGACGCATCGGCGTCGGGCGGAGCAGGCGTTGGCGTCGGTGATCGCCCAGGCGTACCTGGAAGGGGTGTCGACCCGCCGGGTCGATGATCTGGTCAAGGCGATGGGGATCGAGGGGATCTCCCGCTCGGAGGTGTCACGTCTGGCCGGTGAGCTCGACGCCAAGGTGACCGAGTTCCGTGAGCGCCCGTTGGACGCCGGCCCCTACAAGTACGTGTGGATCGACGCGCTCACGCAGAAGGTTCGTGAGGGTGGTCGGGTCGTCAACGTCTCCGTCGTGGTCGCGACCGCGGTCAACGTTGAGGGTCGCCGGGAGATCGTCGGGTTCGATGTGATCACCGCCGAGACGACGGCTGGGTGGACCGGGTTCCTGCGTTCGCTGGTCGCCCGCGGCTTGTCCGGTGTGGAGTTGGTGATCTCCGACGCGCACGGTGGGATCAAAGCCGCGATCGGCGCGGTGCTCGCCGACGCGTCGTGGCAGCGGTGCAGAACCCACTTCATGGCCAATCTGGCCGGCAAGGTCCCGAAGGCGTCGTGGCCGATGATCGCGACGATGGTCCGCTCGATCTTCGAACAGGCCGACCGCGACGCGACCTGGTCGCAGCTCGGCGATGTTGTTGACCGGTTGACCCAAGCCGGGTTCATCGACACTGCTACGACACTGTTGGACGCCGCCGACGACATCCTTGCGTTCACCGGGTTCCCGGTCGAGCACTGGCCCAAGATCCGTTCGAACAACCCGCAGGAACGGTTGAACAAGGAGATCCGTCGGCGCACCGACGTCGTTGGGATCTTCCCCAACCGGACCGCGGTGATCCGTCTCGTCGGGGCGTTGCTCGCCGAGCAGACCGACGAGTGGGCGATCGTCCGGCGCTACATGACCGCCGAAACCCTGAACAAGACCCGTCCCACCGACCCGACCCCAACCGACCCGAGACCGGCCATCACCGCCAGCAACACCTGACCGACCCCACCCCCGAGCCGGCCGACGACCGGCATATCAAACCGGTGGTCCACCGGTTATACGCGCACGCCCCAACACCAACAATACAACCAACATATGTCTTGACAAGATCAGCAATACAAGATATAAAGAGCAACAACAAGCAGAACGTTCAACGATCAGCTTGCAGCTGACGAGATGACCGTCGCAACCGACGCCTCGTACACCACTTGCTGGGACTCAACCACGACGATCCCGCCTTGAGGTGGTCACGGCGGTCAACTCCCCCGCGATCAAGAAGGCTGGACTCGACACGACGAACAACGTCGACGACGCCGACCAGGCTGGGAGCGCATGTCGGCGACGATGAGCAGTCCGACCACGGTCCGCGCCGACGGGCGGGTCGGAGGATGCCGTCCCAGGCGGGTAGCTTTGTGTGGACGCGGTGTGTTGGCCGTGTGGAACCGCCCGATTCCGGGCGCGATGCTCGAGTCCCCGGCAGCGCGTGCGCACCGATGTCGACCGTGAGGATCGCGATGCCAGATCACCAGCCTTCGGCTCGTGCGCACGACTCGAGCTGCGAGCCGACGCTACGCGTCCGGAATGGTTGCGGATCACTCCCCGGGGCGTCGGTGAGGTCCGGCGGCTGTCTGGCCGGTGTGTCGGTTGGTTCGCCTGTCGCCGTTGTCGGTGGTCGTGTTGGGGTGGGTGGGTGATGTCGGGTGAGCGGCGTCGACGGCTGCTTGGTGCGCTTGCCGCGGCGCAGAGCACGGGGATGATGACGGCCTTGTTGTCTCGGCTGTGTGCCGAGTCGACGCAGCTCAGTGGTGCCGAGATCATGGTTGGCTTCGACGGTGTGCTGCATGGGTCGTTGTGTAGTAGCGATGAGGCCAGCGGACGCCTCGGGGATCTGCAGTACGACCTTGGTGAGGGGCCGGCGGTGGACGCCATCCGTGATGGTCGTGCGGTCCTCGAGCCTGACTTGGCGAACCCGGTGACGACTCGTTGGAAGGGGTTCACCGAACCAGCGGTCGAGGCGGGGGCGGCGGCGGTGTTCAGCTTTCCGTTGCAGCTCGGTGCGGCGCATCTCGGGGCGCTCGACTTGTACCGGGACCTGCCGGGACCGTTGACGGTCGCCCAGCATGCCGAGGCGTTGTTCATCGCCGACGTCGCCACTGAGGCGGTGCTCGCGGTCCAGGCGGGCGCCCCACCCGACACGCTCGCCTCGGAACTGGAGGTCGGCGGCCACTTCCACTACGTCGTGCAGCAGGCCGCCGGGATGGTCGCCGTGCAACTCGGGGTCAGTGTCACCGACGCCCTGATCCGACTACGCGCTGACGCATACGGCAACGGACGGCCACTCAACACCGTCGCCCGCGACCTGATCGAACATCGGATCCGTTTCGACCCCCACACCGACCGTCACAGTCCGTGAGAATGTGACTACAATAGTGTCGACGGGCTGGTTGGTGGGTAGTCGGCGAGAGGTTTCGGAAGGGGCTGCGATGGAGCGAGAGGCGCTGCTGTTGACCACGCTGGTCGGGCTCGCCGACAACCTCGTCGCCGACTTCGACGTCGTCGAGTTGTTGACTTTGCTCAGCGACGGTTGCGTTGAAGCGCTTGACGTCGACGCGGCGGGGATCATGCTTGCCTCCCCCGCCGGTGACCTGCGCGTCATCGCTTCGTCGAGTGAGACGATGCGGATCCTGGAACTGTTCGAACAGCAAGCAGCCGAAGGGCCATGCCAAGACTGCTACCACACCGGCACATCGGTGGTCAGCGTCGACCTGGCCGACACGGGATGTCGCTGGCCACGGTTCGCTCCGCTCGCGCAAGGCGCCGGGTTCCGGTCGGTGTCTGCGCTGCCGATGCATCTGCGTGACCGCACCCTTGGCGCGTTGAACCTGTTCCGGACCAGCGACGGCGTGATGCCCGCACCGGACGTGCGTGCCGCACAAGCCCTCGCCGATGTCGCCACGATCGCGATCCTGCAGCACCGCGACAGCACCGCCGCGCACGTCGTCAGCGAGCAGCTGCAACAGGCGTTGAATAGTCGGCTGGCCATCGAACAAGCCAACGGGATGCTCGCCGCACGCACCGGGATCGGCGTCGACGATGCCTTCAATCAGCTACGCCGATACGCCAGAAGCCACAACCGTCGCCTCCTCGACGTCGCCCACGCCATCATCGACGGCACCATCAACACCACCGCAGTCGACCGGTCGCACTGAACACGACGGGTGCCGAGGTCCACGTCCCGTGACGCTAGCCGGCTGCCAGGCGAAGGTGTCGATATCGGGCACGTCGCACGCGTGGGTCGCCGACTCTGTCGGTCACTGAACCGACGAACACCAACCGCGTCACGCCGGGGCTGACCATCCCCATGCCGCGCGGCGCGCCGAGGCCCGACCAACGGGGTGCAAGGCACGACCCCGACGACAGGACCGATGAACGAGTCCCCTGTTGTGTGTGTCGGCCGGATCATCTCGCGTGAAACGAAGCGGTTCGAATCGACGTCCGCCGATCTCGGCGCCGGGACGCGAGGCGAACATGGCGGTACTGCCGGATGGTCTTCAATGCCGCGCGGCTCCGGGCGCGGTACAGGGACACGGTGTCCCGCTCCGGCGGATGGTCAGGACACCTGACCCCAGGACAGCTGCCGGGAACCATCGACGGGGATCGCTGTGGAGCATCGCACGCCGTGCGCGGGCGCGGCACAAACAGCCCGACGCACCACAAAGGGTGCACAGGGGGCACCACGGTGAGAGATGTTGGGGTGCGCACGGTCACACTCGCTGGGTGTAGCGGCCCGGTTTGTGCGCTGGCCCGGTGCCGGTTCGTTGAGCGTTGATCAATCAAGCAGGTCGTAGTGATCGCGGTTGTCGTCTCGTCGAACGACACCGACACGTCTGCACTGCGCACCAGGGCCATCCAACGCCCGGGCCGCTGCCGGTCAGGGCCGGTGATGTCGATCAGCGGGTTGCTCATGTTGTCCGGCCAGCACTGCCCCGACTCGATCGCCGGTCCGCTTGTGCCCGTCGCAACCCGCTTGGTCTGCATCAGGTCCCCCAAGCTCACAACCGTCCGCGACCCGCCACCAGGGGCGACGTCGCTCCCACGGTGGCGGGTCGACCCAAGATGACGACACGCGCGGCAGAATCTGCTCAGGGCCGGCCGTCTCAGCACCGATCATCGAAGCGATGACCGACTCGACCAACGAGGTTCCTGAGCACGTTGGCGGGGCCATCGACTCGAACACCAGTGCCCAGAACCGAGACCGCGACGCCGCCGAGCGCGATCGCAGATCGGACGCTGACGATCAACGTTCCGACGAGCGCGACGCTGCGGCTCAAGCACGCGACGCGCGTGCCGACGCCCGCGAACACGACCTCGAGGCGGCCGGCCGTGACGCGGCTGCCGATCGGGCCGCCGCCAAAGACGACCGTGACAACGCTGCGACCGACCGCCAGCGGGCGCACAGCGATCGTCGAGGAGCCGCCTCGGACCGTGCCATCTCCGCACAGGAACGCCAAACGCTGCTGATCGACGCGCTCACCGGCACCCGCCGCCGCGACCCCGGAGTGATGGAACTGGAACGCGAAATCACCCGCGCCAAACGAACCCACCAAGCGTTCGTGCTCGCCTTCGTCGATGTCGACGGACTGAAGACCATCAACGACGAACACGGCCACACCGCCGGCGACGAACTCCTCGCCCACGTCGCCGCAACCATCCGCGGCCGTCTTCGAGCCTACGACCTGATCGTGCGCTACGGCGGCGACGAGTTCCTGTGCGGACTCCTCGGCCTCAGCCTCGACGACACGGTCAGCAGATTCGAGACGGTCAACGCCGTACTGGCCGCAGACCACGCGTCGATCACCGTCGGACTGGCGGCGCTCACCCCCAACGACGTTCTCCAGGACCTCGTCGAGCGCGCCGACGCAGCCCTCTACCGTGAGCGGCTACGCCGAACAACACCACCGAGCTGAGACAACAGCCCTGACACGCCCATCCTCCAACGGGCCCGCAGCCACCGTGAACCGAGCTGTGTCCAGGTGCTGTGACAAGCGGATCGCCGCTTGGTGGTCGGCAACGAGCAGTCGGTGCGCGGCGGCACGCTGACGGTCCGGTCATCGTGCCGCTGCGAAGATGCCAGACGCCGAGTGTGTCACCCCACTCCGCTTGGCGACGACGACGTCTGGGTGCAGTGCTCGGGTCGCCGTGGCGGTCGAGGAGGTCCTCGAGCCGGTCATGCTCGCACGGCGCGGGTGCGGGTCGGTGAAGGTCGGCCGGTGAGCTCGTGGGCCCAGGCGATCCCGGCGATGGAACACGACTCGGCGAGGTTGTTGTTCGGCGCGGCGTGTGACTACCGGCGCGCCGCTCGGGTGGTTCGACCAGGGATCGTGAACGTGTTGGAACGCGTCGCGGCTGCTCGGGAACGCCCACGCGTGGACACGTGGCGATTGGTTGCTCCGGTCCTGTCGCCGCGTTGGCGGAGCGTGCTCGATGGTTTGCTCGCGGTCGACGGCGAGCTGGGCATGACGCCGTTGGCCTGGCTGGAGCAGTCACCCACGACACCGTCGCCGACGACGGTGCGGGTGGAGCTGGACAAGTTGGCGTTCCTGCGTCGTGTCGGTGCGGACGGGTTGGACTTGTCGATCCTCGCCGTCGAACGGCGTCGCCTGCTCGCCCGCGTCGTTCGCCGTTCGACGGCACGGGCGT
>JBBQTN010000201.1:0-9624 GCA_038213195.1 Acidimicrobiales bacterium | reverse complement strand
GGCGAGCCCACGGACCTTCCAACCCGAACGGCGTGATCGTGATGATCGGGCCGCCGGCGGAGGCGCGCAGCGCATCGATGCCGATGATGCCGTCGGGCGACCACAAGATCGCATCGACGCCGACGGCCCACGAGAGCAGCTCATCGACGTCCTCCGTGTCTGACGCATCGACGGTGATGCTCCGCTGACCGCCGGCCAGCCACTTGAACAGTGCGCCGCCGATCCCGGACGTGGAGCCGCCCGACGCGCTCCACTTGCGCAGCGGATGACCACCCGGCGGCTCGGCGCGGACCACCTCGATGCCGCCGGACGAGAGCAGATGCGACGCGTACGCCCCGCCGAGCGTGCTGGTCAGATCGAGCACCTCGAACGTCGGGTCGCGGGACGTCATCGAACAACCCCCTGTGTGGTCGACACCGTCAGGCTCGCATGAGAGGCGGCCACCACGTCAATCGGGTGCCGACACCGCACGCCGATCATGTGCGCGGCCGCTGATCGGCCGCGGGTCCCTTTGGCAGGCCGAGCACCCGCTCACCGATCAGGTCTCGCTGCAGCCGATCGACGCCGCCGACCAGCGACACCGCCTGCGCCGAGAGCGCCATCGCCATCACCCGGGTCGCCAGCGGGTGGCCGTCGTCGAGCTCGATCCGCTGCCTGCCGGCACGGTCGTAGGCGTGCAGCATCGCGCGTGCGCCGAGCAGGTCGACCCCGACATCGCGGCTGACCCTGGCGATCTCGCTGGCCCACAGCTTGGCGATGTGCTGGGCGCCGGACAGCTCCCGCCCGGCGGCACGCTCGTCGTCGGCCCGCCGCGCCGTGAGCCGGGCGACCTCGACGAGCGAGTGCAACCGCGCCAGCTGCTGCCGAGCGACGCGCCCGCGTGGTGCGCCGCCCCTGGCCGCGCCGAGCTCGAGCACGAGTTGGCCTGGCGGGCTGGGCGCCTCGGAGGCCGTGCGCGGCGATCGTGCCCGCTCGACCACGTCACCGGCGCGCAGTGCGAGGTCGCCGCTGAGAGAGCCGGGTGCCGCCGACGCGCCTCGATGCGCGCCGACCGAGTGGCGCTCAGCGGTCAGCGCGACGTTGACGACGATCCACCCGGTGCCAGGCTCGCCAAGGACCGCGCCGACCGGTACTCGCGCCGCGGTGAGGACGACATCGTTGGACAGCGCACGACCGGTCATCTCGCGCATCGGGCGGACCTCGACCGCGCCGTCCTGGTGCATGTCGAGCGCGAAGCACGTCAGTCCGTTGTGGCGCGAGGAACCTGCGTCGCTGCGCGCCAGCACGATCGCCATGTCGGCGAGGTGGGCACCCGTCGCCCATGTCTTGCGGCCGTCGAGGCGCCACTCCTCGCCGTCACGGCGGGCGCTGGTGGCGAGCGCAGCGAGATCCGATCCGGCGTCGGGCTCGCTGAACAGCAGGCACCACGCCTGGCGGCCGGTGACGATCCCGCGCAGCAACGCGTCGCGCTGGGCAGCCGTCCCATGGGCTGCGATCGTCGGCGCGACGACGGTGATGCCGGCACCGCTCGGCGGCCCCAGCACGCCGCGCACTGCGAAGCGCGCGGCGATCTCCTCCGCCTCGCCGAGCGTCGCACCCTTGCCGAACGCATCGTGGGCGAGCATCGGCGCCCCCCACCCGGCCGTACCGAGCAGCTCCCACCAGTCCCCCACCGTCATCGCCGGATCCCAGTGCACCGTGAGCCAGTGATCGAGCTCGTCGAGGAGGGCCATGCCAAGAGGTAAGCCGCTGCGCGGCGCGCCCGACGAAGCGACCGGATCACGCCTCCGTGCGGGCGAGACGGACGTCGGGCGACGGCGGCGGAGCTGACCAGCTCGACACAGTGGTAGCCGGCGGCGCCGTCGCCGAGGTCGTCGAGCAGGCGCTCCCCGCGCCGAGCAGGATCGGCACCGTCCGGCCCGGCAAGCCGCGCGTCACCGCGCCGCGGCCGCCGAGGTGGGGGCGACGACGTGGTCCCGGAACGACCCGTCTCGTCGGCCCGACGCGTCGTCGGCGTCGTGGTGACCGGCGGCTACGCCGTGGTCACCACCGGCTTGGCCGTCGTCGGCGTCGGCGTCGTCGTCACCACCGGCTTGGCCGTCGTCGGCGTCGTCGCAGCCACCGGCTTGGTCGTCGGCGTCGGCGTCGTCGTCACAACCGGCGCCGGGGTGACCGGCTTGGTCGTGGGGGCCGTCGTCACAGCCGGCGCCGCAGCGGTGACGGCAGGGTTGGGCGGCGCGGCGACCGGCGTGGCCGTCGGCGTGGCCGGCGCCGCCGTCGCGGGCGCAACGACCGGCGAGGACGCGACGGATCCGAGCGGCGGTGTCGCCACGCTCGCGCCGGCAGGCACGTTCGGAACCCGCCCCGTCGGCCCCACGGAAGCCCGTGTCGTCGGCGGTGGCGCGGTCGTGCTCGCTGCGGCGATGATCGTCGGGTCCGCGGTCGTCGGGTCCGCGGACGTCGGGTCGGCGGTCACAGGGTCGGCGGTCACAGGGTCCGCAGAAAGCGGCGGCGGCGCGACGGACGGCGTGCTCGTCGCGTCCGCCACGGTGGCGGTCGTCGCCACGACCGGCGATGGCGCGGTCGCGGTCGTGGTGGACCTGCGCACCGGAGCCGTCGAGGTCGTCGACTGGGCCGACACGAAGAGCGCCGGTGGTGGAGCCGGCGAGGCCGACAGCAGGGACAGCGTGCACCCACCGAGCGCACCGAGTGCGGCGACCGGGATCATCATCAGCCCCAGCTTCCACCACGGAGCGCGGTCATCCAACTCCTCCCCGTCGCTCAGCCCCAGCATGTCGCTATTCTACGCATCGCCCACAGTAGTCCTCATCAAACAATCTCGTGACACTTTCACTCTTCGTGACCGGGGTGCGAACGCCTGGCACGGGCGCCGGCGATCTCAGCCGTTCGAAGCCGCCTCGGCGGGCGTGAACACCGGCACCGGTTCACCGCCCCCGAGCGTCACGAACTGCACATGCATCGGCAACCCCTCCGCCAGCACGTCGGGGTCGATCCCGGGCAGCGCGACGTTCATCCACGGACCCTCGGCGAGCTCGACGACGGCGATCACCGAGGCGTCGCCGCCCGCGCTCGCCAGCTCCGGGCTGACCGCTGCGGCGTGGTCGACCGCCCAGGTGATCAGCGTCGCCGCGCCTGTCGCCGGCATCCACTCGAGCTGATCGCTGTCCGCGCAACGGCGCTGTTGCGGCGGGTACAGCCGCCCGCACACCGGGCAGCGCCGGATCAGCAGCTGTCCCGTCTGCGCCGCGTCGAAGAATGGTGCGGAGGCCGCATTGCGTTCGATGCGGAGCCCCGCCATCGCGCTGCTCACGCTCGCCGCTGGGCGCCGAGCACCAGTGTGCTGTGGAAGTCGAGGACGCCGCCGTTGCCGCTGGAGACCACCACCTCGTGACGCGCCGCCTGGCGGGCACCACCATGGCCGCGGACCTGGATGATCGCCTCCGACAGCGGGGTCATCCCCCACAGGTAGAAGCTCGACAGCTGGCCCCCACCCGTGTTGGTCGGCAGTGAACCACCCGGCGCGAGGGCACCGCTCTGCGCGAACGGCCCACCTTCGCCCTTGTCGCAGAAGCCGTAGTCCTCGAGCGTGATCAGCACGGTGTACGTGTAGCAGTCGTAGATCTCGCACACGTCGACGTCCGCCGGCGTGATCCCGGCCATCTTCATCGCCGCAGGACCTGCGATCGCCGCG
Organism: Acidimicrobiales bacterium; assembly: GCA_038213195.1. Classification (GTDB taxonomy): domain Bacteria; phylum Actinomycetota; class Acidimicrobiia; order Acidimicrobiales; family Ilumatobacteraceae; genus JAODBQ01. The sequence continues at coordinate 5,912 of JBBQTN010000201.1, read as the reverse complement.
CCGCTGCGCAGGCCCCATGACGAGCCGCGCTCGAGCCGGTACCCGGGGTGGGTCTGCGCCCAACCCCACACGTGCACCGGCGGTTGGGCGAGCTGCTCGGCCCGGTCGGCGGAGGTCACGAGCACCGCGACGCCGCCGTTGGAGACCATGCAGCAGTCGAGAAGGTGCAGCGGCTCGGCCACCCAGCGCGATGCCTGGTGGTCCTCGATCGTGATCGGATCACGGAACCTGGCGTTCGGGTTCAACGCCGCCCACTGGCGTTGACCGACCGCCACCGCGCCGAGCTGCTCGCTGGTCGTGCCGTAGTGGTTCATGTGCCGGCGCGCGGCGAGCGCGTAACCGGCCGTGGGGCTGCGCGGACCGGCGACGAGCGCGAGGCCGGCAAAGCCGGTGACGGCACTGCCCGCCCCGCGGTTGTACGAGTCGCCGGAGCGCACCGCCGGCTTGAGCGGCGCGTCGGCATGGACGCAGACGACCGTCGTCGCCAGACCCCCGGCGATCGCCAGCGCAGCGAGTTGGATCTGCGCGCCGGCGGTCGAACCCGCCTGCGCGATCTGGCTGAGCATCCGCAGGTCGCGCAACCCGAGCTGCGCCGCCAGGCGGATGTCGACGCCTCCCGAGAGGCCGCCCGACACGAGCAGCCCGTCGACGTCGTCGAGTTGCAGCCCAGCGTCGGCGACCGCCAGCCGCACGGCGTCGACCGCGAAGTCCGCCGCCGTGCGACCGTAGACCTGGCCGGTCTCGGTGATCCCCAACCCGGCGATCGCGGCATTGACCGCGTGATCAGACAAGTCCGGCGCCGCCGGGGTCACTTGCCCGTGGTGGGGCGCTGCTCCTTCTTCTCGCGCTTCGCATCGCGCTTCTCCTTCAACGACTTCCCCGCCTTCTTGGCGGCGGGCTTCTGAGGTGACTTCTCGGGCATGGCCTGTCCTTCTCGATCAGCTCGGAAGATGTCGGGCCACGTCGGGAGTGCAGATCCCGCCACGACGAGGCTCCCCCCGGGGGGTGTACGCCACCCTAACCCGGACGCCCCGCTGCGCACGGGTCGTCATCGCTCGTCGCCGGTGACGGTCGTCGCCCGCCGACGTCACAGGCCGGCGAAGATCTGAGTGCCCGAGAGGTAGCCGATCTCGAGCAGCTCCGTCGCCGGCGCGGCGCCGGCGATCGCGCGGCGCAACGGCTCCATGTCGGTCGGAACGGAGAACCCCGGGAGCCAGTCGTCGTGATGGCTGAGCACCACCCGCTTCGGGTGCACTGCGGCCACCTGCCTCCCCACGAACTCGGCGAGCGACCCCTGGATCGGCTCGCCGTCGATGTTTCCCCGACCCGCAGCGGCGAGGATGGCCACGTCCGGTTGCAATCCGTCGAGGATCCCCGACCAGTGGCCCGACGTGTCCTGGAACAGCAGCGAACCCTGCGGCGACTCGATCAGGTACAGCAACGCGCCCCCGTCGCCGCGGCGGCTGTGCCCGACGTTGGACGCGGCCACGTGCGCCACCGCGGCCGGCGACAGCGCTGTCGAGAGGTGCCGCTGCAGGTCCTTCATCCGCTCCTGCTGGTCCTGCCACGTCACGCCGAGGTCGCCGATGCACTCCTCTCCGCTCTGCGACATCTTGCCGTGCGTCCAGACACAGCTGTGTTGGCTGGGGAAGACCGAGACGACGACGTCGTCCGACAACCGCACCCGTTCACCACCGGCGACGCAGATCATCCGTTCCGGCGGGACCCCTGCTGATTCCATCACCCGCACCGTCTCGTAGCTGCCGATCAAGGTCGCGCCGGTGCGGGCGATGATCCGCTCGGCGCCGTAGAGGTGGTCGAAGTGCGAGTGCCCGACGACGATCCAGTCGCAATCGTCGATGTCGTCGGCGGTGAGCCCCGTGCCCGGCGCGTCGGCCGCCCTGTCGATGTAGGCGTCGAGGAAGATCGTCAGACCGCCCGTCCGCAGTCGGAACGTCGCGCACCCATACCAGTCGAGCGTCGTCTCAGCCGTGGCCACGACTGGAACGTAGCAACTGACGATGACGTGACGATCCCTACCATCGTCCTCGCTAGGGTGAATGATCGTTCACTCATCTTGACAGACGGAGCCCGCCATGCCATTCACCATTGCCGACATCCCCGATCTGCACGGCCGCGTCGCCGTTGTCACCGGAGCCAACGGCGGCCTCGGTCTGGCCAGCGCGAAGGCGCTCGCCGGCGCAGGCGCGCACGTCGTGATGGCCGCGCGCGACCAGGGCAAGGCCGCCGCCGCAGAAGCCGAGATCCTGGCCGCCCACCCGGGGGCATCCCTGGAGATCGTCGAGCTCGATCTCGCCTCGCTGGCGTCGGTGGCCGAGGCGTCAGAACTGATCGGGCGCGGTCACCCGACGATCGACATCCTGATCAACAACGCCGGGTTGATGGCGATGCCGCCGCGCACGACCGCCGACGGGTTCGAGATGCAGCTCGGGGTCAACCACCTCGGCCACTGGGCGCTCACCGCGCAGCTGCTCCCGGCGCTCCTCGCCGCACCCACGGCACGGGTCGTGACCGTCACCAGCACGGCTCGCCACATGGGTCGTGCGCTCGATCCCGCGAACCCGCACCTGATCCGGCGTTACAAGCCGTGGCGGGCCTACGGCCAGTCGAAGCTCGCCAACTACCACTTCGCGATCGGGCTGCAGCAGCGCTTCGCCGCGGCGGGTGCGCCAGCGTCGAGCCTGCTCGCCCACCCCGGCCTGTCGAACACCGACCTCCAGGCGACGACGGTCGCACAGGGCGGCGGCGGATCGCTCGCCGGCGCAGCCCACGTCCTCTCGGTCAGGACCGGGATGACCGCGGATCGCGGCGCGCTACCGCAACTGCGCGCCGCGACCGACCCCGCGGCCAAGGGCGGCGAGCTCTACGCGCCGCGGTTCGTCAACAACGGCGACGCCGTCCATCGGCCGATCCTGCGCCGGTTCCATCTGCAACAGGCGATCGACAGCCTGTGGGAGATCTCCACGCGCGAGACGGGCATCGCCCTCGACGTGCGCGGCCCGGCCACCACCGCCGTCGGCAGGTGAGGACGACGACCGTCGCGGCCCCAGCGGGCGTCAAGGTCGACCGCGCCGCGGCCGTGCGGCGGGCGATGCGCACGCTCGTCGCCGCGAATGGCTTCCACGGCGCCTCGATGAGCGCGGTCGCGCACCTCGCCGGCGTCGCCACAGGGACGGCCTACGTCCACTACGCATCGAAGGACGACCTCGTCATCGCCACCTACCTCGAGGTCAAGCGCGAGCTCGGCCGGGCGGCGACCGCCGACCTCGACCGTGCGGCCGCGCCCCACCATCGCTTCGTCGCCCTGTGGCTCGCGCTCTACCGACACCTCGCCGCCGACCCGGATCGGGCGCGGTTCATCGTCCAGGTCGACGGCTCGCCGTACGCCGCGCGGGCCCATGAGGCCGCGACCCGGGCCGACGGTGACCCGATCATGGCCGAGGCCGCCGCCGCGGACATGGCCGCCTGCCTCGCGCCACTCCCCCTGGAGCTGCTGTTCGACCTCGGCCTCGGGCCGGCCGTCCGGTTGGCGGCGCGCGGTGAGCCGGAGGACGCAGCCACCCTGCCCGTCGTCGCCGCCGCCTGCTGGCGCGCCGTCACGGTGTGAGCGGCCCGTTCAGCGCGCCGCGGCGGCGGTCTCGAAGATGCGCACGAAGTGGGAGGAGGCAGCTGCGACGCGATGGGTCAGCTGATCTGCGCTGATCCGGGCGCGACGCGGTCAGCTGACGTCGATCCTGTGCACCGTCAGCGCCGGCTCGCCCTTCGACAGCGCGAGCCCCTCCCACGGCAGCGACCGCAGCGACCGTGCCAATTGCTGCCGCGCCCCGTCGAGGTTGCGCCGCCCCGCAGCCGTGATCTCACCGCCGCGGATCAGCGGCTGGTCGATGCGGCGCACGCCCTCGCCGGCGCAGAGCTGCGCGGCCTCCTGCTCGCACCGCGCCCGCGGTCCCGCCAGCACCAGCTCCTCGGTCGCCGTGCCGGTCGGGCGGTGAGCGCGCAGCGCGATCTTGCCGCCGCCGTGGCCGGCCTTGTGCTCGGAACGCTTGGCCACGGCACGGCCGTCGACCTCGACCAGCTTGTAGATCAGCCCAGCGGTCGGCGCGCCGGATCCGCTCACGACTGCGGTCCCCGCGCCGTAGACGTCGACGGGTGCGGCGGCCAGCCCTGCGATCGCATACTCGTCGAGATCGCCGCTGACCACGATCTGCGTGCCCGGGTTGCCGAGCCTGTCGAGTTGCGTACGCGCCTGTGCGGCGAGCACCCCGAGATCGCCGGAGTCGATCCGGATCGCACCGAGCTGCGCTCCAGCTGCGGCAACGGCGTTGTCGATCCCGGTGGTGATGTCGTAGGTGTCGACGAGCAGCGTGGTGGACGGGCCGTGGCAGCGGACCTGGGCGCGGAACGCATCGAGCTCGTCCTGGTAGAGCAGCGTGAACGCATGTGCTGCGGTCCCTGCGGTCGGGACGCCGTAGATCCGGCCGGCAGCGAGGTTCGAGGTCGTCGCGAACCCGGCCAGGTAGGCCGCCCGCGACGCAGCGATCGCAGCGTGCTCGTGGGTGCGGCGCGATCCCATCTCGACGATCGGCCGGCCGTTGGCGGCGACGACCATCCGCGCCGCGGCGGCTGCGACCGCGGCGTCGTGGTTGAGGATCGACAGGACGACGGTCTCGAGCACGACCGCCTCGGCGAACGAACCGCGAACGGTGAGGATCGGTGATTCTGGGAAGAACACCTCGCCTTCGGGATACCCGTCGACGTCGCCGCAGAACCGGTAGGCGCGCAGGTGCTCGGCGGTCGCGCCGTCGACGACGCCACGATCGACGAGCCAGTCGAGCTCGGCCGCGTCGACGCCGAACGACGCGATCGCGTCGAGCACGCGAGCGGTCCCGGCGACGACACCGTAGCGACGCCCCTCCGGCAGCCGCCGCGTGAACACCTCGAACACGCACGGTGTCCCAGCAGTCCCGTCGGCAAGCGCCGCGGCGAGCATCGTCAGCTCGTAGCGGTCCGTCAACATGCCCACGCCGACCGGCGCGCTGTGATCGTTCATGCCCGGCATCTTCCCCGCGCCGTGCGGCTCAGCCGCACGCGCCGCCGCCGCACGTCCGGCCGGACGCCGGCATTGACGTCATGGGACCCGCCTCGAGCGGCGTCGACAGGTACGGTGCGGTCGTGCTCGTGACGGTTCGGGAGCTGACCAACGACGACGACCTGGCCATCTTCGGGCGGATGGTCCTCGCCGCGTATGCGGCCCTGCCCGGTCACCCCCACGATCCCGGGTACGACGCAGAGCTGGTCGAGGTCGCGGGCCGAGTCGAGGCGGGGGTCGTGCTCGGGGCGTTCGGCGGCGAGGCGCCGCTCGGTTGTGTCACGTACGTCAACGATCCGTCGAGCCCGCATGCTGAACGGCTGCACGACGACGAGGCCAGCTTCCGCATGCTCGCCGTCGACGTCGCGGCACAGGGCCACCGCATCGGCGAGGCGCTGGTGACCTCGTGCATCGGTCGGGCGAGGGCTGCCGGGCGCGCTGCGATGTTCATCTACTCCGGCGAGTGGATGACGACCGCCCACCGTCTGTACGCACGGCTCGGCTTCGTCCGCCAGCCGGAACGCGACTGGCTGGTCCCCGACGTCGGCGTGCAGCTGCTCGGGTTCCGCATCGACGTCACGTGAGCTGAGCTCCCCCCGCACCGGCCGAGCCGATCGCCGCTCGATCGTCAGTGCGCCGCGGCCCGCGTCCGCGACTGCTTGTTCTGTCGGGCCCGGCGACGCGGCGCGCCGGCGACGTGGCCGGCCAGTGCCCCGAACGCGACGATCCCGACGATGACGACGAAGATCGCCCACCACGAGTCGCGCAGCCACGGTTCGAACGTGTTCGACAGCCACCCTCG
>JBBQTN010000200.1:0-9680 GCA_038213195.1 Acidimicrobiales bacterium | reverse complement strand
CCTTCCAGTCCCCGCTCGGCTCGATGATCACCGGCGCGTTGTTGCCGAGCTCGAGGCCGACCTTCTTGCGCGGCGCCCTGGCGCGGATCGCCCAGCCGACGGGCGGTGAGCCGGTGAACGTGATCAGCGCGATGCCGGGGTGGTCGACGATCGCGTTGCCGACGGTGTCGCCGCTGCCGACGACGACGTGGAGGTAGTCCGCCGGCAGCCCGCACTCGTCGACCAGCATCGCCGCCAGCGCGAGCGAGCTGAACGGGGTCTGACTGGCCGGCTTGAGCACGACCGGGCAGCCGGCGGCGATCGCAGGGGCGACCTTGTGCACGACGAGGTTGAGCGGGAAGTTGAACGGGGCGATCGCCCCGACGACGCCGACGGGCACGCGCAGCGTGAACCCGAGCTTGCCCTCGCCGGCCTGCAGCGCGTCGAGCGGCACCATCTCCCCCGACAGCTTGCGGGCCTCGGCCGCGGCGAACTGGAACGTCCCGACGGCGCGCTGCGCCTCGCCCCGCGCGGTCTTGATCGGCTTCGCCGCCTCCTTGGCGATGATCGTCGCGAACTCCTCGAGGCGCTCCCCCAACCGCCGCGCCGCTGTGTCGAGGATCTCGGCCCGCTTCCACAGCGCGAGCGGGTGGTCGCGCAGCGCCGCAGCGGCAGCGACGACGGCGCGATCGACGTCGGCCTCAGTGGAGACCGCCACGTCGCCGATGACCGAATCGTCGTACGGGGATCGGACGGTGATCGTGTCGGGCATGCGACCGACGATACTTCCGCGATGGATCGCGCCGCCCACCCCTACCTCGACTGGCCAGGTCCGATCGCCTGGGCTCATCGCGGTGGAGCGAGCGACGCGCCGGAGAACACGATGCCCGCCTTCGAGTACGCCGTCGGGCTCGGCTACCGCTACGTCGAGACCGACGTGCAGGCCACAGCGGACGGCGTGCTCGTCGCCTTCCACGACGACGACCTGGAGCGCACCTGCGGTCGTGCAGGGAAGATCAGCGAGCTGCCGTGGAGCGAGGTTCGCACCGCGAGGGTCGATGGGGCAGCGCCGATCCCGCTGCTCGAGGACATGCTCGGTGAATGGCCGGAGCTGCGCGTCAACATCGACTGCAAGTCGCGGCCGGCCGTGCCCGCCCTCGTCGCCGCGCTGCGTCGTACGGCGGCACTCGACCGGGTCTGCGTCGCCGCGTTCAGCGACCGACGGTTGGTGCAACTGCGCCGGGCGCTCGGGCCTCACGCCTGCACCGCGCTCGGCCCCGGGTCGGTGGCCGCGCTGCGGCTCGGCCGGTTCCGCGGTTCCAAAGGGCTCGCCGCGCAGGTACCGGTGCGCTCGGGACCTGTCACCGTGACGGACGCGAAGTTCGTCGAGCGCGCCCACCGCCACGGGCTGCAGGTGCACGTGTGGACGATCGACGACGCCGCCGAGATGCACCGCCTGCTCGACCTCGGCGTCGACGGGATCATGACAGACCGACCGACGATCCTGCGCGAGGTCCTCGTCGAGCGTGGCGCCTGGCACTCCTGAGCGACGTCAGCCCGCCGGGGCGGCGAGCCGATCGACCACGGTGGTGCGCAGGTCCTTCTTGAGGATCTTGCCGGTCGCGTTGCGCGGCAACGGATCCTCGCTGAACACGACGATCGACGGCACCTTGAACCGCGCCAATCGCTCAGCCGCGAACGTCTGCAGGTCCTTTCCGGTCAGGCTCGACCCGTCCTTGCGGATCACGACCGCGACCACCTCCTCGCCGAGGGACTGGTGCGGGACGCCGACGATCGCGACGTCGGCCACGTCCGGGTGCTCGAAGATCGCCGCCTCGACCTCCGCGGAGTAGACGTTCTCGCCGCCGCGCAGCACGACGTCCTTGATCCGATCGACGACATAGATGAAGCCGTCGTCGTCGATCCGCGCCGCGTCGCCGGTGTGGAACCAGCCGTCGGTGAACGCCTTGGCCGTCTCCTCCGGCTTGTGCCAGTAGCCGCGCACGTTGTTCGGACCGCGGACGAGCAGCTCGCCGACCTCGTGCAGAGCGAGTGCGGAGCCCTCGTCGTCGACGATCTGCACATCGCACACCGGCACCGGCTTGCCGACGCTGTCCTTGTGCGAGAAGTACATCGCGCCGGTGTTGGCCACCACCGCCGATGTCGTCTCGGTCAAGCCGTAGCCGTTGCCCGGCGACACCTTGCCGGCGAACTCCGCCTCGATCTTGGAGATCGAATCAGGGGGCACCGGCGAGCCACCCTGCGAGATCGCAGCCAGCGAGGAGAGGTCGCGGTTCGGCGCGTCCGGGTGCTCGAGCAGGGCGCGCACGACGGTGGGGACGCCGGCGATCGCCGTGATCCGCTCGCGCTCGATCAGGTCGAGCGCGTCGTCGACGTCCCACTTGTACTGGGTGACGATGCACGAGCCGGTGGCGGTGAGCACGTACATCGTGGTCAGGCCGCCGATGTGGAAGAACGGGAACGTACACAGACCGACGCCCGCCGTCGGGGCCGCCGGTGCTGCTCCTGCCGGGGTGGGCACGAGCATCGCCGCCACCGCGCCGCCGAGGAAGGTGTTCATCAGGTTCGTGACGTGGTTGCGGTTCGAGCCGACGGCGCCCTTCGGGCTCCCGGTCGTGCCGGACGTGTAGAGGATGGTCGCGTCCTCGTCGGGCAGGATCTCGATCGGCGGGAGCGGCCCGGGGTCCACGCCGGTGACCACATCGTCCCAGGCGCGTGCCGGCGCGGCGAGGTCGCCGCCGCGGACGACGACCACGGTCGCGAGGCCGAGCGTCGGGATCAGCTCGGCGACGCGCGCGTAGCGCTCGCCGTCGATCAGCAGCGCCGTCGAGCCGGAATCGCGCAGCGCGTAGTCCAGTTCGTTGCCGAGCCACCATGCGTTGAGGCTGACGGTGATCGCCCCGATCGACTGGCAGGCCCAGAACGCCACAGGCCACTCCGGGTAGTTGCGCATCCCGATCGCGACCCGGTCACCCTTGCCGATGCCGCTGTCGAGGAGGTGCACGGCCAGCTCGCGCACCCTGGCGTGGGCCTGCGCGAACGATGTCCTCTCGCCGGCGTAGACGAAGAACGGTGCGTCGCCGTGGACGGCGGTCGATGCCCACACGTCGCGCAGGCTCGCCGGCGCACTGGCGTACACGCGCAGGTGCTGACCGAGCACGTCGGCCTCACCGATCGCGAACATGCCCCCTGGGGCGGTCAGGGTCTGGATCGCTTGCTCGCGAGTCGGCATGGTCGCGCAAGGTAGCAAAGGCCGTCGAAACGGCGCCCAGCAGGAGCAGGACGGCCCCGAGCAGGGTCACCGTCGGTCCTGCTTCGATCCCCACGAGGCGCTGATCACCGACGTTGGCCACCACCGCGGCGACTCCGCCGGCATAGACCACCGCGACTGCCGCCACCGGCAGCGACCATGTGCCTGCCAGCCACGCCAGCGCGGCGGCGGCGATCACCAGCACCGGGACGACCGGCCACAACCGCACGGCCCAGCCCACCGGACCCGATGGCGAGAGGCCGAGCCGATCGGCGAGACCGAACACCTCGAAGCTGGAACGCCGCCGGCGGCCCGTGCGCAGCCACGGCAGCGCCGAACCGATCACGACGACTGCCGCACCGATGGTGACGAGGACCGCTCCGACCACCCGCGACCTCGACACGCAGACAGCGTAGGTTGGCCGGCGATGGCACCCTCGGGAGCACCGTTCACGAGCACGCGCGCTCCTCACGCGATGGTGGCGAGCGCCGATCAACTGGCCACGCAGGCCGGGATGACCGCGCTGGCACTCGGCGGCAACGCCGTCGACGCCGCGCTCGCGACCAGCGCCGCCGTCGCGGTCTGCGCACCGCACCTCAACGGCTTGGGCGGCGACATGCTCGCGCTGGTCCACCACGACGGTGCCGTGCACGCGCTCAACGCGAGCGGTCGTGCAGGGTCGGGGTCCGACGCCGCGGCATTGCGTGCCGAGGGCCACGCGCAGATGCCGTTCCGCCACGACGTGCGCAGCGTCACCGTTCCCGGATACGTCGACGGTTGGCTGGCGCTGCACGAACGCTTCGCGACGCTGCCGCGCGAGGTGCTCCTCGGCCCGGCGATCGACCTCGCCGAGGCCGGCTTCCCCGCGAGCCCGCTGCTGGTCGGATCGCTCGCGGCCGTCGACGCGGCCGGTCGGAGCAACCTTGCCGAACTGGTCGGCCAGGCGACGGCGCCCGGGGCGCGGGTCCGCCGGCCGGGCGTGGCGCGCACGCTGCGCGCCGTGGCGGGGCAGGGGCGGGAGGCGTTCTACGGGGGTGAGTTCGGCGATGGCCTGCTCTCGCTCGGCGCCGGGGTGTTCGCCGCCGCAGACCTCGCCGAGTCCCAGGCCGCGTGGGTCACCCCGGTGGTCGCCCCGGCGTGGGGCGTCGAGCTGTGGACCATGCCGCCCAACTCGCAGGGCTACCTGGCGGTCTCGGCGGCCCAGCTCGCCAGCACGCTGGATCTGCCGGCGGATCCGGACGACGATCGGTGGGCGCACCTGCTGATCGAGGCGGCGACGGCGGTCGGCTTCGACCGGCCGGACGTGCTCCACGATCAGGCCGACGGGCCGCTGCTGGTGCGCGAGCGCGCCAACCGCGGTCACCTCGTCGACCCCCTGCGCGCTTCGCCGCGCCGCGCGCCGACCATCGCCGGCGACACGACCTACCTGTGCACCGCGAGTGACACGATGGGCGTCTCGATGATCCAGTCCAACGCTTCCGGCTTCGGGTCGTGGCTGGTCGAGCCGGGCACCGGGATCAACGTGCACAACCGTGGCCTCGGCTTCTCGCTCGAGGCAGGGCACCCGGCCGAGCTGACCGCCGGGCGCCGTCCGCCGCACACGCTGCTACCGGTGGTCGCGACGCGCGGGGAGCGGCTCGAGGCGGTGTTCGGCTCGATGGGCGGCGACGCCCAGCCGCAGGTGGTGCTGCAGCTCGCGGCACGTCTCTTCCTGCACGCGCAGTCGCCCGCCGAGGCGGTGCACGCAGGGCGGTGGACGCTACGCGGCCCCACCACGGGGTTCGACACGTGGACCACCCTCGACGGGCCGTCCGTGACGATCGAGGGCCATGCGCCAGCGCAGTGGGTCGCCGGGCTCGCCGCGCGCGGGCACCGGGTGACAACGGCGCCGGCCTACGACAGCGGGTTCGGGCACGGGCACGTCATCCGCCGCGCCGAGCACGGGTTCCTGGTCGGCGCGGTCGACCCGCGCACACGGGTGGGCGCTGTTGCGGGACGATGAACACCCCGCTCGTTCGCAGGCGAGCGTCGAGCCACCGGCAGTACGTTTTGAGCATGCGCGTCGACTCGAACTTCTTCTGCACCGTCCCGATGCCCGACGCGGGCGACGCGCGCATCGTCCCGACGTCGCGGCGCTACGGCATGGACGCCGTCATCGCCTGCTACCGCAACCTGGTGGCCTGGGCGAAGACGGCGGACGCACTCGGGTTCGACACGATGTGGCTGACCGAACACCACTTCCAGTACGAGGGCTACGAGGTGCTCCCCAACCTGATCCAGTTCGGTCAGCACCTCGCTTCGCACACCTCGTCGTTGCGGTTCGGGCAGATGTTCAACGTCGTGCCGCAGTGGCACCCGCTGCGCCTCGCCGAGGACTTCGCCCTGGCCGACATCATCACGGGTGGCCGGATGGAGTTCGGCGTGGGTCGTGGCACCGTGCCGCGCGAGGCGTGGGCGCTCGGCACCGTCGTCGCCAGCGGCGACAACGCGATGTCCGCCGAGCACGACCGGATCAACCGTGAGGTGTTCGAGGAGTCGATGGAGGTGATCAAGCTCGCGTGGGGCAACGAGCGGTTCTCCTACCGTGGCAAGCACATGACGTTCCCGCCCGACGACGTGCCGGACCGCGGCACGCTGGTCCACGACATCACGCTGATCCCCAAGCCGCAGCGCGCGGTCGAGATCTACCAGCCGGTCACGTCGCCGGAGACGATCGAGTACGTGCCCCGTGCGGGCCACAGGGCCGTGTACTGGCTGAGCAACGCCGACAGCCAGAAGCAGAAGTGGGATCGCTATGCCGAGATCCGCGAGGAGGTCGGCGCCCCGGTCGGTCCAGGCGAGGATCGCTGCCTCGTGCTCAACCTGCACGTCGCGCGGACGTACGAGGAGGCGATGAAGAAGGGCCGCCCCGGGCAGGACGAGTTCAACAAGTTCCTCTCGCCGTACGGCAGGTTCGCCAGCTACCGCAACGAGGACGGCTCGAAGGTCGCGTTCGACCACTGCCCGACCGTCGAGGAGTCGAACAGCCAGAAGATCCAGATCGTCGGTTCGATCGACGACGCCGTCGACGCGATCGGGTTCTGGCGCGACCTGCTCGACCTGCAGCACATCTGCCTGTTCTTCGAGTACCCCGGGCTGACCCGCGAGGAGATGGACGAGCAGATGCACCTCGTCGCCGAGGAGGTCTTCCCCCGCCTGGGCGAGCCCATCGATCGCCGGCCGCTCCCCGACCTGCAACCGATCTGAGCCGCGTGACGCCGTGACCATCGTCGCCCCCGAGAGTCCCCACCTCGGTGCTGCCGCCGCCGCGCTCGTCGCCGACGGCTACCTCCTGCTGCCGGCGTTCGCCGAGCCGCACGCCCACCTCGACAAGGCGTTCCTCGCCGAGCGGGTGCCCAACCCGACGGGCGACCTGCTCGGCGCGATCCTCGCGATGCGCGACGCCCGGCCGTCGATCACGGTCGCCGACACGATCGCCCGCGCCGAACGCGCCGCGCTGCTGATGGTTGCCAACGGCACGACGGCCATCCGCACCCACGCCGACACCACCGTCGAGAACGGGCTGATCTCGATCGAGGCGCTGCTCGACGTGCGCGACCGGCTGCGCGACATCGTCGACATCCAGGTCTGCGCGCTGACCGGCTGGCCGAGCACCGGCGCGCTCGGCGACAGGGTGCGCGGGCTCCTGCGTGAGGCGATCGCGATGGGTGTCGACGTGGTCGGCGGGTGCCCGCACCTCGAGACCGACCCGGCGAAGGCAAACGACGTGTTCCTGACGATCGCCGCCGAGGCCGGGCTGCCGATCGACCTGCACACCGACGAGACGCTCGACCCGACGATCTGCGGGCTCGCCGATCTGGCGGCGCGGGTGATCGCCACCGGGTTCCCTCACCCGGTCACCGCGAGCCACTGTGTCAGCCTCGGCGTGCAGCCCGAGGCCCGCCAGCGCGAGATCGCCGAGCTCGTCGCCGCCGCGGGGATCCACGTGATCGCGCTGCCACAGACGAACCTGTTCCTGCAGGGGCGGGCCCATCGCCAGTCGATGCCGCGCGGGCTGACGGCCGTCCGTGCGCTGCGCGAGGCCGGCGTGCACGTCGCCGCAGGCGCCGACAACCTGCAGGATCCGTTCAACCCGGTCGGGCGCGGGGACGCGTTGGAGACAGCGAGCCTGATGATCTCGACGGCGCACATGCTGCCGGACGCGGCGCTCGCCTCGGTGACGACGGAGGCCCGGATCGTGCTCGGCATCCCCGGCCGCGACGACGCCGTGGCGGTGCGCGCCGCGACGGTGCGCGAGGCGATCGCCTTCGGCCCGTCGCCACGCGTGGTCATCCGGCGCGGCTCGGTGCTCCGCACCGTCGGGCCGGGCGAGTGACTCAGCGATCACACGGGTCAGGGCGGCGGTCAGCGGGGTCGCCTGACGTGCGCTCGATCGATGGGCGACGGTGACGGCTGCACGCCTCGCGGGTCGGCGGGCGATCGTCACGGGAGCAGCTCGTGGCATCGGCGCCGAGATCGCCAGGACGTACCGGTGCGAAGGCGCCCATGTCGCCGTGCTCGACCTGCCGAGCGACCAGCTCGAGGCGGTTGCCCACGAGCTGGGAGGCCACGCCATCGCCGTCGACCTCACCGATGCGTTGGCCGCTGGCGCAGCCACGATTCAGGCCATCGAGCTGCTCGGCGGTGTCGACATCCTGGTCAACAACGCGGGCATCCTGCGCATGGCGCCGCTGGTGGAGATGACGATCGACGACTGGGACGAGACGTTCGCGGTCAACGTGCGGGCGATGTTCCTGACGACTCAGGTCGCCGCACGGCGGATGATCACCCAGGGTGGCGGCGGGGCGATCGTCAACATGGCCAGCATGGGCGGCAAGATCGGCTCGCCGAACCAGGCCCACTACGCGGCGTCGAAGGCTGCTGTGATCGCCCTGACCCGGGTGGCTGCGATGGAGCTCGGCGAACACCAGATCCGGGTCAACTGCATCTGCCCCGGCTATGTCCTCACCGAGATGGGCGCCGCCACGCGCACCCCCGAGATGGTCGCCGCGTGGTCGTCGAAGTCACCGCTCGGACGGCTCGCCGAGACCCGCGACGTGGCCAACATGGCCCTGTTCCTCGCCTCCGACGAGGCCGGCTACTGCACAGGGCAGGCGATGAACGTCTCCGGCGGGATGGTCATGCACTGAACCCGCCCACCCGGGTCAGCGTGCGGTCGGGCGGGAGGTGGGCGCGAGATGTGCCAACACCCGGCACACAGCGCGCCCACCCGGGTCAACGTGCGGTCGGGCGGGAGTCGAGGACCTCGGCGACCTGGGCGATCGAGGTGGCGAGGCCGCTGCTGACGTCGACGTCGGTGATTCTCGGGATCACCCAGCCCATCGTCATCAGCAATCGATCCCGACCGCGGTCGCGATGCGACTCCGCTGCGCCGGCGTGCCAGAAGGGGTGGTCGACCTCGAGCGCAACCTTCCGATCCGGCCATGCAAAGTCGAGCCGGATGCTGCGCCCGTCGCAGAGCTGCACCGGCCACTGCGTCTCGGGCGGCGGGAGGGCCTGAGCGCCGATCTCCGCGACGACCCGGGCCTCGAGGTCCGACTGGACCGCCTGGCGCCAGGCCGGTCGCGAGGCGAGCACCCTCGCCATCGTGCGTGTGCCAGGTCGGCGGGGGCGGGCCAGGCGGACCCACGTCGCCAGGTGAGTCTCGAAGGACCCACGACCCGTATCGATGATCTGTTCCAGGATCGACGAAGCTGCGTCGAAACCGAGCACGTCTGCGCAGTCGAACAGCGTTCGCGGCGGGCTGGTCAAGCGGATGCCGTCCTCTCGTCTCGTGATGTCCACCGCGTCGACCCGTCGACAGCGATGCACCACGACACCGTTCATCTCTGGCGAGCAGCCGTGCGGCACGAGCACGTGGATCTCTCGTTCGGGCGGCACCCGGCGGAGGTTCCACAGCTGCGCTGCGCTCGTGAACGCGACGACGACCTCGGGGTTGCGGGCGCATGCCGCCGTCATCCACTGCTCACGGCCGAGCGGCCAGTGTGGGCTGCGCAACACCCCCGGCATCACGACCACGAGCCGACCCCGATCGACCTCGTTGTACAGCGTCCGGCGCGACGCTCCGAGCGTCAGCGCGCGATCGACGGAGATGACACCGTGGTGCGCCCCGATGTACGCGTCGACGTGTGGCCGCCACGTCGGAACCTTGACAACGACATCGGCTCTCCCGACCGGCTTCGGCACGATCGCCTCCTCCACGAGCAGTTCTGCGTCGAGTGGGGAAGTCCTCTGTCAAGCTAGCGCCCTGTTCGGCACGTCCTCACGTGGGCGCGGGATGTGCCGTCAGATGGCCCACCACGCGCCCACCCAGCCGAGCCGCGAGGTGGGCGCGAGTCGTGCCAACGCCCGGCTCAGGGCGCGCCCACCC
>JBBQTN010000199.1:0-9890 GCA_038213195.1 Acidimicrobiales bacterium | reverse complement strand
GGACTGCCGCGGGTGGTGGGCGACGTGCCGTGGCAGGCCGCCGAGCTGCAGCTGGTCGGTGAGCCGGCGACGCCCGACGAGCTGGAGGCGGTGTTCGGCGTGCGCCAGCTCGACGTCGGCGAGGTGACGCTGGACGCGCTGCTGAGCTTCAACGACCCGGCCGCGCAGCGCGTCGGCGTACCGGGCGGCGGCGGGGTGATGCGCGCCTGCGACCTGGCGATGTACTACCAGGCAGTCCTGCACAACCCGGGCGAGATGTGGCGGCCCGATGTGATCGAGGACGTGCGCTCCAACGTGCGCAACCACCTCCCCGATGTGATGACCGGCGTCGCCGCGAACCGTACCCTCGGCCTGATCCAGGCCGGTGGCGACGGCAAGTCGCACTGGCGCGGCTTCGGCCACACGGTGTCACCGCTGACGGTCGGCCACAACGGCGCCAAGGGCCAGATCGCGTTCGGCGACCCCGTCACCGGGCTCAGCTTCGGGTACACGACGAACGGGCTCGACCAGCACGAGGTCCGCGAGCCGCGCCGCACCAGTGGCATCGCCAGCGCAGCCGCAGTCTGCGCGACGCCCTGACGGCTGCGGCGACGGCGCTGCCGCCCACCGGCGTCCGGGCGCCCGCCCCATCCTGGTGACAGGGTTCAGCCCCGGCGGAGGCGGTCCATGCTCCGCCGTTCCTTCTTCGTCGGGCGGCCGGCGCCGGGATTCCGACGGAACACCGGTGCGGCCAGATCGCGCGGCGGCGCAGGAGGGCTGTGGTCGACGATGCACTCGGCGGCGATCGGTGCGCCGACGCGCTTGTCGATCAACCGCAGCACCTCGAGCACTCGCTCGCGATCTCCGACCCGTGCCTCGACCCGGTCGCCGATCCGCAGCGGATGGGCGGCCTTCGCCGCGCTGCCGTTGACCCGCACGTGGCCGCTCTTGCACGCCGCTGTCGCCATCGAGCGGGTCTTGAACAACCGCACCGCCCACAGCCACTGATCGACACGTGTGCCCTCGATGCGCACGAGTCTGCCAGTGCGCGCGTGCGAACGGGTCTGCCAGGGCGCTCGCGCATCCGGCGACGCAGCTGACATGTGCCGTCGGCGCAGCCGCAGAGGCGTCGGCGACCGGTCAGTGGCGTCCGGAGTGACCGAAGCCGCCGCCGCGATCGTCGCCGTCGAGCGCGTCGACGACCTGCCACGTCGCCTCCTCGACGCGCTGCACGACGAGCTGCGCGATCCGCTCGCCGCGGCGCACCTCGAACGGCTCTGTCGGATCCGTGTTGAGCAGGATCACCTGCAGCTCGCCGCGGTAGGCGGAGTCGATCAGCCCCGGCGTGTTCGCCATCGTCACCCCATGGTGCAGCGCGTTGCCGCTGCGTGGCAGCACGAACCCGGCGTAGCCGGGCGGGATGGCGACGGCGATGCCGGTCGGGACCAGCTCGCGACCGCCCGCCGGCGCGACGACGACGTCGATCCTGGCGCGCAGGTCGAGCCCGGCGTCGCCGGGGTGGGCGTAGGCGGGAAGCGGCAGATCCGGATCGAGGCGCAGGACGGGTACGGGCAACACGGCCGCCCAGCGTACGCTCGACCCGGATGGCAACACCGCCGAACCGGCCGCCGAGCGTGGACGCGCTGGCGCGGGCGATGGCCGGTGCCGGCCTTCCCCATGCCCTGTGCGTCGACCTGGCGCGTGAGGCGATCGCGGCCGGTGAGCACGACACGGCGACCGCCGTGGGGCGGGCCCACGAACTGCGCCGCAGCCTGCTCGGCCCCGTCATCAACGCCACGGGGGTGCTGCTGCACACCAACCTCGGGCGCGCCCCACTGGCCGTGCGCCATCCCGGTCGGGCGATCAACCTCGAGCTCGACGTGCGCACCGGCGAACGCGGCTCACGCCAGCGGGCCGTTGGCGCGCTGTTCGCCCGGCTGTGCGGTGCCGAGGCGGCGATCGTCGTGAACAACAACGCCGCGGCGGTGCTGCTCGTGCTGGCGACGCTCGCCGCCGGTCGCCAGGTGCTGGTCAGCCGCGGCGAGAGCGTCGAGATCGGCGGCGGGTTCCGGGTTCCCGAGGTGATGGAGCAGAGCGGCGCGATCCTCGTCGACGTCGGCACCACCAACCGCACCCGTGTCGCGGACTACGCCGCGGCGTTGTCGCGCGCCGGGGCCGATGTCGCCCTCGCGCTGAAGGTGCACCCAAGCAACTACCGCGTCGAGGGGTTCGTCGAGGCGACGACCGTGCACGAGCTGGCCGGGCTCCGCATCCCAGTCGTCGCCGATATCGGCAGCGGCCTGCTCGACTCGACCTGCCCGTGGCTCCCGGGACCGCCACCGGCATGGCTGGCGGGCGAGCCGGCGGCTCGGCAGACGCTCGCCGCGGGCGCAGCGCTGGTGACGTTCAGCGGCGACAAGCTCCTCGGTGGTCCGCAGGCCGGGATCATCGCCGGGCGGGCCGAGCTGGTCGCCCGCTGCCAGCACCATCCACTCGCCCGCGCCCTGCGCCCCGGTGGGCACGTGCTCCTCGCCCTGCAGCGCACCGCGCTCGCCTACCTCGACCGCAGCGCGGTGACGGCGATCCCGTTCTGGCAGATGGTCAGCGAGTCGATCGAGCGGCTGCGCGCCCGCGCCGGCGCGATCGTCTCGTCCGCCGGGATCGGCGACGTGGTGCCCACCGCCGCCGTGCCGGGTGCAGGGTCGGCCCCCGGTGCGACGATGCCGTCGATCGGGATCCGCCTCGCCGGCGACCGGCTCGCCGACCTGCGCGGCAACGATCCACCGGTGATCGCCCGCGTGCGCGACGGGGACACCTTCATCGACATGCGCACCGTCCACGAGGACGACGACCGGGAGCTGCTCGCGGCCGTCCGCCGGTGCGCGTAGCCGATGCGCGTCGTCGCCACCGCCGGCCACGTCGACCACGGCAAGTCCTCGCTCGTCCGCGCGCTCACCGGGACCGACCCGGACCGCTTCGAGGAGGAGCGGCGACGTGGCTTGACGATCGACCTCGGCTTCGCCCACACCACGCTGCCGAGCGGGGAGGGGATCAGTTTCATCGACGTCCCCGGCCACATCCGCTTCATCCGCAACATGCTCGCCGGCGTCGGCGGTGTCGATGCATGCCTGCTCGTGGTCGCCGCGACAGAGGGGTGGAAGCCGCAGACGGAGGAGCACCTGCGGATCCTCGAACTGCTCGGGGTGGACCACGGGCTGGTCGTGATGTCGATGAGCGACCTCGTCGACGACGAGTGGTTGCAGCTGCAACAACTCGAGGTGAGCGATCACCTCGCCGGTTCGTTCCTGGACGGCGCGCCGATCGTGGCGTTCAGCAGCGTCACCGGCGCGGGACACGACGACCTCCTCGCAGCACTCGACGACCTCGTGCAGGCCACGCCGCCGGCGCCGTCCACTCGACGCCCGCGGCTGTGGATCGACCGTGTCTTCGCCGCGAAGGGCAGCGGCACGGTGGTCACCGGCACCCTCACGGGAGGCGCGCTCCGGGTCGAGCAGCACCTCGATGTGCTGCCACTCGGGATCGACGTGCGGGTGCGCGCGATCCAGACGCACGGGCTGCGCGTCGAGCAGCTCGAGCCCGGCAACCGCGCTGCGGTGAACCTCGCCGGCGTCGACCACGACCGCCTGGCCCGCGGTGACGCGTTGGTCGTCGCCGCGCAGTGGCGGCCGACCAAGCGCTTCGATGCGTCGTTGCACGTGCTCGGCGCGCTCGATCACGAGGTGTCCCGCCGCGGTGCGTACCTCGCCTACATCGGCTCGGGAGAGCTGCCGGCACGATTGCGCGTGCTCGGCGACGAGAGCATCCCCCCGGGTGGCGACGGGCTGGTCCGGGTCCACCTCGCCGAGCGGGTACCGCTCGTGCCCGGCGATCGTTTCGTGCTGCGCGAGAGCGGCCGCAGCGAGACCGTCGGCGGCGGGGAGGTGCTCGACGTCGCGCCCGTGCTGCCCGCATCGAAGGCGCGACCCGACCGATCGGTGGCGCGGATCGTGCGCGAGCGCGGGGTGATCGCTGTCGACGAGCTCGCCGCGCTGACCGGCCGACACGGCGATGCCCTCCTCGACGGCATCGAAGCCCCTGCGACCGTCGGGCCCGTGCCGGTCGGGCGGTGGGTGATCGACCCGGCGACGAAGCAGGCGATGGAGGCGCACTTGCGGTCGCGGATCACCGACGCGGCTGCAACGGGCCTCGACACGGCGGTCCTCGACGAGCCACACCGTGCCGTGCTCGCGACGTTGGCGGACGTGCAGGTGGAGGGCGGTACCGCACGTCTCGTCGGGCTCGTCGACCGCTACGCGGACCATCCGTTCACCGCGGCGCTGCTCGCCGGCGGCGCCGTGCCGCCCGACTCCGCCGACGTGGCCCGCAACGACCTGCGCGAGCTGGTGCGCCGCCGGTTGATCGTCGAACGCGACGGCGTCCACTTCCACCCGGCGACCGTCGACCTCGCCGCGCAACGCGCCGCCGAACTGCTGCGCGACACGCCGGACGGCTTCACGATGTCGCAGTTCCGCGACGCACTGGCGACGTCGCGTAAGTACGCGCTGCCGCTGCTCAACGAGCTCGACGCGGGCGGCGTCACCCGCCGGCGGGGGGACGTACGGGTCGCCGGACCTCGCCTGCCGGTGTTGCCCCCAGCCGACCCTTGAGCGAGGTCACCCGCCGCAGACCGCGACGCCGGGGATGGGGAACGTCGTGCTCGAGCTCGCGGGCGGCCTTGGCGACGCGCAGGTCGTTGGTGATCACCTCACCGAAGCGGCTCGGCTCGGCGAGCAGCCAGCTGTGCGAGCCCTCGACCACCGTTCCCTGCACGCCGGATGCGACGCACAGCGCCTCGAACGACTCCCGCGGGATCACACCGTCGCGCGTCGCCCAGATGATCGAGATCGGCATCCCCTGGTCGCGCAGCTGCTCGAGCTCGTGGCGCAGGTCGGCCCGCCTGGCGAGGTTGGCGACGCGCATCATCGCCCGCGGGTTGCGGAGCATGTTCGGCACGAAGTCCTCGGCCATCACCGGCAGCACCTTCGTCGCCTGGCGCAACGGCCACACGTCCGACGGGAAGTGCAGACCCCAGTCCCACAGTGGCCGGTCGGCGATGCTGCGCAGCGACTTGCCCTTGCGCCACGACGACCCGCCCACCGCGTTGACGAGCACGAGCGAACGGACTCTCGCCCTGTGCTCGTACGCGAGGCGGATGGCGACGCCCCCTCCGAACGAGTGGCCCATCACCACCGCCGGTTCTTCGACCTCCAACACCTGCAGGAAGTCCGAGACCCAGCGCGCGTAGCCGCTCATCGAGAACGCGCTCCCGGCGAGCCCGCCTGTCCCCCCGAACCCGGGCATCGCCGGCGCGAGCACCCGGCAGCCCTGCGCGGCGATCGTCTCGATCACGCCGCGGTAGGTGTGGTGGGCGAGCGCCCAGCCGTGCAACAGCAGCACCGGCATCCCCTCGCCCGCGACGCTGTAGGCCGCGGGCCTGCCCTGGACCCACGTTCGCTTCGAGACGACGATGGGGGTCATCAGCGTCTCAGTCGCCGCGGCGTTCCCGGTGGTCGCGAGCTGCACCCTCGAGCGGCTCGACCTCGAGCGTGACCCCGTCGATCGCCACCACGCGCAGCCCGCCGCCGTTCGGGATCGGCGTCGCCCGGTTGGTGCGCGCCCGCCACCGTGCTGCGCCGACGAGTGCGACGCCTTCCGGGTCGATCTGCTCGGCCGCGGTGCCGGTCTCGCCGATCATCCACTCCCGGCCGATCGTCGGCGTCGCGAACCGGGTGCGCACCATCGACGGCATCCCGACGATGTAGGTCAGCATCACCCCTGCGACGCCGACGACCAGCGTGATCCAGCTCAAGCGCAGGTCGTTGCCTGGCAGCGGCGCGTACAGGAACCACGAGGCGATGATGAACAGGGTGATGCCCGCGCCGGTCCAGAACCGTGGGACGCCGACCTGCACGTCGACCGCGAAGGCGAGCATCGCCAGGACCAGCAGCACGAGCGCGAACGGGCGGGCCGGCAGCTCGGCGAACCCGTAGCAACCGAAGATCAGGCACACCGCTCCGACGAGCCCGCCGATGCCGACACCGGCGGTGAAGAACTCGAAGATCAGCAGCGCCGCACCGATGATGAAGAACAGGTAGGCCATCGACGGGCTGGCCACCGTGTGCATCAGCTGGTCGCCGAGACCGAGCCCATTGAAGCGCACCAGCGTGCTCGTCGACTGGGAGCTGCCGTTCGCCTGCAGCTCGGGGGTGACGGTGTCGAGCGTGCGCCCTCTGGCCTGCACGCCATCCATCGCCTGGACCATGCTGCGCACCGTCGGCACGCCCTCGTCCTTGGTCGTCAGGCGCAGCACACCGGCGGCGCGGGCCTCGTTGAAGCTCATCGATCCGGTGCGCAACGTGTCGGTCGAGCCACCGAAGTCGACGACCTTGCCCCCGTCGTAGGCGAGCGGGTCGCCGATGTGGCCGATGCGGCTGCCCTGGACCATCGCGCTGACGTCGGCGACGGCGAACAGCTGGGCGGGCAGACCGTCCACCCGCGACCCGCTCGACGGTCCGACCCAGATGCCGATCGCGACCGTCGAGCTGGCGAGCTTGGTGAGCAGCCGGCTCATCGTCGACCGTGACACGGTGGCGCCACTGGAGCTCATCTGCAGGATCAACGCCTGCGAGCCGTTGTGCTCGCTGCGGTCCACGGCCTGCTCGATCGACTCGACGATCACGCCGTCGAACAACCCGGAGACCTGCAGCACGTCGACCGGGGCGAGGTCCGCCGCGTTCCCCGTCCCATCCTCGGCCGGAGCGACGGCGGTCGTGCCCCCAGGCGCGGTCACCGGTGTCGTCGCCGGCGTGGCGGCCGATCCGGCTGTCCTCGTGGCCGGCGAGGCGAGCGATGCAGCTGTCCGCGTGGCGGCCAGTGCGGGCGCCGGACGGTCGATACCGAACACCCCGACCACGCTCCGTGGCCCGATGCCCTGCGCCGCTGCCTGGCCCGGGGTCCCGGCGATCCCGAGACCTCCGGCGAGCGACAGCGCGGCCGAGATCAGGGCGATCGCTAGTCTGCGCACAAATGCCTCCGAAGAGCGTGGATCCGCTGCATGTCCTCTCCGCTGCCCGCGTTGCTGTCGTCGCCGGTAAGGGAGGCGTCGGGAAGACCACGGTAACCGCCGTTTTGGCGCGAGCAGCAGTGCATCGCGGCCTGCGCGTGTTGGTGGTCGAGCTCGACGGGCGGCCGGTCCTGGGCAGTTTGCTCGGCGACGTCCCCTGGGTGACGATCACTGCGGCCGACGCGCTCGGCGAGTACCTCGACACGCACGGCCTGAAGCGGGTGTCGCGACGCTTGATCAGCAGCGGCGTGATCGACGTCGTCGCAACCGCGGCGCCGGGCATCGACGACATCGTCGTGCTCGGCAAGATCAAGCAGCTCGAACGGTCCGGGCAGTGGGATCTGATCCTCGTCGACGGTCCGGCGGCGGGTCATGCGATCACGTTCCTCAAGGCGGCTCCTGGCATGCTCGCCACGGTCCGTGGCGGTCCGTTGCACACTCAGGCGGCGGAGGTCGCGGCGATGCTCGCCGATCCGGCGCGGGCGCAGGTCGTGCTGGTCACCCTTCCCGAGACCACCCCGGTGAACGAGGTGGTCGAGACCGCGTACGCGTTGGAGGACCGGGCCCACGTCCACCTCGGTCCCGTGGTCGTCAACGCGGTCGACATCGGTGCGCCGTTGGATCCCAGTTCTGCGCCTCCCGATTCACCGATGCGCGTCGCCGCGGAGTTCCGCAACGCCCGCCGGGAGCTGCACCGCGCCGAGTGCGCACGGCTCGCCGACGAGCTCGCCCTGCCGCAGCTGCACCTGCCTGTGCACGCCGGCACCGAGCTCGATGCTGCGGCCGTCGAACGGCTGGCCGCGGCGTGGGTGATGACCGACCCCGCGCCGCGCGTCGCGTTGCGGCCCGACGGAACGACCGGGACGTGACCGCCCTCGCGGACTCCGTCGCTCGCGCCGAGGTGCTCGTGTGTTGCGGCACAGGCGGCGTCGGCAAGACCACCACCGCTGCAGCGCTCGGGCTGCACGCGGCACAGCTCGGCCGGCGGGCCGTCGTCGTCACGATCGATCCCGCGAAGCGGCTCGCGGACGCCCTCGGCGTGCCCGGCGGGCTGAGCAACGACCCGGTGCGCCTGCCGATCGAGGCCGATGGCGAGCTGTGGGCGTTGATGCTCGACACCGCCACCACGTTCGACGGCTTGGTCAGCAGCTATGCAGCCAGTCCGCAGCAGGCCGAGCGGATCCTCGGCAACGCGTTCTACCGCAACGTCGCCGGCTCGTTCAGCGGCACCCAGGACTACATGGCGGCCGAGCGCCTGCACGCCCTGCATGCCGACAAGCGGTTCGATGTCGTGATCGTCGACACCCCTCCGACGCGCAACGCGCTCGATTTCCTCGACGCTCCGGGAGTGATCACCCGGTTCCTCGACCATCCGCTGTTCAAGCTGCTGATGATGCCGACGCGGCGCGGGCTGCGCGTCCTCAACTTCGCAGCGCAGCCGATCCTCCGTTCGATCGGCAAGGTCGTCGGCGGCGACGTGTTGACCGATGCGATCGCGTACTTCCAATCGTTCGACGGGATGGAGTCCGGGTTCCGGCGGCGGGCCGACGAAGTGCTGGCGCTGCTGCGCAGCGATGTCACCAGGTTCGTGCTCGTCGCCTCGCCGCGCGGTGACACGATCGAGGAGGCCGCGTTCTTCGCCGCCCGGCTGCGCGCGGCCTCGCTGACGGTGAGCACCTTGATCGTCAACCGGGCGACGCCTACGTTCGGCGAGCTGCCGCCGCAGCGGCCGCGCCGCCCCGACCGCGCCGCGCTGTACGACAACCT
This sequence comes from Acidimicrobiales bacterium, assembly GCA_038213195.1. Lineage (GTDB taxonomy): Bacteria > Actinomycetota > Acidimicrobiia > Acidimicrobiales > Ilumatobacteraceae > JAODBQ01. The sequence goes on along the minus strand of JBBQTN010000199.1, from coordinate 1,021 downwards.
CGCCGACCTCGAAGCTGCGGCGATCGAGGAACGCCGCCACCTCGCCGGGCTGCTCGACAACCTCACCCTCGACCCCGAGCACGGATCGGTGTGGGTCCCCCTGCTGCCGTCAGACGTCCACGACCTGGAGGGCCTGGCGATGATCCGCAGCCTGCTCTTCGACCACGACTGACACGGGCGTCGGCGCGATGCGGGTGCAGCCAGCCGACCACACCCGCTCGGTGGTGCAACCGTGTCCGACGGACTGAACGGGTGGCGGCTGCGGCGCTAACGTCGGCGGCGTGCACATCCTGATCGGCACCGACGCCGACTACGTGGTCAACGACGTGACCGCAGCGCTCGGCGGTCCGGACGTGTCGTTCACGGTGTGTCGCAACGGTCGCGAGGTCAGCGACATCGTCGAGGCGCGCCCGCCCGACCTCGCCGTGCTCGACCTGCAGATCGGCTCGATGGGCGCGATGGCCGTCACGATGGGCCTACGCCTCGACGAGAGCTCCGGCCGGCTCCCCCACGTCAAGGTGGTGATGCTGCTCGACCGCCGCGCCGACGTGCACCTCGCCAAGCGTTGTGGTGCCGAGGTGTGGCTGATCAAGCCGGTCGATCCGCTGACGCTGAAGCGCGCGGCACGGGCGCTGCTGGACACCTCGGCGCCGCCGGCCCCTGTGCCTCCGCCACCGGCCCGGCGCTGGAAGAGCCTCGGTTCGTCCGCGCGGCAGGCCGCCGAATCGGCTGAGGAAGAACCGGCGGCCGCGGGGTAGCATCGCGGCCGCTGTCTCCGTCCAGGGGATCGCGGGGTGTAGCGCAGCTTGGTTAGCGCGCCACGTTCGGGACGTGGAGGCCGGGAGTTCAAATCTCCCCACCCCGACAGAAGTAGCCGCAGCTAGTGTCGCGTGAACGATGATCTTTGACCAGCGGTGGCCTTGGGCAGGATTTCGTCGGCGGTCTTGGTCCAGGTGAATGGTTGGCAGCGTTCGTTCCAGCTGTCGATGTAGGTCTCGATCGCGGCGATGAGGTCTTTGAC
>JBBQTN010000198.1:0-9915 GCA_038213195.1 Acidimicrobiales bacterium | reverse complement strand
CAACGGCATTGGCCCCGAGCGTCGACAGCGACGGTGAGGCGTCGAGGGCCGTCATCGCCTCGTCGGCGGTGCGCTGGTCGGCGACGTCGCAGCCGACGAGCGCCGCGGCGATCGGACCGTTGACGTTGGCGACGGCGGAGGCGACGTCGAGACCACCCAACCGGAGCCCGCCGTCGCGCAGCTCGACCGCCTCGCCACTTCCCGTGGACGCGCCGGCCGGGGCGATCGCCCGGCCGGTGACCGGGCCGCAGCGCACCTCGGCCTCCACCGTCGGGCGGCCACGGGAGTCCCACACCCGCCGGCCGCGCACCGCTGTGATCAGCGCGTCGACGGTCACCCGCGGACCGAGGGCAGCGCGGCGCGCCAGGCAGCGACGAGGGCGGCGATCGTCGCCGGCGGCTCGGCGAGCAGCGCCCTCGCGACCGCGCGCACCTCGATCCGGGCGATGTCGTCGAGGTACTCGACCGGCGAGAGACCGTCGACCCGCGCCAGCAGCAGGCCGCACGTCAGCGCTGCACAGCGGGCCTCGAGCGCGGCGACGTCCTCCCACGACGCGGCCGTGAAGTAGGCGGCGGTGAACGACTGCGCGCAAGCCAGGAACGCATTCGTCGCCGCCGGGTTCCACCGGCACTTGAGCAGCAGGTGGGTGCAGCAGAACGCGGGATCGAACGCCGCATCCCCCCACGTCGCGCACTCGGCGTCGAGCAGCACAGGTCCGAGTGGGCCGACGAGCACGTTCTTCGGGCTGACGTCGCCGTGCACCAGCACATGACGGTTGGCGATGTACGCCGCGCGCAGCGCGTCGAGCGGTTGGGCGCGGTCGGGGTGCGCTGCCGCGGTCGCCGCCAGGTACGGGTCGAGACGCAGTGCAGCGAACATCGCGAGGTCGTCGAAGTCGGCGCGCACGTCGGTGCGGTCGGCGGTGGCTGCGTGCACCGCGCCGACGGCCGCGCCGAGCTGCGCCGCGAAGGCCGGGTCGGCGTGACCGTCGCGCAGCTCGTGCTTCCACAGCGGGTGGCCCGACGGCGCGAGGTACGGCATCGCGAACGCGCGGATCCGCCCGTCGACGCGGTCCACGGCGAGCACGTCCGGCGCGAGCCCGGGGCAGATGCCGGCGACCACGCGCATCCACCGCACCTCGGCGGCGGTGCGCTCGAGCGGGGCGCGCCAGTCGCCGCTGACGCGCAACCGGGCGAGTGCGCGCTTGACGACGATCGACATTTCGGGCAGGTCGACGCGCCAGATGTCCGAGGACACGCCGCCACTCAGCTCGGTCATCGACGATGCCGTCGCGTCGAAGCCCATCCGCGCGACAGCTGCGGCGATCTCGGGGTCAGCCATCGGCCGGCCGCGGGCGCCGATCGTCAGCGAAGCGTCTTCTCGGCGGCGTGCTTGCCGGTGGCGTTGAACAACTGACGGGCGCCGTCGGGGTCGGGGACGACGCCGGGCGTGTCGCGGCAGAACTCGACCATGATCCCGTTCGGGTCGACGTAGTACAGCGAGTGGCACCAGCCGTGATCGATCTCCATCAGCGGCTCGATCCCGTCCGCGGCCATCCTGGCGCGCACCGCTTCCTGGCGTTCGACGGTCGCCCCGAAGGCGATGTGGTTGACCCACACCGGCAGCCCGTTGCCGGTCGAGATCGCCGAGCTCCAGTCGGGCTGCTCACCCACGCCGTGCACGTCGAAGAAGGCGATGCTGCTGCCGTCGCCGAGGTCGTAGAAGACGTGCCGGAAGAAGCCGCCGTCCTTGAACGGCTGCACCTCCGTGTGGATCAGTCGGAACCCCATCAGGTCCTCGTAGAAGTGGTGTGTCGCCTCGAGGTCCTTGCAGGCGTAGGCGACGTGGTGCAGTCCGCCAGTGCGCACCACCGGCTGCGGCGTGCTCAGCGATTCTGTGGTCTCGGTCGTGATCTCCACGGTGGTCATCGTGGGCCCCCTCTCATGCCACCAGCCAGCGTATCCGCGGTCCGCCCCGGCGCCCCTGGCGCAACGGCGGCCGGTCGGTGCTCAGACGAGGTCGGGCTCCGGCTCGGTTTCCGGCTCGAGCTCGGCGGCGCTCCACTCGTAGGCGCGCGCCTCGGGCAGCGAGCCTTCGACCTCGATGACGTGCCGGCGGGCCTCGTCGATGGCAGCACGCACGAGACCGAGCCCGTGCAGCCCGGGCAGCGCGTCGATCCGCTCCTCCACCCGGTCGATCAGCGCGGCACCCTCACCGCTGCCGAACAGGTAGGCGGTCGCGAACGACGTCTCGATCTTCGGCACGTCCCCGTTGCCCACGGGCGCCCACTCGTGGCGCAAGAACCACGAGGTCACCTTCTGCGCCCTGCGATCCTCCAGCATGTCGCGTGCTGCGGCCGCGTAGTAGGCGGCGTGGCGACCCTCCTGGCGCATGATCCGGCCGAGCAACTCGGTCAGCGCGGGATGGTCGGCGATCTTGGCGAGACGGTTGTACGCCGCGTTCGCGGTCCACTCGTTGATCGCGCCGAACGTCATGTGCACCGCGGGGAAGCGGCGTACGGCCTGGCCGAGGGTCCAGAACACGAGCGGGCTCCGCGCCAGCGTCTTGTGGTTCCAGCTGCGCATCGCGATCAGCCGCGGATCGTGCGCCGGCCGGTCGTGCATCGCCAGCACCCGGCCGAGCGCCTGGCCGTGCCAGTACTCCTCGTAGTTCCACAGCGTCAGGAAGGCAGTGAACTGGGGGTCCTTCCACCCCGGCAACAACAGCATCTCCCGCGTGTACAGCACCGTCTGGTACTCGATGTCGTGCATGTAGCCGATGCAGCGCAGCACGTGCTCGTCGAGCGGGTTCGTGCGGAAGCTCTCGAAGTCGATGTCGTCGGTCTTCAGCCGACCGCCCTGCTCTTGGAACTTCTCGATGGATATCGCCATGGTGCTACTCCGGTACGGGTGGTCGTGTGGATCACGAGGTCGTGTCGGCGGCCTGCGCAACGGTTCCTGACCTCCAAGAATCTATCCGGAGCAGGCGGTTGTGCTGTCCGAGCGCGTTCGCGGGGCTCGTGGCGATCGCTCCACCGAGCGCCGTGTCGATCTCCTGCGAGCCGGGGTGGTGCCGGTCGAAGCGGTCTCGCCGACTACGATCCCGTGTCGAATGAGTGACGCTGATGAGTGACCTGTCCTTCACCCACCTCGATCCGCTCGGGCGCGCCCGGATGGTCGACGTCACACCGAAGGAACCGAGCCACCGGCGCGCCGTGGCCCGCTGCAAGGTGTACATGCGTCCCGAGACCACCGCCGCCATCGCCAACCGCGAGGTGAACAAGGGCGATGTGCTCGCCGTGGCTCGGGTCGCGGCGATCCAGGCCGCCAAGCGCACCAGTGACACGATCCCTCTGTGCCATCCGCTGCTCGTCGGGTCGGTGTACATCAACTTCGAGATCGGCGACGATCACGTCGCGGTCGAGGCCCAGGTGGACACCGTCGACCGCACCGGCGTCGAGATGGAGGCGCTGCACGCCTGCTCGATCGCCGCACTGACGATCTACGACATGTGCAAGTCGGCGGACCGGGCGATGGTCATCGGAGACCTGGCGTTGTGGGAGAAGACGGGTGGGCGCCACGGGACGTACCGGCGGACCGATAGCGTTGCGGCTACTGTTACGAACGTAGTAGAACCGTCATGAGACGCCGCCGTGTGTTCGCCTGCCGTTCAGGCGCGGATCGCTTGCCGGGACGTACATCGTGAACACACCATGAACCAAGGAACGCACTGAACCATGGGAAAGATCGTCCTGCTGGCGGTCGCCGCAGCGTGGGCTGCAGCGCTCATCCCGCCGCTGATCCGATCCCGACTGGAGAACCGCCCGAACTCCTCGGTCACCGACTTCCGCCGGCAGCTGTCGACCCTGCAGCGCGCCGTGCCGACTCGGGGGATGGCCCCGATGCGTTCGATCGGCCGGCCGCTGGCCCAGTCGCCGCTGACCCGTCCGGTCGCCGCAGGCCGCCAGCCGCAGCCCAACCGTGGGGCGACGCCGCAGACGACACGTGGTCACCTGCAGGTCGCGACGCTCGACCGCTCGACGCCCAGCCGGTCCACGCCCAGCCGCACCCACCACACCAACGCCGTCCGCCGGCCGAGCCGGCGCGAGGAGATGCGCCGGCGCCGTGCCAACGTGCTGTTCCTGCTCGTGATGGCGTTCGGCGTCACCCTGTTCCTGTTCGCCACGACAAAGTCGGACACGATGATGTACGCGTTCGTGCTGTCGTTCTTCTCGCTGATGGGCTACTGCTACAAGCTCGTGCAGCTGCGCAACGAGGTGCTGGGTCGCCAGATGGGTGAAGCCCACTGGTACCACGCCGCGTAGGAGCGCGATGGCCGGCGCCACAGCGCGCCGCTACACTGCTCACGCCCAACGGGGGTGTAGCTCAGTTGGCAGAGCGCAACAATCGCACTGTTGAGGCCAGGGGTTCAATTCCCCTCACCTCCACCCGTTGATCCAGGAACGGCCCCGCACCGAGCATCGGAGCGGGGCCGTGCCGCGTCACACGTCGGCCGTTCAGCCGTCGCCCGTCGCAACGGCCGTTCAGTCGTCGGCCGTTCAGTCGTCGGCCGTGGCAACGGCCGAGGCGGCGCGGCGGGTGAGCAGGGCGCGCCAACCGATCTGCGCGACGCGGAGGTGCTCGACGGTGTTCAGTGCGATCAGCACCACCGCGAGCACGGCGAGCGAGCCGACGGCCGGGAGGTGCAGCGCGGCGACGATCAGCACCGCCACCGCCACCGCCGCGGTGAGGCGGGTGACCGACACGAGACGGAACATCATCCAGCGCGTGTAGCCGAACGTCGCGAGGTAGATCGCCGACCCGCCGAACAGCAGCCCGACACCGCTCCCGCTGAGCGCACGGCCGGGATGCGCGACGGCCTCGCGCAGACCGACCGACACGGCGATGATCGCGGCGATGAACGACAGGTGTCCGTAGGACAGCACGCGGCGAGTGATGTCGAGCTGGACCTCCGCGGTCGCCAGCGCATGGCGAACGGCATCGGCGGCGAAGTTGAAGTACACCCACCACAGGCCGCAGCTGACGACGAACGCGATCGACACGGCGAACGCGACACTGACGGGGAGCGATCCACGCGACTGCGCCGAGACGCCGATCGCGACGACGGACTCGCCGAGCGCGATCAGCACGAACGACCCGAAGCGCTCGGCGAGGTGCGGCGCGTCGAAGTGCATCCGCCGCAGACGACGCGCCAGCACGGCCGGCGTGGACAGGTCGATCAGTGCCGCGGAGGCCCACACCGCCTCGCGCGCCGAGCCGTGCACGATCGCGCCGACGACGAGCAACGGCCCCGTGATCGCCATGCTCACCGTGACCGGGTTGACCTCGCCGTACGAGCGGCCGTAGAGGACGACGCCGAGCAACCACCTCGCCGCGAGGTAGGCGCAGGCGAGCAACATCGCCCGCCCGCCGTACGCCTCTGGGACGGCGAGCGCCATGAACAGACCGCACAGCGCCACGGCGAACACCGTCATCCGCTGCAACGGGCCGCTGATGTCGCGCACGTTGGCCTGGATGGTGACGCCGACCCACGCCCAGTAGATCGGCACGAACACGATCAGGGCGCGCAGCGCGCCGCTCCAGCTGCGATCCTGCTCCAGCAGGCTGGACACCTCGGTGACGGCGAACACGAAGACGAGATCGAAGAACAGCTCCGCCCACGAGACGCGCTTGTCGAGTTGTGTCGGCGCGTGCTCGGCATCCGTCATGGACCCAGGATGCCAGCGGGTGGGTCAGCCGCGCAGGCGTTCGACCGTGGCTGCGATCCTGCGCGCCCGCGTCTCCGGGCGTTTCGCCTGGGTGATCCACGTGACGTGCTCGCGCCTGTGGCTGAACGCCAGACGATCGAACGCGACGCTCAGCCTGGCGGCGACCATCGCGCTGCGCAGGTCGTCGGGCACATCGACGGTGCGCTCGACGCTCCGTCGCGGGGGCTCAGCCACGGGTCTCGGCGAGCGCCGCGCCCAGCGACGCGAGGAGGACGTGCTGGCACACGATGGCGACGTCGTCGGGTCCGCGGCCGAAGTCTCCGCCGAGCGACTGGGTGGTGAACCCGGAGAGGTGCACCGCAACGGTGTCGACGAACCACGTCGGCGGGCGCCCTGCCCCGCCGCGGGCGCGCCACATGCTCAGCGCGACTCGCGCCGCGAAGCGCTTGCGCCGCTCGCGCCGTTCTGCGGCGGCGGCGGCGAGCTCGCCGGTGAGCTCGGGTTCCAGCGCCGACAGCTCCCAGTACAGCCGTCCGTTGTGGGCGTTGAGCCGGTGGACAGCGACCAGCAGGTCGAGCAGCCAGGCGCCGAGGTCGACGCCCGCGGTTGCAGGGAGCCGTTCCCCGTACGACCGCAAGCCGTCGCGGATCGCCGCCGCGAACAGCCGCTCGCGGGTCGCGAAGTGCCGGAACACGGTGCGCCGGCTGACGTCCGCGGCTGCGGCCACGTCGTCGACCGTGGCGGACAGGCCGCGCCTGGCGAGCACCTCGCGGGTGGCGCGGATGATCCGCAGCCGGGCTACGTCGCGCTGTTGGTCGGCCAGCGACGGCTCCGCGGCGTGCGCGATCGATGGCGCCGACGCCGGTGACACGCCGGCAGCGGACTGGCTCATCGGCGGCTCGCGCTGGCACTCATGAGTGCCACAATGTACCATTCCGGTGTCGAGCGCCGCGCGGCCGACGACAGGGACCGGCACCGAGAGGGGTCGAAGCCGAAACGGGGTTGCAGCCGATGGGGTTGGAGATGTGGACCACGGGCATCGCCCACGCGAACGTCGCGCCGCGGGCCGCAGTCCGCGCCGAGGCCGCCGGGTGGGACGGCATGGTCGTGGTCGACTCGCAGAACCTCTCCGGTGATCCGTTCGTGGCGCTCGCCCTCGCGGCGCGCGAGACGTCGACGTTGCGTCTCGGCACGGGGGTCACCAACCCGGCCACACGGCATCCCGCGGCGATGGCGGCGGCGATCGCCAGCGTGCACGTCGCCTCCGGCGGTCGGGCCCGGCTCGGCATCGGGCGCGGCGACTCCGCCCTGGCCCACCTCGGTCAGGCGCCGGCATCGGTGGCGGATCTGGCGCACTACGTCCGGGTGCTGCGCGCCTACCTGCGTGGCGAGTCGGTCAGCTTCGAGGACCTCCGCCCCTACGAGCACGCCGATGCGCGATCCGTCGAGGTGCTCGGCCTCGCCGACCGCCCGACCGACAGCCGGTTGCACTGGTTGCGCCAGGACCTCGAACCGGTGCCGGTCGAGGTCGTCGCCACAGGGCCGAAGGTGCTGGAGGTGGCGGCTCGCGACGGCGACCGGGTGCTGCTCGCCGTCGGCGCCGATCCGGAACGCGTCGGGTGGGCCGTCGACACGGCACGCCGCGCGGGGGCGCAGCGGATCGGCGCGTTCGTCAACGTCGTCGCCCACCCCGACGTCGCCCTCGCGCGCCGATTGGGTGCGGGTGGGCTGACGACGTTCGCCCGCTTCTCGGCGATGGACGGGCGGGTGCCCACCCCGATCGACGACGATTCGAAGCAGGTGCTGCAACGCGTCCACAGCGCGTACGACATGCACCACCACACCGAGGCGGGTTCGCCGCAGGCCGGCCAGCTGACAGCGGCGTTCGTCGACCGCTTCGGCATCGTCGGGCCGGCCGAGCATTGCGTGGAACGGCTCGGCCAGCTGCTCGCGCTCGGCATCGACCGCCTGATCATCGTCGGCCCCTCCGCCGACGTCGACCGCGACGAAGCCCGTCGCGCCCGCGAGATCTTCGAGCACGACGTGCTCCCCGCTGTCCGGCAGCTCGTGCCGGAGGAAGGACCAGTCCATGTCGCATGACATCGTCATCACAGGAGGCACCGTCGTCGACGGCACCGGTGCCGAGCCGTTCACGGCCGACATCGCCATCGACGGCGACCGCATCACAGAGGTCGGTCGCGTCACCGGCTCGGGGACGCGCACGATCGACGCGACCGGCGCGATCGTCACTCCCGGCTTCGTCGACGTCCACGCCCACTACGACGGCCAGGCGATGTGGGACGACCTGATCGTGCCGTCGTCCTGGCACGGTGTGACGACCGTCGTGATGGGCAACTGCGGCGTCGGCTTCGCCCCCGTCCGCGCCGAGGACCGCGACCGGTTGATCGAGCTGATGGAGGGCGTCGAGGACATCCCCGGCACGGCGCTGCACGAAGGCCTCGACTGGCAGTGGGAGAGCTTCCCCGAGTACCTCGACGCGCTGGACCGCCGCCACCACGACATCGACGTCGGCGCGCAGCTCCCGCACAGCGCGCTGCGGCTGTACGTGATGGGCGAGCGTGGGGCGCGCCGCGACGAGGCGACCGCCGAGGACATCGTCGCGATGGGCAAGCTGGCCCGCGAGGCGATGCTGGCAGGGGCGCTCGGGTTCACCACCTCACGCACCCGCAACCACCGCAGCAGCCGTGGCGAGGCGATACCGACGTTGACCGCCGCCGCCGACGAGCTCGCCGGGATCGCCGCAGCGCTCGGCGACGCCGGCGTGATCGAGGTCGTCTCGGACTTCGCCGACCAGCGCGCCGAGCTGGCCACCGTGCTCGGCATGGCCGAGGCCTCCGGACGGCCGATGTCGATCTCCATCGCCCAGGCAGACCGCCGGCCGAACGGGTTCCGTGAGCTGCTCGATGCGATCACCGCCGCGAACGACCGCGGTCTGCAGGTGAAGGCGCAGGTCGCGGCGCGGGCGATCGGGATCCTGCTCGGCCACCAGGCGACGATGAGCCCGCTGACCGCCTCGGCCACCGCCCGCTCGCTCGCCAACCTCCCGTTCGCGGAGCGGATCGAGCAGTTCCGCCGCAGCGAGGTGCGCGACGCTGTGCTCGCCGATCTCGCCGCGACGCCCAACCGCTACTCGTGGGCGCAGATGTTCGTGCTCGCCGATCCGCCGGACTACGAACCGGCCGCTGAGACCAGCGTCGCGGCGATGGCTGCGCGCAGCGGGGTGGCCCCCGAGGCGCTCGCCTACGACCTGCTCCTCGCCGACGAAGGCCGGGCCCTGCTGTACGTCCCCGTCCTCAACTACACCGCAGGTGACCTCGACGCGGTGCGCGAGATGCTCACCCACGAGCACAGCGTCGTCGGTCTCGGCGACGGCGGTGCGCACGTCGGCACGATCTGCGACGCCAGCTTCCCGACCACCATGCTCACCCACTGGGTCCGTGATCGCAGCCGCGGCGCCAAGCTCGGCCTCGCCCAAGCCGTCGCCAAGCAGACCTCGAAGACAGCCGCGATGGTCGGGCTGCTCGACCGCGGCGTGCTCGCACCAGGCCGGCGCGCCGACGTCAACGTGATCGATCTCGACAACCTCACCCTGCATCCACCGACGATCGCGTTCGACCTGCCCGCCGGCGGCAAGCGCCTGCTGCAGCGCGCCGACGGCTACCTGCACACGGTGGTCGCCGGCGAGGAGACCTACACCAACGGCGAGCACACCGGCGCTCTGCCCGGCCGCCTCGTGCGCGGCGCCCGACCCGTCCCGACAGGAGCCTGACCATGACCGCAACCATCAACGAGTCCTCGATCGAAGGGGGGACGCCGTCGCAGTGGCCGTTCCCGGTGATCAGCGCCGACTCGCACATCACGGAGGCGCCGGAGACCTACCTCGAGTTCATCGACCCGGCGTACCGCGACACTGCGCCGCACATGGTCGACGGCGGCGAGGGCGTCGGCGACATCTACGTCATCGACGGGATGAAGCGGACCGTGCCGATGGGCCTCGTCGCCGCCGCCGGCAAGGCGCCCGAGGAGATCCGGATCAAAGGCGTCAAGTTCGCGGACCTGCACCGCAGCGGGTGGGACGCGACGGCGCGGATCGCCGACCAGGACCGCGACGGCGTCTCGGCCGAGATCATCTACCCGACGGTCGGGATGGTGCTCTGCAACCACGA
>JBBQTN010000197.1:0-10030 GCA_038213195.1 Acidimicrobiales bacterium | reverse complement strand
TTGCCGGCTGCGAACGTGGCGCCGGTGACGCGGCGGGCCATCACCAGCCACGGCGCCGGGCCGAGCACGAGCGGGGCGGACGTGCCGTCCAGCCCGGCCTGCAGTGTCGCTTTGACCAGCGTGCGGATGTCGAAGCCGGCGGCGGTGAAGGTCGCCGCGAGCTTGGCGACGACGTCGTCGGGCGCCGTGCCGAGCAACTTCACGGCGAGGGTGTGGGCGATGAACATCGCCATCGCCGGTTGGGCGGCGATGGCCTGCACCACCGAGTCGAGGTCGTGCACGCCATCGCGGCCGAGGTAGTGCTGCGCGGTGTCACCGTGGCGTCGGGCGACGAACTGGGCCGTGGCGTCCTTGGCCAACGTCCACCCGGTGAGGGCGACCGCGCCGGTGTGCACGTCGGCTTCCTGGTAGTTGCCGACGCCGAGGGTGAACAGCTCCATCACCTCGCGTGCGAAGTTCTCGTTCGGCAGCGATCCGGTGGAGGTGCGCAGGTCGAGGTAGAGCATCATCGCCGGGTCGATCGTCACGTCGTGGAGGAGCGTCGTGAACGAGCCGAGGCCCTCACGGCGGAACAGGCGGATCTGGTCGACCATCAGCTTGCCGACCTTGACCTTGTCGAACGCGCTGACGAAGTGTCCGTGCCACAGCCAGGCCATCCTGTCGACGAGCGGCTGGCTGGTGGCGGCCATCGCGTCGAGCCACGTCTCGATCGCGTACAGCCGGGCCGGCTGGTCCTTGCGGTCGAGCGGTAGCTGGGTGTCGTCCCACGGGTCGGTGCTCGGTGCTGCGCCGGCGCCGGCGGGGTCGAGCAGGCGGTCGAGCTCGGCGGCAGGCCCGCGGCTCGTGGCGGCATCGAGGTCGGCGCCGAAGATGCCGAAGCCCGCCCGGCGGTGCAGCCAGATGATGGCATCGCGATCGTTCACACCGGCATCGTGGGCCGCAGGTATGAGCGAACTGTGAGCGACCCGACCGGATCGATCAGGACCGATCGATCAGGAACCGATCGCTCAGGAACGGTTCGATCAGGCGGCGGAGGCTGAGGTGCGCAGCGACTTCGGCGTCTCGACCTCGATGAAGATGCACTCGCCAGGGCAAGCGAGCGCCGCATCGATCGCCGCCTTGCGATTGCGCTCCGGCACGAACGCGAGGCTGCCGGATCCGCCGGGATCGTTCAGCGCGCTGCCGAGCTCGGCGACGTAGGCGATGCCGTCCTCCAGTTGGACGAACACGTCAGGACAGTGGTCCAGACAGAGGCCGTCTCCCGTGCAGAGGTCCTGGTCGATCCACACCCGCATGACCGATCCGACGATAGCGCCTCACGCCGGACGCCCAACGATCGCCAGTACGGTTGCCGCGTGCGAGACCCCGTCGCCCCACAACTCCCCCATACGTGGCACAGGCCCACCGGCGACGTCGACGATCCATGGGCCTGGCTGCGCGATCGCGACGACCCGGCCACCGTCGCCTACCTGACTGCGGAGAACGCTCACGCCGACGAGTGGTTCGGCGAGCAGGCAGCGTTGGTCGACGAGCTGTTCGAGGAGCTGAGGTCGCGCGTCCAGGAGACCGATCTGTCAGCGCCCGTGCGCAAGGACGGGTGGTGGTACGTCAGTCGGACGGTCGAGGGGAGCAGCTACCCGATCCACTGCAGGGGCCTCAGCGCGGACGCGGCGACGGAGGTGGTGCTGCTCGACGAGAACGCCGAAGCCGCAGGCAAGGACTACTTCTCGCTCAGCGCGTTCGACGTCAGCCCCGCTCACGACCTGCTCGCGTGGAGCAGCGACGACGACGGCAGCGAGCGCTACACGATGCGGATCCGCGATCTGGCCAGCGGCACGGACCTCGCCGACGTCGTCACCGACACGACCTGGGGAGGCACCGCCTGGTCCAGCGACGGTGCGTACGTGTTCTACGTCAGCCCCGACGAGCAGATGCGCCCGTACCGCGTCTGGAGGCACCGCCTCGGCACCGTCCAGGCGGACGACGTGCTGGTCTACGAGGATCCCGACGAACGGTTCTTCGTCGGGGTCGGGCGAACACGCAGCGGCGAGTGGATCGTCGTCGAGTCCGGCAGCAAGCTCAGCTCGGAGGCCCACCTGATCCCCGCCTCCGATCCGACGGCGCAGCCCGCCGTCGTGCGCGCCCGCGTCGACGACCTCGAGTACTCCTTCGACCACTGGGGCGACCGGTTCGTCGTCGTCACCAACCTCGATGCGGAGGACTTCCGGGTGATGACGGCCCCGCTCGACGCCCCCGGCGAGTGGACCGAGCTGGTCGCGCACGAACCCGGCAGGCGGATCACCTCCGCGCAGCCGTTCGCCGGCCACCTCGTGCTCCACGAGTGGGCCGACGCCCAGACCAGGCTGCGGATCCTGTTCCGCGACGGCGGCGAGCGGGTGCTCGCGCTCGGCGACGATCCCCACGACGTCGAGCTCGACGCCAACCCGGAGTGGGCGACCGGCACGATCCGCTTCGACTACCAGTCGTTCACGGCGCCGGCGTCCGTGTACGAGGAGGACGTGCGCACGGGCGAGCGCACGCTGCTCAAGCAGACGCCCGTGCCGAACGCCGACCTGCGCCAGTACGTCGCAACCCGGGAGTGGGCGTCCGCGCCGGACGGGACGAGGGTGCCCGTCGACGTCGTGCGCCGTGTCGACGTCCATCCCGACGGGACGAACCCGTGCCTCGTCTACGGCTACGGGAGCTACGAGATCTCGATGGCACCGTGGTTCAGCCCTGGACGGCTGTCGCTGCTCGACCGCGGCGTGGTGTGGGCCCTCGTGCACCCGCGTGGCGGCGGCGAGCTCGGCCGGCGGTGGTACCTCGACGGCAAGCTGCTGCACAAGCGCACCACCGTCGTCGACACGATCGCCTGCGCCGAGCACCTCGTCGCCGCCGGGTGGGCCGCGCCGGCCAGGATGGCGATCCGCGGCGGGTCCGCAGGCGGCCTGCTGGTCGGCGCGTGCATCACCATGCGCCCGGACCTGTTCGCCGCCGCTGTCGCCGAGGTCCCGTTCGTCGACGTCGTCACGACGATGAGCGATCCGACGCTGCCGCTGACCGTCACCGAGTGGGAGGAATGGGGTGACCCGCGCGAGGAGCCGTGGGCGAGCTACATGGAGAGCTACTCGCCGTTCGACAACACCAACCCGGCCGCGTATCCGGCGATGTACGTCACCGCAGGGTTGAACGATCCACGGGTCAGCTACCACGAGCCGGCGAAGTGGGTCGCCAAGCTCCGCGCGGTGCGCACCAACGACGCGCCGGTGGTGTTCAAGTGCGAGATGGGCGCCGGTCACGGCGGGCCGAGCGGTCGCTACGAGCGGTGGCGCGACGAGGCCAAGGTCAACGCCTTCGTCATCACCACCACTCGCTGAGCCGCGTCCCACCGCCCGGTGGCCGCGCTCAGCCGACCGCGGCGATCACGGCCAGCGCGATCAGAGCGGCGTTGCGCACGACGTGACCCCACCCGATCGGCGCGCTGCTGAACGTGCCGAAGCAGGCACACGGCGGTCGCCGACCCTGGATCAGGCGCACCGCGATCAGCACGGTGAACGCCGCCAGCACGCCGGCCCCGACCCAGCCGAACACGTCGCGACGCCATTGCACCGCGAGCACCGCGCCGAGCGCCACCTCCGCGAACGGGACAGCGCCGAGCAACCGGATGGGCGCGACCAGCTCTGCCGACTGCGCCCGCCACTGCTGTGGCCTGGCCAGCTTGGCGACGCCGGAGACGACGAACACCGCGCCGGTGAGGCCAGCGGCAACCGCACCGATCACCGCGCCAGGCTACGGGCGCGGCGCCTCAGGTCAGGTCGACGACGAGGCCTTCCGCGGCGACGATCAACTCGAAGCCGAGCCGGCTGGCGATCGTCGACGCACACATCCGGAACTCGTCGAGCGCGTCGTCGGTGCGGTTCGGGTCGTGGTGGTACAGCGCCAGCCGCTTCGCGCCTGCGTGCCCGGCGAGCCACATCGCGTACTCCGGCGTGCAGTGCCCCCACGTCGCCTTCTTGGCGAACTCGGCAACGGTGTACTGCGAGTCGTGGATGAGCAGGTCGACGTCGCGCACCAGTTCGAGCGCTCCCGGCGACGCCGAGAACCGACCGTCCACCGGCTGCTGATGATCGGAGAGGTAGGCGATGCTGCGACCCTGCGCCTCGATCCGGTAGCCGAGCGTCTTCCCGACGTGCGGGATCTGGCGGGCCGTGACGCGCACGCCGCCGATCGAGAACTCGGAGTCGTCCGTGCCGTGGAAGTGCACGGTGCCGGGGAACTCGCTCAGCTTGAGCGGGAACAGCGGCGGGCAGATCGCCTCGTCGAACACCTCGGCCAGGTCCCGCCCGTCGTGGGGCTCCGGGGCGTAGATGTCGAGCTCTGCACCCGAGCACAGCAGCGGCGTGAAGAACGGCAGACCCTGCGTGTGGTCCCAGTGCAGGTGCGAGACCAGTGCGCTGGCGCGAAAGGAGCCGTCGACGGGACACGAGCGTCCGAAGTAGCGCAATCCCGTGCCGAGATCGAGCAGCAGCGGCGGCTCGCCAGGGATGTCGACCACGACGCTCGAGGTGTTCCCGCCGTACCGCGCGATCACTCCCTCGTTGCACGGCGTCGACCCCCGCACGCCATAGAACGTGACCTTCAATTGTCGCACCCCCTCGCCGGCCACCCTACGCCGCTTTCGGCGAAACGGTAAACGGCCCTCCGGCGTGACCTTCGTCGCACACATCGCATACGTTGCAGTGCATGGTCGAGATCGCACAGCGAAATGTGACCGTGAACGGCGTCGACTTCGCGTACCTCACCGCCGGCGACGGACCGCTGGCCCTCTGCCTGCACGGGTTCCCGGACAGCGCGCTCACGTGGCGGCACCTGCTGCCCGAGCTCGCCGCCGCCGGCTACCGAGCAGTCGCACCGTTCCAGCGCGGCTACGCGCCGACAGCGATCGCGCCGGACGGTCGCTACCAGAGCGGCGTGCTCGCCCTCGACGCGATCGCGTTCCACGACGAGCTCGGCGCCGACGAGGCCGCGGTGATCATCGGTCACGACTGGGGCGCCACTGCGACCTGGGGCGCCGCTTCCTTCGCACCGGAACGCTGGCGCAAGGTCGTCGGCATCGCCGTGCCGCCGGGTCAGGCGCTGGGCGCGGCGTTCCTCGGCAACCTCGCCCAGATCAAGCGCAGCTGGTACATGTTCCTGTTCCAGCATCCGCTGTCGGACATCGTGGTCGGGGCGAACGACCTGGCGTTCATCGACATGCTGTGGGAGGACTGGTCCCCCGGCTTCGCGGCCGGCGAGGACGTCGCCCACGTCAAGGACGCGCTGCGCGACCCCGCCAACCTCGCCGCCGCGCTCGGCTACTACCGGGCGACGCTCGGCGCCGGCTACGTCGATCCCGAACTGGCGGCCCTCCAGGCGGCGACGCAGGCCGTCCCGCCGCAGCCGACGCTGTACCTCCACGGCGAATCGGACGGATGCATCGGTACCGAAGTCGCCGAGTGGGCGAGAGCCAACGTGCCTTCCAACGTCCGGATCGAGGTCGTGCCCGGCGCAGGGCACTTCGTGCACATCGAGCGACCCGCTGCCATCAACCGACTGATCATGGAGTTCCTCCGATGACGACCACGACAGACCACGACCCGACGACCCGCGCCGTCACACGACCGCTCCTCCCGGACGGGCTGGTCGTGGTGGTGAAGGAGGAGTGCGAGACGTGCCGCATGGTCGCCCCGCTGCTGACCCGGCTCGGCGCCACGGTCTACACGCAGGACGACCCGGACTTCCCCGCCGGCGTGTCACCGATCCTCGACACGGAGCTCGAGCTGAGCTGGCACCACGACATCGAGACGGTGCCGACGCTGATCCGCGTCGAGCACGGCGTCGAGGTCGAACGGACCGTCGGCTGGCTGCGGATGGACTGGCAACGGATCACCGGGATCGCCGACCTCGGCGACGAGCTCCCGGCGATGCGGCCCGGCTGCGGCTCGATGAGCGTCGACCCGGACCGTGTGGACGCGTTGCGCGCCAGGTTCGCCGGCGACGTGCTCAAGTCCCGGCGGATCGAGCTGGCCGATCTGGACGACGAGATCGAGCTGATGTTCGATCGCGGTTTCACCGACGGGCTGCCCGTCGTGCCACCGACACCGGAGCGGGTGCTGAAGATGCTCCAGGGCACGAGTCGCTCCCCGAGCGACATCGTCGCTGTCGTCCCACCGGATCTCGTCGAGGTCACCGTCGAGAAGGTCGCGATCAACGCGGTGATGGCCGGCTGCCTGCCGGAGTACCTGCCGTGGGTGATCGCCGCGATCGAAGCGATCTGCAACGACGAGTTCAACATCCACGGCGTGCTCGCCACGACGATGCCGGTCGGCCCGGTGATCATCTGCAACGGCCCCGGCACGAAGGCGATCGGGATGAACGCAGCCGGGAACGTGCTCGGCCAGGGCAACCGGGCCAACATGACGATCGGACGCGCCGTGCAGCTCGTCGTCCGCAACGTCGGCGGTGGGCGTCCGCAGGGCGTCGACCGGGCCGCGCACGGCAACCCGGGCAAGCTCTCGTTCTGCTTCCCGGAGCTGGAGGACGGCTCGCCGTTCACCTCGCTGGCCACCAGCCGCGGGGTGCCTGCAGGCGCCAACGCCGTCACCGTCTTCCCGGGCGAGGGGCCACGGGTCATCGTCGACCAGAAGTCACGCGACCCCTACTCGATCTCCAAGACGTTCGCTGCATGCATGCGGACGTCGTCGCATCCGAAGGCGATCCTCGGCATGGATGCGATGCTGATCATCGGACCCGAGCACGCGCGCATCTACGCCGAGGCCGGCTGGTCGCGCGAGCAGGTGCTCGCCGAGATCCACGCCAACCTGCAGATCCCGGGCAGCGAGCTCGTCCAGGGCGGGGGCGGGATCGCAGAGGGGATCCCCGAGTCGATGCGCGATCAGGTCTGGTCGAAGTTCCGCCCGGGTGGGATC
Source organism: Acidimicrobiales bacterium (assembly GCA_038213195.1). Classification (GTDB taxonomy): domain Bacteria; phylum Actinomycetota; class Acidimicrobiia; order Acidimicrobiales; family Ilumatobacteraceae; genus JAODBQ01. The sequence continues at coordinate 3,062 of JBBQTN010000197.1, read as the reverse complement.
ATCCTCGTCCACGCCGGCGGTGGTGCAGGGCTGTTCTCGATGACGGTCGCCGGATGGGCCAACGGCGACATGGGCTCCAAGCCGGTCACCCGGCTCGTCGGCAACTAGGCTTTCCCGCCATGAGCAAGCTGCTGCTGGATCCGACGGGCGAGCGCACGGTCACGGAGCGCACCCGGTTGCCGCGGCCGGCGTCGTTGGCCGGCCAGAAGATCGGGCTGCTCGACATCAGCAAGCCGGGCGGCAGGGTGTTCCTCGACCGGGTCGAAGCCCGGCTCCTCGCGGCCGGCGCGACGGTGCAGCGCTACGCCAAGCCGACGTTCACCAAGCCGGCGCCCGTCGACCTGCGCCACGAGATCGCCACCAACTGCACGTTGGTCATCGAGGCCCTCGCCGATTGAGGCAGTTGCACGTCGTGCAGTGTGCACGACATCGTTGATCTGGAGCGGCGCGGTATCCCCGGCGTGTTCGTGGCGACCACCGAGTTCATCACCGGCGCGATCGCCCAGTCGACCTCGCTCGGCTTCCCGACGGTGGCGCGGGTGTTCACTCCCCACCCGGTGCAGGACCGCACTCCCGACGAGATCCGCGCCTACGCCGACCTCGTCTACGACCAGATCGTCGCCGCGGTCACCTCCCCCGCTGTGGACGGGAGCGGGAACGGCGCTGCGGCGCGCAGCGCCGACCCGGTGACAGCGTCCTGAGGGACGCACGCACCTGATCTGCTCGGCCGTGAGCAGCTCACGTACGCGCGTCGGCCCGCCTGTCAATCCGGGAGGCGGAGCACGCCGTCGGCTGCGCTGACGAGACCGTCGGCGACGAGGCCGTCGACGAGCGCCGCAGCAGCGGACTCGCTGCGACCGGAGATGGTGGCGACGTCCACAACCGCGATCTCGCCGGTGGTCAGCGCCTTGAGCACCCGACCTCGCGCCTGGCGGTCGCTGCCCTCGTAGCGGGACTGGGGGCCGCTGACGCCTGCCGAACCGATCGCCGGATCGGGCCCCCGGCCGGCGAACGCGCACGAGTCGACGAGCGGGCAGATCGCGCACGCCGGCAGCAGCGGACGACACAGCACGGCGCCGAGATCCATCACGGCCTGGTTCCACAACCATCCGTCGCCGGCCGGCACCAAGCGGTCCGCCGCAGCCTGCACCGCACGTGGGGTGAGCCTGCGTCCGCCCACCCGCGCGAGGACGCGGGCGATGTTCGTGTCGACCACGGCGATGTCGGCCTCGAACGCGAACGCGAGCACCGCCCGCGCCGTGTACGGGCCGACGCCCGGCAGGGCGAGCAGGTCATCGAGCGTGGCCGGGAAGCTGCCGGTGTCGCTGATCGCGCGCGCCGAGGCATGGAGGTTGCGCGCGCGGCGCGGGTAGCCGAGCCCGTGCCACAGGCGCAGCACGTCGCCGAGGGGTGCGGACGCACACGCCGCGGGGGTGGGGTACGCGTCGAGGAAGGTCTCCCACTTCGGGATCACCCGCGCCACCTGCGTCTGTTGCAGCATGATCTCGCTGACCAGCACCGCCCACGGATCTCGCGTCCTGCGCCACGGCAGGTCGCGCAGACGTGGACCGCCCCAGGCCAGCACCGCGGCGGTCAGGCCGTCGGGCACCAGAACGTGCTCGCGACGTGTGGATACAGCAACGGCAGGGCGGCGACGGCCAGCGCCGCACGGATCGGCGCGAGCACCGCCTCGCGTGCCGCCTCGTCGAGCACGGTGACATAGCTGCGCGAGGAAACGTTGGCGATCACCCGCTCCGGCGTGGTCTCCTCGAGCCACGGCACCGTGTGCACCCGCGTCGCTGCGAACAGGCCACAGGCCCCGACGGCGCTGACCGTGATCTCGATCCCGCGCCGCACCCCGCCGCCGCCGACGTCGAGCTTCACGCTGGCGACCAGGGCCACCCATCCGTCGCGCCCCGTCCGGTCGTCGTCGTTCCAGATCAACCCGAGTCCGCCGCCGGGGCGCAAGACCCGACGGATCTCGGCGAGAGCGACCGGCTGATCGAACCAGTGGAAGGCCTGGCCGACGAACACCGAGTCCACCGACGCGTCGGCAAGCGGGATCGATTCGGCGGTGCCATCGAGCAGACGCACGCCGGGCAGCGCACTGGCGAACTCGCCGCGCATGTCCGCGAGCGGTTCGACGGCGACGACGGCACAGCCCCGATCGAGCAACGTGCGGGTCAGCTTGCCGGTGCCGGCGGCGAGATCGAGCACCGTGCCGCCGGGGGGGAACGCACCGTTCGTCGCCCACCAGTCGATCGCAGCCGCAGGGTAGTGAGGACGACCGAGCTCGTACGCGGCGGCGGTCGCGTCGAAGCTGCGCGCCCGCGTCCGGCGGTCGGAAGGATCGGCGCTCACGGCGCGGCCACGACGTCGTGCCGACCGGCGGTCACTCGCCGGGAGTGGGCCAGACGTCGACGCCGTCGTACGGGCGGGCGCGCGGCGGGGCGAACTCGCGTTTCCACACCATCACCCTGCGACGGAAGTAGCAGACCTCCTTGCCGTCCTGGTTGAAGCCCTTGCTCTCGACGGTGACGATGCCTCGGTCGGGCTTGCTCTTCGATTCCTGCACGTCGAGGACGCGGGTCTCGGCGTGGATCGTGTCACCGTGGAACGTCGGGAACTTGTGCTGCAGCGTCTCGACCTCGAGGTTGGCGATCGCCGCGCCGCTCACGTCCGGCACGCTCATCCCGAGCACGAGCGAGTACACGAGGTTGCCGACGACCACGTTGCGACCCTGCACCGATTGCGCCCCGAACCACGCGTTGGTGTGCAGCGGGTGGTGGTTCATCGTGATCATGCAGAACAGGTGGTCGTCGTACTCGGTGATGGTCTTGCCCGGCCAGTGCTTGTACACGTCACCGACCGAGAAGTCTTCGAGGTGCCGGCCGAACGGGCGCTCGTACGTCGTCATGCCGGCCGACGCTAGTGCGCGAGGCCGATCGCCGTTCAGGCCCGCGCATGCAAGCGTGGGCGCGAGTCGTGCCGTGGGCAGGGGCACCACCCGCCCCCCAGGTTGGGGGGGGCAGCGGGTGGGGGGGGGGCCGTGGCCCGCGGGG
>JBBQTN010000196.1:0-10052 GCA_038213195.1 Acidimicrobiales bacterium | reverse complement strand
GGATCTGCCGGCGTTGACCCCTGGCTCGTACCGGGTGTTCGCCGACTTCCACCCGACCGGGGCCGCCAACCTGACGCTCGGCACCGACATCACAGTGCCCGGCAACCCGCCGGCGGTCGAGCTGCCCCCTCCGTCGAACGTGGCGGCCGTCGACGGCTACACGGTCACGATGACCGGCACACCTCACGTCGGCGACGCAGAGCTGAGCTTCACCGTCGAGACCGCCGGCGGTTTGGTGCACACCGAACCGTATCTGGGTGCTGCCGGGCACCTCGTCGCGATCCGCGCCGGTGACCTCGCCTACCTCCACGTCCACCCCAACACCGCCAGCCCGGACCCGATGGTGACGTTCATGGGTGAGTTCCCGACCGCCGGCACGTACCGCCTGTTCTTCGACTTCTCCCATGCCGGCGTCGTGCGCACCGCGGCGTTCACCGTCACCGTCCCCGACGGCGCGAACGAGACCGGGACGACGATGTCGATGAATCACGGAGGTCAGTGACATGTCCACCCACACGAGTCCTCACGCCGGGTCGCAGATCCAGCTCGATATCGGCGGGATGACCTGCGCGTCGTGCGCGGCGCGGATCGAAAAGAAGCTGAACCGGATGGACGGCGTCACCGCGACCGTCAACTACGCCACCGAGAAGGCCAAGGTCGTCTTCGCCGACACCGTCACTGCGGAGCAGGTGATAGCCCAGATCGAAGCGACCGGGTACACCGCCCACCTCCCACGGGCTACGAGGGCGGCCACCACACCCGACACCGGCGCGTCGCCGCCGGTCGATGACCCGGTCCTGTTGCTGCGCCAGCGCCTGATCATCTCGGCGGTATTGGCCGTGCCGGTGATCGCGATGGCGATGATCCCGGCGTTGCAGTTCGACGGTTGGCAGTGGCTGTCACTCACGCTCGCTGCCCCGGTCGTCACCTGGGGTGCGTTCCCGTTCCACAAGGCGACGTGGACCAACCTGCGCCATGCCGCAGCGACGATGGACACCCTGATCTCCGTGGGCACCCTCGCTGCGTTCGGGTGGAGCCTGTACGCGCTGTTCCTCGGCGACGCAGGTCAGCTGTCGATGCGCCACCCGTTCTCGCTCACCCCGCAGCGTGGGATGGGAGCCAGCCAGATCTACCTCGAGGTCGCCGCTGGGGTCACCGTGTTCATCCTCGCCGGCCGCTACTTCGAAGCCCGCGCCAAACGGCGCTCCGGCGCCGCCCTGAAGGCGTTGCTCGAGCTCGGCGCGAAGGACGTCGCGGTGCTGCGCGACGGCACCGAGATCCGGGTCCCGGTCGAACAACTCGCGGTCGGTGACCTGTTCGTGGTCCGGCCCGGGGAGAAGATCGCCACAGACGGCACCGTCGTCGAAGGCGCGTCGGCGGTCGACGCGTCGTTGTTGACCGGTGAACCGGTCCCTGTCGAAGTCACCGTCGGTGACCCGGTCACCGGGGCGACGGTCAACGCCGGGGGCAGGCTCGTCGTCCGCGCGACTCGGGTCGGTGCCGACACCGCGTTGGCGCAGATCGGGCGGATGGTCGAAGACGCCCAGACCGGCAAAGCCGAGGTGCAACGCCTCGCCGACCGGATCTCGGCGATCTTCGTGCCCGTCGTCATCGCGCTGGCGTTCGCGACGCTCGGGTTCTGGCTGACCGCCGCCGCGACCGACAACGCCACCACCGCGTTCACGGCCGCCGTCGCGGTGCTGATCATCGCCTGCCCGTGCGCGCTCGGTCTGGCGACACCAACCGCGTTGATGGTCGGCACCGGCCGCGGCGCCCAGCTCGGCATCCTCATCAAGGGCCCCGAGGTCCTCGAATCGACCCGCAAGGTCGACACCGTCGTCCTCGACAAGACCGGCACCGTGACCACCGGCAAGATGTCCCTCGTCGACGTGACCACCACTGGTGACACCACACCCGAGCAGGCGCTGCTCCTCGCCGGTTCCCTGGAGGACGCCTCCGAACACCCGATCGGCCGGGCGATCGCCACCGGCGCCACCACCCGCGGGATCACGCTCGCCGCCGTGGAGTCGTTCGCCAACACCGAAGGAGTCGGCGTGCAGGGCGTCGTCGACGGTCACGCCGTCGTCGCCGGACGCGAACGGTTCCTCGCCGACTGGTCACTGCACCTCGACGACACCCTGCGAACCGCACGCGACACCGCCGAAGCAGCCGGTCGCACACCGATCTTCGTCGGCTGGGACGGCCACACCCGAGCGGTCCTCGTCGTCGCCGACACGATCAAGGCAACCTCCGCCGAGGCGATCACCGGGCTGCGCAACCTCGGGCTGCGCCCGGTGCTGCTCACCGGCGACAACCAGCGCGCGGCCCGCGCCGTGGCGGCACAGGTCGGCATCGACGAGGTGATCGCCGAGGTCCTCCCCCAAGACAAGGTCGACGTGATCCGCCGCCTCCAAGGCGAGGGTCGGGTGGTGGCAATGATCGGTGACGGCGTCAACGACGCCGCCGCCCTCGCCCAGGCCGACCTCGGGCTGGCGATGGGGACCGGCACCGACGTCGCCATCGAAGCCAGTGACATCACCCTCGTGCGTGGCGACCTGCGCGCCGCGGTCGACGCGATCCGGCTGTCCAGGCACACGTTGAAGACGATCAAGACCAACCTGTTCTGGGCGTTCGCCTACAACATCGCCGCCCTCCCCTTGGCCGCAGCCGGTCTGCTCAACCCGATGCTCGCCGGCCTCGCGATGGCGTTCTCCAGCGTGTTCGTCGTCTCCAACAGCCTCCGCCTCCGACGGTTCCGCTCCGCCAGCACCACCCGCACCCCCACCGCCGGCGCAGCGGCGACCCTGCCCACCGTTGCCGAGAAGATCCGGCAACCATGAACGACCACGCCAGCTCCATGAGCCGATCGGTCATTTCACCATCCACCGACCGCCGCGTACACCCCACCAACGCGAGCACCTACTCCTCCCACGGTCCGGTGGCAACGCGGGCGGCGAGATGCACGCCGGGGCACGACAAACATGCCGGGCACGAACCCGAATGTTCCGCCTCCGGTTCTGGCTGACCGTGATGCTTGGCGCCACTGGACGCTCGGTGCAATGCGCCGGCCTAGCTCAATCTCGCTGGGGCCGGGACATCCGAAGCTACCTCGTAGTGGGTTCTCGTCTGCCGTGACGGTGCGGTGCGGCGCCGGAACACTTCGCTAGTTGCCGCAGTCAACGTGACCAGCCAGGCGAGGCCAAGCAGGAGGTACCTCTGCTGGTCGAAGTGGTCGGTGAACGCGCCGTCGATCATCACTCGAGAGGCGCCGCGAGCCGGGAGGAAGGCACCCCATGCTGGAGGTCCGGCGGGGAACATCACATTTTGACCGAATCCGACGTCGATGAAGGCGAGCAGCAGCATCAGGTACAAGCCGCCGATGCGGCCCGTGAGCGGCCCGAGGAGGACGCCGAGCATGGCGTAGGTGAGCGCGATGAGCAGGTTGGCGGCGGCGAAGACGAGCCATTGGCGCGGTGGGTACCACGCACCGGACACTGCGACGGCGACGGCGGTCGTCAGCACCGTCGCGGCGGCAACGACTCCGAGGCGGCCGGCGAACACCTCGCGAGGTCGGAACCCGGCCAGTACCAACCGGCGGTCGCCCCCAGCAGAACCGGTCACCACGAACAAGCCCGTCAGACCTGCCAGGAACGCCGACGTGACCGGAACCATCGTGGCGGCGTGAATCCGACGCTCGGACAGGAACGTCGTGAAGCTCCGGCCGCTTTCGACAAGGGCGATCGGGCCGGGCTTGTCGAGGGTCATGTTGATGGCCACACCGATGAAGACGGCCGGGACAACGATCAGCAGCGCCCAGAGGACGCGATTACGCCGGTGTTCGCGAGTCCCTGCCCGCAACACCGCGATCAGGCGCGCGGCGACTGAGAAGCGTCGAGTGGCGCGGGGCGTTCGGGTTGTCGAGATCGGACGGACGGTCACAGGGGTGCTCAGTGGACCAGGCGAGCTGTCGGGGTCCGGGTTCGCTGTTGTCGCCGGTACCACGTGGTGTGTTGAGGTGCGCGGTGCGGGTGCCGGTCGCGTCGTGCTGGCGAGTCGGAGGATGGCCACCGTCGACAGTCCTGCCGCCCAGATCAACGACCAGCCGATGTCGCCGACCGGACCTGCGTGGCCGGTGACCTGCCCGATGAGGAGAAGAGTGGGGAAGTGCAGCGGGAACACCTCCGCCAAACCGGAGCGTCCCGATCCCATTGCTGGCCCAAGGAACACATCGAACACCCATGCCAGTGTCACCAGCAGGGCTCCGTTCATCTCTGTCTTGATGACCGTGCCGACCAGAACCCCGAGTGCGAGGTATATGACCGCGATCAGGAGCGTCCCGGCGACAGCACGAACCGGGCTGGTGATCCCGGTTCGAGCCGCCAAGGCGAGGAGACCTCCGGCGGCAGCGAGCATGGCCAGGCAGAGTGAGGCACCTAGACGGCCGGCGACCACAGGTGCGCAGCGGCCGCTGGCTGCGGCGAGGCGTCGATCCGTCGCGCGAGCCCCGGTGACTTGAAAGAACCCGGCCAGACCGGCCAGCGCGGCAGCTGCCCACCCGGCGGTGGCGGCTTCGATCTGAGCGCGATCACCGGTGCCACCGGACAGTTTGGAGAAGTCGGCGAGCGACGGGCCCCAGACGACGACGAGCACGATCGGGAAGACGACGAGCAGGACGAGGTTGAGAGGTCGGCGAACGTAGTCGGTAACGGCGCGCTTGCCGACGAGTTCAGCCATCGTGTTCACTGGATGGTTCGCCCGTCGCGTAGCTGCACGATGCGGTCGAAGCGTTCTTGGTCGGCGACGAAGTGGCTGATCACCACGACGCTGCGCCCATTCGCCCGCCGTTCGGCGGTGAGGTCCCAGAACCGCAGGTAGGTGTCCCAATCGAACCCTGCATAGGGCTCGTCGAGAAGAAGGACCTCGGGGTCAGCGAGGAGCGCGATGGCCAAGTTGAGCTTGGCTCGGGTGCCCCCGGAAGAGTTCCGCGACCTGGGACGTGCGCCAACGGTCGAAGCCCAGCGTGGCGTACAGAGCCTCGGCGGCCTCGTTCACTGCCTGCTCGCCCATGTTGTACGCGACGCCGAACAGCTCAAGGTGTTCGTCGCACGTCAGCCGCTCGTACAGCACGGGTTCCTGCGGGCAGTACCCGATCCGTCCCGAGACCGCGACGCGGCCAGCGTCGGCCGTCAGAGCACCGACCAAGATCTTCATCAGCGTGCTCTTGCCGGATCCGTTCTCGCCGACGAGACCGACCACCTCGCCTGGACCGACCGTGAGATCGGCGCCACGCAGCACACGCACCTCCCGCCGCCGCGGCCAGATCCCCCGCCGGTACGACTTCGTGATCCCCGTTGCTGTCAAGCCTGGGCTGGTGCCGACCGAATCCGAGGTGGCGTCGGTCGGCGCGATCGTGCTGAGCTTGCTCATCCTGCATCCTCGGGTAGTAGTCGCTACCGAGGATCACACTGAATGCGGACACCGCCATCCGGGCAAACCCCGGAACAAGGTGCGGCTGACTACCGACTGCGCATTTCCAGCCGGCGTCATCTCCGCGCCCAACGTCGTCTCCAACGCGTTCGTCTGGGCTGCGAGCGACCGACAGCCTCACCCAGGACCAACGGGATGCACCGCGACTCCGGCTTGATCACGGGCGTCCAGCAGGTCGCCCCGATGAGCCGAGGCTAAGGTTTGAGGCGGGCGATGATGGCCCGGCAGAACGACCGCCGCCCGGCCGAGAGGGAGCCGAATGTCTAGAACTCGTCGGGTCGGACCTTCTCCCGAGGTCCTCTCGCTGCTCGGTAGGGCGATCCGCTGCGGCTCCTTGACCGTCCGCCTGCCGGACGGCCACGACTACCGCTTCGGTGGGGGTGGAGGGCTGTCCTCCGTTGTAACGATTTCGGATCCTGATCTGTTCAAACGTGTCCTCCGCGACGGAGACATCGGCTTCGGTGAGGCGTACGCAGAGCGCTGGTGGGACGTGGCGGACGATGATCTCGTGAGCCTGCTCGGAATTTTGTTCGTCAACGACCTCAGAGCGGCTTTTCGCGGAAGCTGGCGTGCCCAGATGGTGGTTGCTGCAGCGATGTTGCGGCGCAATTCGGCTCGTCCGTCCAAGGAGAACGTGCACCGCCACTACGACTTGAGCAACGAGTTCTTCGGGTTGTTCCTCGACGGAAGCATGACGTATTCATGCGGTTACGCCGACGCGCTGGATGTCTCGCTGTCGCAGATGCAGCTGAACAAGTATGAGATTATCTGCCGCAAGCTCGACCTTCAGCCGGGTGACCGCCTGCTTGACATTGGCTGTGGCTGGGGTGGCCTGATGATTTATGCGACATTGACACGCGGTGTGACCGCGGTAGGCGTCACGTTGAGCGGGGAGCAGGCGGCGTGGGCTCGGTCGTGGATTGCCCGCTGTGGGTTGATTGGCCGGGTCGACGTGCGCGTGCTCGACTATCGGGCGGTCAATGAGGTATTTGACAAGGTCGTGAGCGTCGGCATGTTCGAGCACGTTGGCGTGGAGTACCACCGGACGTTCGTGCGCCACGCGCTGGATCGACTGCGCCCAGGTGGTCGGGCGCTCCTACACACCATTGGGACCACCGGCAGTCGGCACCCGAGCCCGTGGCTGCGCAAGCACATCTTCCCTGGCGTTGCCCTCCCGCAGTTGCACGACATCGCTCGGCTGGTCACTGAGTGTGGCGGCAGCGTCGGGCACGTCGACAACTGGAAGGTTCACTACGCGGAGACGGCGCAGCGTTGGCGGCAGCGTTTCGTCGCGAACCGCTCGGAGATTGCCCGGTTGGGCTTCGACGAGCAGTTCCTGCGCGGCTGGGACTTCTACCTGCAGCTGCTCGAGGCGTGCTTCCGATACGACTGCCTGCAGCTGTACCAGGTTCTCTTCGCTGGCACGCGATCGTGGGCGGTGCCGTTGGATCTGGGATTCGCCGACTTCCGCTCGGGCCGGCCAGCGTGGCCAGCCGAAATGCTCGTCGGCGGCGAGGGCGACGTCGCTTCGGATGGCCACCGGTGACCTCGATGGCAACAACATCCACCTGCTTCTCGCCGTGGGCCGGTTCGGCGACCTCACGATGAGCCCTGACGCCCAGCTGCGGACCCTCATCCGCGCCAGACTGCCACCGCAGGCACTGCGCCAGCGGCCAGCGCGTGCCCTCATTGTCGTACCGTTCGCCTGCATTGCCGCGGCCGGCAACTTCGCGCTGCGCTGGGCCGTGTTGCCCGCGCCTGCGGCCGTCCTCGTTGCCGTCGCGGTGGGCCAGTGCTACGCGTCGATGATGTTCTTCGCCCACGAGGTCGGCCATGGCGCCGTCGTGTCATCTCGCCGGCTGCGCACCATCCTGATGACCCCCGGCTGCGCAGCGTTCCTGATGTCGCCGCACCTGTGGAACCTCTGGCACATCTCCGGCCACCACGCCCATACCAATCTTCCGGACCGCGACCCGGACAGCTTCGGCACGCTCGCCAACTTGCAGAGCATGAGCCGTTCGTACCGTCGGCTGGTGCGAACGGTGCCCGGCTTTGGCCATCTGAAGACGTTCGTAGTCCTGCTCGCCGGCTGGTTCTTCACGTTCCAGGCGCAGTCAGTTCTTTGGATCAAGTCGCGCTTTCTGCCCGGCTTTGCCGGGATTCGGCGCAAACGTGAGGCGGCCTACTCGGCGGCGGTGGCGGCGGGATGGCTGACGTTCGCCGCCGGGCGCAGCTGGCACGGCGTACTGCTCATCGTGGTCGTTCCCACCCTGGTGGCGAACGGCATCATGATCGGCTTCGTCGGCACCAACCACATGCTCAGCTCGCTCTCGTCGCAACCCGACATCCTTCGCACCACCGCCAGCGTGAAGAGCTGGCGAGTCGTCGACCGCCTCAACCTCAACTTCAGCCACCATGTCGAGCATCACCTGTTCCCCAGCGCCCCCGGCTCGGCACTGCGTGCGGTTCGCGGTGCCCTGCGAGGCACCGCCACCGATCAATTCGTACTGCTCGGACACGTGCGGGCACTCATCGCACTGGCGACGACACCACGCTTGTACGACTCCTCGACTGTACTGATCGACCCCGCAACTCAACGACGGGCCGCCGCAATGCCTCGCTCATCCCCAGCGCTTGCAGGCGACGTAGAAAGCCACAGCGGCAAAGGCCGCAGCGACAGGCTGGACAGCGCCGATCGCCAGCACACCAATCGTGACGAGCGGGAAAGTGCAACGACCAATCATCGTGATGCCGCGCAGCGGCGTCGCTGAATGACGCCCAGAAAATCGAGTAACCGGGACGCCCACGGCAGCCGCCTGGGCTCTTGACCACCAACGATCCGCAGGGTGGGATACGGACCGGGCCAGCTGCCGTCTCAGCGCCTCACTGTCCACATGGGCAACTGTCCGCACGACTCTCGCCGACCCGCCCCGCGACGGCCCTCCTCGCAGCTCACGACGAGCTTGTGCACTGGCCAACTCGAAGTACCCTTCCGTACGCACAATCCCACCGTCTGACGTGAACACGCCCGCCCTCCGAAACTGCACCTCGGGCAGATCCGTCCAGTGGAGGCGCGGCATCTCGTGGTGCACGGTGTGGTGCCCGTTGTTAAACATCGTCACCAGATCGAAGCGTGAGCTCGACGAGACGCTGTGGCCGTGCACAGACTGCGACGACATCGGTGAGCAACCCGCGTGTTGGGCGTAGGTCCCGCCGGCGAAAAGAACAACATTGGCAACCCACTGCGGTGCCAGCCACAGCAGCAGCGCCATCCGCACGTCGACGACGAACGGGATGCTCCACAGCAACGCAAAGATGACCACTTCGCCGACCGCCTCCCGGCGCACCGCCCCATCGTAATCGTCGCGGCGCATCTCCGCGAGCACACAGCGCACCGCCCGCCACGGCCACGACGCGAGGGCGTAGCGAAACAACGACTCCGGCGTCCCATCCGCTCGTCGCCTCGGCACCGTCCAATCGCGATCGTCCATCGTGTGGGCATGGTGTACGACGATGTGCGATTGACACAGGAGGTAACCAGACCACCCGGCGAAGACCGGCACCGTCCGCCCATACCACCGGTTCGCTGCCGGCGAGCGGAAGAAGGGCCGGTGCATGTGATTGTGGAAGACGATCACGAGGCCGACGCCGGAGGTCAGGCCGAGCAGGAGAACCGCCGCCGTCACGAACGCCACGCGCTCCGGCATTGGCCTCGGAATGCGGTACACAATGACGGCAACCACATAGCCGACCACCATCAGCGCGTGGTATGCGATGCAGTACCACTCTGACCTATCATTAACCATCGGCGAATGTGTGGCGCACGTCGTCGCCTCGCTCGCCGGTCCCACGTCACGAACGTTGGGGGTCACGCCGGACCGGCCGGAGCCCCGTACGATTCGGCGATCGTCACGCCCGGTAGCCCGGTAGCCCGGTAGCCCGGTAGCCCGGTAGCCCGGTAGCCCGGTACAGTACTCGGGCCCGAAGCGCCTCCTGCCATTGCGGCCGATTCGAGTTCCGAAGCAGTGCGACACGCATCGAGTGCGTCCCCCCGGCTGATTTGGGATGGATGATCGGCACGCTCCGACTTGAGCTCGGCGACACGGCGCCACCACGGATGGTGACGTTCGATGACGGCGTCAAGGCTGTAGCGGTCCGGTCCGTCGGCGATGAGGAACAGCAACGAGACGAACACCAGCGCATAGATCAAGCCGGCGCTGACGTCCACATCGGCGCCGCGTCCCGTGTACGGGCCGCCGAACCCTTCAGGGATCGCCCATATCAGCAGGCTGAACAGGATCGCTGCCGTGAACACCACCTTGCGGGCCACGCCCAACAGCAACGCGAACGCAATCAGCGTTTCGATAGCGGCGACGAAGTAGGCCGCGGCACGCGGGGCCGGCGACTGCAAGTCGTGCCAGAACCGGAACCACGGCTGCAACCAGCCCGGCCTACCCGCAGCGCCCTCATCGAGATGATCGAGATAGCCGTTGATGAAATGAGGCGTCCACTTCAGGGCAGCGTCAACCAGCCACACCACACCGAACAGGATCCGCACCAAGGCA
>JBBQTN010000195.1:0-10170 GCA_038213195.1 Acidimicrobiales bacterium | reverse complement strand
TCGTGATGTTCTGCTTGGTGAGCTCGTGGGGCATCGAGCCGATCTGGAGGAGCGCGATCAGGTTGCCGACGCGCAGCCCGCGGCACGCCTCGCGCAGACGCTCGGTGACGGTCGCCGCGCTGCCGCCGATGACGAAGCCCTGGTCGACGAGCGACTTCCAGTCGCCGGCCGCCGACGCGGCGGCGGCGATGTCGGCCGGCGAGTTGGTCTTCATGATGAACTCGGCGCTGCGCTTGGTGCGATAACCCGGGGTCTCCATGAAGTACGGCGGGATGTGCAGGCACTTCTTGAAGAAGTACATGACGTGCTCGGTGTACAGGTCCTCGGCCTGGGCGTCGCTCTCGGCGACGCAGATCTGCTGCGCGAAACCGGCCTGGTACGGGTTGCGGTCGCCGCCCAACCGATCGGACGTGTCCCAGAACTGGTCTATCACCTTCTTCGCGAACTGGTATCCGAAGAAGCTCAGGAAGTTGTACGTGTAGTCGTTGTTGACGGCCATCTCGTACGTCTCGACGGACCCGCCACCGGCGAGCCACACCGGCGGGTGCGGCTTCTGCAACGGCTGCGGCCATGGGTTGACGTAGCGCAGCTTGTTGAACCGGCCGTTGAAGGCGAACGGGCCAGGCTGCGTCCACGCCTTCATGATCAGGTCGTGGGCCTCGTAGAACCGCGGCCGCGTCTCCGTTGGCGTCACCCCGTAGACGCGGTTGACGTCCATCGAGGTGCCGACCGGGAAGCCCGCCGCGAGGCGTCCGTCGGTCATGCAGTCGAGCATCGCGAACTCCTCGGCGACGCGCAGGGCAGGCGAGTACAACGCCAGCGTGTTGCCGAGCACGAGGATCGCGCTGTTGTTCGGCGTGCGCCGGGCCAGCGCGGCTGCCATCAGGTTCGGCGAGGCCATGAACCCGTAGGCGTTCTGGTGGTGCTCGTTGACCCCGAGACCGTCGAACCCGAGCTGGTCGGCGAGCTCCAGTTCGTCGAGGTTCCACTTGTAGTACTGGGCCACCTTGACGGGATCGCACAGCTCCGAGTTCGGTGGAGTCACCCACACGCTCTCGTAGCGCTCCTCGAAGTCGTCGGGCAGGTCCCGGTACGGCATCAAGTGGAAGAAGATCGACTTCATTTCGCCACCCCCAAGGTGTTCTCGCGTCTCCAGACGACCATACCCGCGGAGCGCCCTCCGGTCAGCCGTGGGCGCACTCGTCGGTGGCGGGAGGGACCACGATGATGAGACGACGTGTGCGGTGGGTTGATCAGCGCCTGGGCAGGCTGCACGAACACATCAGCACATCGTGCGATGGATCCCGTACCTACGGTTCTTTGATCGGCGTCGAGGAAGCGGCCGAACCGGGGGAGGCCGACTTGTGGTGGTACATCGCAGCGTCAGCGTCGCCGAGCAGCTGGTCGGGCGTCACCGTGGGATCGTTGGTGAAGGCGACGCCGACGCTGGCCGTCACCGGCAGTGGGACGGCTCGGTAGGGAAGCTCGTGGTTGAGCAGGGCCCTGACCCGTTCTCCGAGCTCATGGGCCTCACCGTCGCTGTGCACGTCGGACACGACGACGAACTCGTCACCTCCGATGCGGGCGGCAGTATCGCTGGGGCGCACGGTGGTGTCGAGGAGACGGGCCGCGTTGATCAGGATGGCGTCTCCTGCGGCGTGACCGTGGGCGTCGTTGTGTGCTTTGAGTCCATCGATGTCGATGAAGACCACAGCGACACCTCTCTGGCGTCGTGCGCACTTGGCGAGTGCCTGTTGCAGGCGATCCATGACCAGCCAGCGGTTCGGCAGCCCCGTCAGCGCGTCGTGGGTGGCTCGGTGGGCGAGCTCGCGCTCCGCGGTGAGCCGCGCAGTGACATCTTCCAACGTGGCGACCCACCCCACGTAACGGCCGGCTTCGGTGAGGGGCACGACGAGGATCTGCAGCCACGAGGGCTCGTTCGGCTCGACAGTGACGAACGTGGCGCGGGCGGCGCGCCGGCTCGAGCGCGCCTGGGCGATGGTCGCCTCGACATCGCTGCGGTGGTCGGGGTGGATCCGCTCCAGCCAGCCCCGCCCGCGGAGGAGCTCGAACCCGACGCGCAGGAATGCCAACGCGGCGTCGTTGGCGAAGACCAGGAAGTCCTCGGTGTCCGCGCTCAGCACCCCGACCGGCAGTGCCTCGGCGAGGGAGATGAACCGCGACTGCTCGGCGGCGAGGTCCACAGCGCCGGTTTGATCAGTCACATCACGCAGCCGCACGACACCCGCTTCGAGCGACGCATCGTGGATGCGGCTGAACACGGTGACCTCCAGGCGGCGCCATGAACCGTCCTTGTGTCGCGCCCGCACCACCACCGCCTCCTCCAGCCCTTCGGAGAGCCGGGCGCGCGTCAAGAGGTCGAGCACCGCTCGCAGATCATCGGGGTGAACACGCTCTGCGACGTGCATCCCCCCTCGCTCCTCCGGCTCGAACCCCAACATCCCCTGCGACCGGCCAAGCGAAGCGAGGATGGTGCCCTCGCGACCGATCATCAGCACCCGCTCCGAGAAGTAGCCGGCCAGCAACTCGACGAGCGACGTCTCCTCACGCGGTCCACTCATCGGTCACCCTCCACAGCGCATTGCACCCCTCTCGTGGCCCTCGATCACGGTGTGTTCTAGCGTCTGACGGCAGTGCTTGTGACACCGGCCGCGGCGCTCCGATCACTCATCGTGACTGGGAGCAGCGGTGCGCCCTGGCGACACGGGCAGCCAACTAGAACTTGGTCACGGGAGCGATGCCCATGAGGAGCCGCCCGACCTTGTCGTACACCCTGTCGGGGTGGGCGTTGATGTGCAGCGGCATGGCCATCACGTCGCGGTAGCGACGCTCGAACGAGCCACTCTCGCGCAGCCCATTCCCGCCGAGGACGGCGAGCACGTGGTCCATGGCGTCGCGACACAGCCGAAGGGCTTGCGCCGAATGGGCGAGCTGGCGGGTGTAGTCGGCTTCGGTGGGCGGGACGCCGGCTGCGATGCGATCGTCCACCTCGGCGCAGCCGACCGTGACGGCGGCCCGCGCAGCGGCGACCATCGCCCACGCCTCACCCAATCGCATCGGCACCATCGGCATGTCGACCATCGCTGCGCCCATGATCGCGCGGCGATCGCGAACCCCACGGGCGGCGTCCTCCACCGCGGCGCCGGCCGCACCTGTTGCCTGCGCCGCGAGCCACAGATCGGAGAGCCCGACCCAGTCCTCGCGGTAGCGCGGGTTGATGACAGGATAGTCATCGTGACGGTAGACCTCGGCCCGATTGGCGGCGTACCACGTCGCGCAGCGCGACACCGGGACACGCGTCGCGTCGTGGTGCACGGTGTCCGTCGCTGAGGCCCGCAACGCCATACCGTCCCACGTCGCCTCGATCCGAACAGTCGGTTCGTCGAGCCGGACGATCGTGAAGCGCAGGTCGGGTGGCGACGCCGGCTTTCCTGTCGCTTCATCGACCAGCGCGAACGCGACGCCCGTCCACTCGCCGTAGCGGCAGCCCGATCCGAACGTGGTCGGACCCGTGATGACGACCTCGTGCCGATCCGGATCGAGCCGACCGAAGGGCCGCGACCCCGCGCCCGCCGGGAAGCAGACCCACTCGTCGCGTTCGACGATCGACCGCAACAGGTCCACGTTGGGGACGCCAAGGGTGCCGGCGAAGAGATGGAACACGCTGAGGTGGTTCCAGAGGCACCACGCGGTCGAGCCGCACGCGGCCGCGATCGCTGCCAGCTCGCGGGCGATGTCGCCAACCGTCGAGCCGAGACCGCCGATCTCCGGTGAGGCAGCCATGTCGAGCAGCGACGATCCCTTGAGCGCAGCGATGACCTCGGGCGCGATCGAGCGCGTGCGATCGGCTGTGACCGCCTGGTCCGCAATGAGCGGCAGGACGTCGGCGCACAGCAACTCCCCCACGGCCCGACTGTAACGAGCGCGTCGCCCGGGGCCGGAGATTCGGCAACGGCCGCCCGGCCCCGGTCAGATGCAGACCGTGTCGCGTACGGCGGTGGGAGGACCGGGGATTCCTGGGCTTGCCACGGTGACCGCTTCGTGCGTCCGTGCCATTCGCCGACAGAGGTCCTGCAGCGGCATCGGTGGCCGTTCGTCGGCCCCCGCCGCGACCCCGCTCGGCCCGACATCCTCGTGAATCGTCCGTGACGAAACCCGAACGCAGGCTCCCGGCCCGACGCCCTCGTGAATCGTCCGTGACGAAACATCGGCCCGTCACGCCCGCGGTCCTGTGGTGGGCTTCTCGTAGGGGCGTGACGAGTGACAGGCACGCCAGGGTCCACTGCTTCGCCAACGGCTCGAACTGGAGCAACACCACTGCGGAGTCGTCACTGACGATTCACGATCACCCCGACCAGCGGGCGACGCCTGAGTTGCGTCACCGACGATTCACGACCACGTCCTGGTCAGCAACGCATCGACCTTCACGCCGCCGACGAGAGACTCGCGGTCTGATGACAACGGATCAGTCCTCGTTCTCCGGGCCCCATCGCCGACGTGATGTCGTGTCGAGGTGTCCCGAGCCGAGGTACGCGGCGACCACCGCCGGGTCTATGCGCACGGCCTGCGGTCGGCCGCTGGCGATCTCCGTGCCGAACTCGATGACATGGACGCGGTCGCAGACGCCGAGCACGAGACGCATGTCGTGGTCGACCAGGAGGCAGGCGATCCCCGTGCTGGCGATGCGCCGCAGGTGCTCTCCGAACGCCGCACTCTCCGCGATGTCGAGGCCGGCGGCGGGTTCGTCGAGGAGGAGAGCCGTCGGCCCCAGCGCGAGCGCCCTGGCCACTCCGACCAGCTTCTGCTGGCCGAGCGACAGTTCGGCCGGGTTGCGACGGGCGACGGACTCGAGGCCGAGCAACTCGATCGCGCTCAGAACCGCAGGCGAAGGTGGCCGGCTCGGTCGCACGAGGTCGCGCATGAAGTTGCGCGCCTCCGAGCCGCTGTCGTCGCTCACGCGCACATTGTCCGCGACGGAGAGGTCGTCGAACAGCTCGATGCTCTGCCACGTTCTCACCAGACCGCGTCGCACCCGCACGTGGGCCACCAGACCCTCGAGCGACTCACCGCGCAGCGCCACGGCGCCGGTCGCCGGGTAGAAGCCGGTGACGCCATCGATGAGGCTGGTCTTGCCGGCCCCGTTCGGACCGATCAACCCGACGATCTCACGCGCACGCACGTCGATGCTGACGTTGTCGACAGCGCGCAGGCCGCCATAGCTGACCGACACCGATCCGATCCGCAGCACGACGGCGCCCGGAGCAGTCCGGCGGATGGGGACGACCGGCGGCGGCACACGGATCGGGCCCCACATCTCCGCTTCGGTGAGCGTGGTGTGCTCGGCCGTCGGCCGTCGTCGCGCACGGTCGAGGACCACTCGGATCCGTCCGGCGATGCCCATCGGATTGACGATCACGGTGACGATGAGGAGTGGTCCACTGATCAACGCGTAGTAAGCGGCGACGCCGAAGCTGCGGTCGAGCGTGGTGTACACCACGCCCAGCGCGACGAGTGCGCCTGCCACCAGCGCACCGGAGGCGGCGGTGATGCCGCTCAGGAAGGTGATGGCGAGAAAGCCGAGGCCGACGAAGACGCCGAACGACGCCGAGGAGAGCTGCCCGCGACTCGACGCGATCAGCGCGCCGCCCAGTCCGGCGAGGAACGACGACAGCGCGAACGCGCCCAGCTTGATCGTGCCCACGGCGACGCCGATCGACGACGCGGCGCGCTCGTTGCAGCGGACAGCCAGCATCTTGCGGCCGGTGCCGGATCGCATCAGGTTGCCGACCAACACGAACACGACAGCGACGACGGCGAGCACGAACAGCGCGAACGGCGCACGCGCGACGTCCCGACCGTGACGCACCGAGAGGTCGATGCCGAGGAGGTGCCACGTCGGGATGGCCTGCGACGATGATTGCAGCTCCGGTCCGTCGAGGATCAGCTCCTCGACGGCGATCGCTGCGGCAAGCGTGACGACGGCGAGCTGGGCGCCACGAATGCGCAGTGCCGGTACGCCGACGACCGTGCCGACGATCGTGGCGATCGCCACTGCGGTCAACAGTGACAGCGGGAACGGCACGCTGTCCCCGAGCTTCGCCAGCACGAGGCCGGCAACGCCGGCGAACGCGGTCTGGGCGAGCGAGATCTGTCCGACCATCCCGGTGAGCACGACGAGCGACAGCGCGATCAATGCACCGGCGAGGCTGGTGATCACGCCGAACCGGTAGGTGCCCGATGTGGCGACGACGCTGACGAACCCGATGAGCACGACGACGACGATCGCGACGGGACGGTTGCGCGGCACGAACACCGGCGCCAGCCGCGAGCGCACGTCCTCGCCGCGCACGGGGATCGCGCGGCCGGCGACGAACACCGTCGTGACGATCACGAGGAAGGGCACCGAGTTCTGCAATCCGTGCTTGGCCCAAGCCGGCCACCATGCCTTGTCATTCGAGAGGAACACCAGCTCCGCCTGCAACACACCGAGCCCGAGCGCGCCGACGAGAGCCGCCCACAGCGAGTGCAGCCTCGCGATCAGCGCCACGGCGAGAGCCGGCACGACCAGCAGTGTCAGACCGCCCGGCGTCAATGCACCCGTCGCACGACCGGCGACGATGAACACCAACGACGCGAACACGGTCGAAGAGACCCACGTCACGATCCCGAGCACCGACGGCGACAGGCGGGCGAAAGACGCTGCCCGCTCGTTCTCAGCGGCGGCGCGCAGTGCGAGACCGGTTCGCGACGAGCCTGCCCACAACGCCAGCGAACTGCCGAGGACGACGACCACGCCGATCAGCCAGAGCCGATCGCTCGGCACCGGAAAGTCGGCGATGCGCACCGTGCCCGATGGCACGACCACTTCAGGCAGGCGCGCTTCGCTCCCGTACTTGAGCACGACGGCCGCCTGCAGCGTTGTGGTCACGCCGATCGACGCGACCACCTTGGCCACGACGGGTGCAGATCGCAGCGGGCGTGACACGGCCAGTTCGACGAGCGCGCCGACCGCTGCAGCCACCATGAGGGCGATGACCACCTGGGACCACGTGGGCAATCGACCGACCTCGTAGGAGCGCAACCACGGCAGCGGCAGGGTCAGCCGCCCGGCACGCAGATCGCTGAAGACGTACAACGACACCGTCGCCATCGCAGCCGCCGCGAAGTTGATCACGCCAGCACCCTGATAGGTCAACACGATCCCCATCGACAGGCCCGCGTACACCGCCCCGGTGCTCAGCCCGAGGACGAAGAACAACAAGTACTGACTCACGGCGAGGGGCCTCCGCAGGCGAAGGTACCGTTTCGACACCTCGACGGTGCGCGTCGACGGGCGCGCCCACGGCGACCGCACCGACGTCGACCACGGTGAAGGTCACGACGACCGTTCCGACGACAACTCCGCTACCAACCTCGTCCCGATCGCAGACATGGAGAGCGGTCCCACCGTGGGACGCAGACGTCCTGACCCTTCACTCCGCGTGAACCCATGGTCCTCTCTTGGACGCGCGAGCAGTTGGCGTGACGCCGGGCCCTTCGCGCAGAGATACCCCCTCGACATCGGGTCGTCCTTGTCACCACGGACTGCAACCACCCGCTCCCCCTCGACGCTGACCACAACCCCGCACATCGCCTCGCACAACGTGCAAGTGTGCAAGTGGGTCCTCATCGCTGGCTCCTCCCCCCAACCGCGCCGGTCTGCTCCCACGCTGCAGGCCGGCGCGTCGTCAACCGGTGGCCACCCATGTGCCGTGTGTGATGGGAGCCTGAGGGACCATCTCGTGCACCGCAGGCAGCACTTCCTTGGCGAAAAGCCGCAGGCTCTTCTCGGCCAGCTCGAGCGGCATGCCGCCAATCTTGAACACGCCGAGGATCTGATCGGGGTGGAGCGTGTCGCACACCGTCTGGATCGCCTCGATGCAGTGCGGCGGAGTACCGATCGGTGCAGTCTCGACGTCGTTGTAGAGAGCCGGCTTGGACAAGTCCATTCCGCCCTCAGCGGCTGCCTTCATCATGTCGACGTAGTACTCGTACCCTTTTGCCTGCTTGAGTGTTTCGTTGCCGAACTCGTAGTTGACGTTCGCCGATTCGGCCTGCTTGAGGAAGTACTGCACACCTTCTTGGGCCAGCTCCTCGGTCTCAGCGCAGTAGCACTGCAGCAGGAGGGTGCAGTTGTCCGGTTCGTAACCGCTTTGGACGCGCAGTTCGTTGAATTCGGCCAACTCACCCATGTAGTGGCTGAAGTCGCGCTGCGGGATGATCAGCGGCCGCAGTCCGAGGTGGGCCGTGGCCTTGACGCTGGTGGGGCTGCCCCAGGCGACGTAGAAGTTGTCGAGCAGAGCCTTGGCGTTGCGCGGCCGCGGGCGGATGGACAGGTCGAAGCTCTCCGGTCGCTGCGACACATCCGGCACCCGGGTGAACTTGCCCTGGTCTGCGTAGCGCTCGTTGGCGAGGAGCCCCTTGATGATCTGCACGGATTCGTCGAACCGTTCCCGCGACTCCGACATGGGGACGTCCAGGCCGCCGTACTCGCGCCGACCAAGGCCTCGTCCGAATCCCACCATGATGTCTCGGCCATCACCCATGAGGTTCTGGAGCAGGCTGATCTGCTCTGCCACACGCACCGGCTGATGCCAGGGGAGCACGACGACCATGGTGCCCATCCCGATCCGCTCGGTACGCGCGGCCCAGAACGTCAGGAACTGCAACGGGTCGGGCACCATCGTGTACGGGCTGAAGTGGTGCTCGACCGTCCAGATCGAGTCGAACCCCAATGGCTCGACCAGGTCACCGAAACGGATCTCGGTTTCGTAGATGACGTTGTCGACACCGTCACCGATTGGGTCGCCTTCGCCTCGCTCCAAGGCGGAGAACCGCTCGTTGTCAGACCCGTTGTTCGCCCACAAGCTCACACCCATACGCATAGGAACTGCCTCCGTCACGAACTGCTCCACGCGGGGTGCGCGGGCGCGATGCGGAACGTACCTGGCCCCGATGGCACAGCGCTACGCGTGCGAGGGCGGGCCGCCGCCTTCGCCCGCGCGGCGCTGATCCCGAGGGCCTACGCGATCAGCTTGATCGACGTGTCGAGCAGCGTTCCGGCGACAGCGATCGGGACATCGTCGCCATCCGCTGCCGCGGGCCGACACCACTCAGCCCCAACGTCCTCGATCGGGCTTGTCATCATCGGTCCAGACCGCGTCCCACGGCGCTGCGCGGAAGCTCCGAACCGAGCCGTTGTTGTGAGCGTGCGTGCATGTCTTCAACGGCGACAGAATCCGGCCTGTGGTTCGGTCCGGTCGGGCCGGGCGACCACACGTGTGCGTACCATCACCGAGGCACGAAGCCGAAGGAGGACCTGATGAAGGCGAAGCGATCAGCAGTCGAGCACCTGAAGGCGATCGCCTTGTTCTCAGCGTGTACGGGTAAAGAGCTCGAACTCATCGGGACGACGGCGACGCAGCTTCGATTTCCAGCGGGGGAAGTACTCGCTCGGGAGGGGGCTACGGGGCACGAGTTCATCGTGATCGTTGATGGCACCGCGCGTGTCGAGATCGGTGGTCGCACGGTCGCGACGATCGGACCCGGCGAGTTCTTCGGAGAGATTGCGCTGCTCGACGGTGGTCCTCGAACAGCGACGATCGTCGCGGAGACCGATCTTGTCGCTGAGGTGATCGGTCAACGCGAGTTCACGATGCTCGTCGAGGGCTCACCGCACCTCGCGAAGAACCTCCTCATCGGACTCGCTCGACGCCTCCGCGCCGCCGACGTCCAACTTGCGAAATAAGGCCTCTCCTCCGGGCCTCAGCACCTCCCACCCAAGCCGGCTCCGAGGTCAAACGGGTCGTTGTTCGCGGAGATCTGTTGATGCTGTGGCCTCGGCGCCCCGGGATCATCCGCGGCGGATCATGGCCGACGGCGCTACCGGGGAGCCCATTGTGCGAGCGTGCGATGAGCGTCGGCGAGCAACGGTTCGATCGTGGCGCGAACCGGGAGGTCTGCTTCGCGCGACCGACGGTGTCTCGGGTGCTGCGCCCTGTGCACCTGGGCGTCGGTCCGGCGCCGCCCCAGCGAGGCTGCAATGCCCCTGAGCGGGAGCCTTGCAGTGGGCGATGGGGGTCTCGATCCCCCGACCTCCACGGTGTGAAC
>JBBQTN010000194.1:0-10188 GCA_038213195.1 Acidimicrobiales bacterium | reverse complement strand
CTTCGCGATGCCACCAGAGATCGCTGACCAGCTCGCCAATGAGCTGAAGCGCTGGGCGCAGCGTGCCGTGACAAGCTGTCGACACCAGCACTTCGAGTGAGCCACCCACACGCTCGGCCGGCACAGCGTCCAGCGCGTTGGCAGGCGCGCGGTTGTCTCGATTCGTCCACGCCTCAGCAGCGGGCGCAGCTGCGACACCCCGCCGGGGCCGTCCCCAGCGGGTGCAGGGACATAACGCCCTTTCTGTTGCTGTTTGGGGGAGGGGTCCGACGACCCTCCCTGCGGGCGCTGAGGTATCTGACTCGCCCGAGTCGGAATCGATCGGGCCGGCAACCAGCCCTACAGCTGGTGGAACGGCCAGTCGCTCGGGCGGCCCAGGATCATCTTGCCGAGCGATTCGTAGCGGCTCCAGGACGCGATGGCGTTCTGGCGCAGGGTCTGGATGTCCCGGAACCGGCGCTGCAGCGGGGATTCGTCGCGGAAAGCGGTCGTGCCTCCGGATTGGTAGAGGAGGTCGACGGCTTGGGCGGCGGCGTCAAGGGCGAACGACGCGGCCAGCCCCATCGGCACGCATCGTTCGCCGGTGATGCGGCTGCCGTCCTGGACCGCCGCCCAGCCATCGCTGACGGTCGTACGGATGGTGTGCCGGCCGGCCTGCACAAGTGCCTTCGCTCGTGCAACGCGTTCTTGCACTGTGGCGCGGTCTGCCGTGAGGACGGCCGTGTACGCAGGCGTCTTGGCGGTCGCCAGTTCGACGAAGTCGTCCACGGCACCCTGGGCGATCCCGACCCCGACCTTGGCGACGCGCACCGCGTCCATCATCAGGCCAAGGCGGTAGAGCGGGCCGGCGAACGGGCCGTCCTTCTGCTCCCACGGCCCGAGGAGGTAGGTGTGGTCCTTCGGGATCGCGAGCTCCTTGGCGACGAAGTTGGTGCTGCCGGTCCCTCTCAGCCCCAGGGTGAACCAGGTGTCGCGGAACTCGATGTCATCGCGAGTGAAGTACGCAACGATGCTGACCGGGTTGCCGCCATCGAGGACGAGCTCACCGTCGTCGTCTACGAGGAGGACGAGGGTGACGATGCTGGTCGCGTACTGGGTTGCGCTCCCGAACGACCAGTCGCCGTTGATGATGTATCCATTGGCGGTGGCCCGGGCGGTTCCCGGCGGAACGAACGTGCCGCAGGCGACGATGCCCGGGTCGCCGGCGATGTGGGCACGAACAGGCTCCGGGAGGAACTGCGACAACGTGCTGATGAAGACGCAGTTCGATACGACCCAGCCAGTCGCGGCATCGATTCGGGCGAGCTGCTCCATCACGTCGAGCGACTCGTTCGGGTCCGCCTCGAGGCCGCCGTACGCCTGCGGCACCCACATGCGCATCAGGCCGGACGCGACCAGGGCCTCCATGATCTCGGGTGCCATCACCCGGTTCTGCTCGGCGCTGTCCGCGTAGCGGCGGATGAGCGGCTCGAGCGTGGTGACTGCCTCGGCCAGGGAGGTGGGAAGGCGATTCATTGTCGTCGTCATGGCGGAACCGTACGCAGGTTCCCGACGGCTGCGAATGCCTCGGCTTGATCTATCTTACGGGGTCACGGGGTGATCAGATCTGATTACTCTGCGACTGGCCGTGGTCACGTCGTGGCCGAGGACCGGCTGGTGCCGCTGTGGTTATCTCACCACTCTTCGGTGGCGAGATCGGGAGGGGGCTTGGCTGCGATGACTTCCGCGACGGTGGCGGTGGTCTGCCTCGCGGATCCACTGAGCGATGATGAGGTCGCAAGGCTGGCGACACCACCGGCGGCGAGCTTGCCCGGTGGCGCGGTGATGGCCTTCCCGACGGCCACACTGGCCGCGCGAACGATGCAGGACCTTCGCGCTCGCCGGCCATTCATGCGAGCGGCCATCGAGGTGACCGAGGCCCCAGCGGACGGCGCACGCCCACTCCTTGGCGGGCTCACTGCCGTCGACCGCGCACTCGATTGGGCCGCAACGGCGCAGCCAGGGGTGGTGCTCGTCAGCGACCTCGCCCGCCGACTCCTGACGGCGTCTGCCGACCTGCAATGCGAGCCGGTCGACACGCAGGACGGCGTCCATCGACTCCTGCCGATTGCGGGGCCCGGCCAGTTGCTTCCGCTTCCGAGACCGCTCGCGGTGGCCAACCGATATCCCTTCGTCAACCGATACGCCCCGTGGCTGAGCTTGGAGCGCACCTGGGCGGCCGTGTCGGCCGGCGAGCGCCGTGTGCTCATGCTCGAAGGGGAGGCCGGCTCCGGCAAGACCAGGCTCGTCGCCGAGTTCGCGCGCCGCGCCCACATCGCCGGCGGCATCGTTGTCTACGGCGGGTCGACCGAGGTGGTGGAGCTCCCCTTCCAACCGTTCAACGAGGCTCTCCGGCCCGCGTTCGAGGAACTCGTCGCCAGTTCGACGGGGGAACAGCTCAGCGGCGGCGCCCGAGCCGATCTCGCACTGCTGTTCCCGTGGGCTGCACCACCCGGACCGTTCAAGGGGCGGGCGGAGGCGGCGGGGCAGCCGGTCGTGCCGCGCGGTCCCGAATCCGATCGGCACTGGGCCTTCGAGGCCGTCGTGGACCTCCTCGTCGGCTTGACCTCGTCCGCTCCCGTGCTGATCGTGCTGGACGACCTCCATTGGGCGCAACGCCCGACCCTGCGCCTCCTGGAACACATCGTCCGATCGCCCCGCCTCGAGCGGCTCTGCGTCGTCGCGACGGCACGCGATGCGCCGAACGATCGCACCGAGGCCTTCGCGCGTGCCTTCCCGACCATCGCCCGACTACACGGGGTCGACCGCGTCGACATCGAGCCCTTCGACGAAGGCGGGGTGCGGCGCTTCGTCGCGAGCGCCACCGGCACACTCCCCGAGAACCTGCCCCGATCGCTCGAGGCGGTGGTCCAGCAGCTCACGGAGCTCAGCGCCGGCAACGTGTTCTTCCTGACCGAGTCCTGGCGACAGCTCCTCGACTCCCGGCACCTGCGCCATGAGGACGGCCGTTGGTCGCTCGGGCCGTCGCAGGCGAGCGAGGCACCGCGCTCGGTCCGAGAGATGGTCAGCCACCGGCTCACCCGGGTCGCCGACCGCGCTCGCCGGGTGCTGCAGCTCGCGGCGTGCAGCGGCGTGTCATTCGACGTCCACGTGATCGGGCGGGCGGCGCACACCGGCGTCGATCACGTCCTGGACGCCGTGGCAGAAGGCACCGCCGCCGGGCTCCTCCGAGACGTCGGCCCTGGGCGAGCAGCATTCGTCCACGCGCTGGTGCGTCAGTCCATCGAAGGCTCGTTGCCAGCGAGCGACCGGGCGCGCTGTCACCTGGCTCTCGCCACGGGGCTGCTGGATACCGGGAACGCCGAGCCGAGTGTCCTCGCTCGTCACTTCGCGGCCGCAGTCCCCCTCGAGCCGCCGTCGACCGCGGTGCACTACGCGCGGCTGGCCGCGCAACGCTCGATCGAGACGGTTTCCTTCGACGACGCGATCGCGGTGTTGCACGACGTGTCGACGGTCGTGGTCGACGACCGGGACCACGCGGACATCTTCGTTGACCTCGCTACGGCCCACGCTCGCTCTGGCGATTCGCTCACCGCGGCGGGTTACTGCCAAGACGCCGCCGGTCTGGCGCGCACACTTGGCGACCATCGACGCCTCGTCCGCGCGGCCAAGGCGATGTCCGAGGCGACATGGCGGGGCACCCTCCACGGTGGCGCTGCGGTGGCACTGTTGAGGGAGGCGCTCGCGGATGAACGGGACCCGACCACGAGGTGTGAACTGCTGGGCGCCCTATCGGGAGCACTCGCGTTGAGCGGTGCCGACGAAGCGAGCCGGGAGGCCAGCGATGAGGCCATCTCGCTCGCAACATCACTGGGCCAGCCGGACCTGCTGCTCGATGTGATCCACAGCGGGCTCTACGCGACCGTCACGCCGGAGACCATCCAGAACCACCTCGCCCTCGGCCGACGAGGCCTCCAGATCGCCGTGCGAGAAGGCGATGACTTCGCGGAGCTCCGACTGATCATCAAGATCATGCTTCGACTCTTCGTGGAGATGGACTCGGCTGCGCTCGCCCGTCAACACGATCGCCAGGTCGTCCTCGTCCACCGGTTCCGCCAGCCTTACTACTTCCTCGTCCACGCCGGCTACGAGGCCACCATGGCGCTCTGTGAAGGCCGACTCGCCGCCGCCGAAGCTGCGACCGAGGACCACCGTCGGTGGGGAGAGCTCAACCACCAGGACGACGGCGCGTACGGCATCCAGATGTTCTCAATCCGCCGGGAGCAGGGGCGCTTGGCGGAGTTGCGGCCCATGCTCGAGCTGGCGGCCCGTCTCGACGGGAGCGACTCGGGGTGGACGCCCGGGCTTGCCGCAGTGTATGCCGAGGCGGGGATGACCACCGAGGCTTCAGCGCTGCTGGACCGGTTAGCGGCGGAGCAACTTGCCTCGCTCCCCAACGATTCGCTCGTCCCTGGTGTCATGAGCTACCTGGCGGACGCCGCGTTCGAGTGCGCGCATCGGGCGATCGCGCAGCAGGTCTTGTCGCGCCTGGCGCCATACGCCGGTCTGTCCGTCTACGTCCCCGGCCTCGTCTGCTACGGCGCCGCCGATCGCTACCTGGGCCGGCTCTACAGCACGCTCGGCCAACACGACGCAGCCTTGGCAGCCTTCGAAGCGGCGCTCGAGCTCGACGAGCGTGCCGGCTGGTCGACCTGGATCGCCCATTCACAGTTCGCGCTCGCCCACCATCTCGCCGCCATGACTCGCCGCGCCCATCTGGAGCGAGCAAGGGAGTTGGCGCGCGATGCCGCCGCCACCGCCGAATCGTTGGGGATGTCCGGGCTCTCGCGACGAGCAGACGCGCTGCTCCACGCCTTGCGCCCCACCCCACCCGATGCCGGTGGCAGCCTGACGCGCCGCGAGTCCGAAGTGCTGCGCCTCCTGTGCCAAGGGAAGTCAAACCGGCAGATCGGTGAGAAACTGCACGCCAGTCAGCACACGATCGCCAACCACGTTCGTGCCATCCTGGCGAAGACGGGCGCATCCAACCGCACCGAGGCGGCGACGTGGGCGCACCACCACGGCGCGATTTGATCCCTCCTGCGCCGCTACACCCCGTTGTGTCCGCTCACGGACGCTCCCGTGGTGAACATCTGTGGGTTCACCTCGGACACCTCAACTATGGCGTCTGCAGGAATGCCAAGATCTTCCGCCTGCTTGATCAACGCTCCGTGGTCGGCCGCCTCGTACAGGCAGTACGACTTCTTCTTGTCCGCGGAGAGGAAGCTGAACAGCCAGCGAAGCTCTGCGCTGGCGTTGTAGGCGTTGAACTCCTCGATTGCCCTCGCGTCGAGCGCCAGCCGCTCCGCGAAGTTCCGCTCGATCACGAACAGCGCCACAAGCAGCCCCCTCCCGACGTGATGCCCGCAGCCTAGCCAGCCGGGGCGTTGGCTCACCTAGAGAGCGCGTCCCAGAACGTTCGCTCCCAAAGCCGAACCGGCGCGCAGCCGATGTGCCGGTCAGTCGCGCCCTTCAGAGCGGCAGCGGCGACCACGCTGGGTGACGGGAGATCGAGCAGTTTTCGCGTCCCCTCGTGCGCCCGGGCCGGCGATCGAAAACGCTCTCTCGCCGGTGCGGGCTGCGCGTTCTGGGGATGGTTTGTCTCCTGGGGCGGTGCGTGGACCCGCCCCGCCGCGTCGCAGGCTCGGGAGGCCGGTCAGCCGCAGCCGGTGCGCTGTATAGGCACGAACGGCTTCCCGGTCGTCGCGTCGCGTTGGTCGTACCGCGTTGATGCCCCTCGTAGAACGGCATCACGATCGCAGTCGGGCCGGCGATGACGACGGCCCAACCGAACGGTCATCGACGTCACCCACCGCTACGTTCGGAATTCGACGCCGGGGAACTCGCCGCCGTTGCGCCACTCGTCGATGTAGTGGAAGAAAGCGACCGATCCGAGCGGGTACGCGCCCATGTTCAGCTTGTGGCGTCGACCCTGCGGCTTGCCCTCGTTGTTGTAGTAGCCGGGCGTGCAGTCCGGACCCCCGATCAGGCTGGGCGGGGTGTTCTCGATCGCCTCGACCCAATCGCGCTCGGCCTCGGCGGTGCACTCCACTTCGCGCGCGCCCGTTTCCTCTGCGTGCGTGAGCACGGCAGCGAGGGTGCGACCGCCTCGGTGTAGTTGCTCGTCACGTTGGCCCCGAGGCTGCCGCCCTGCAAAAATCCGATGACGAACATGTTCGGGAACCCGTGCACGTGCATGCCCTGGTAGGACTCCATGCCATCGGCCCACTTCTCGGTCAGCGTGCGACCGCCCCGCCCGATGATCTCGAAGCCCGAGCGTTGCGTGTAGTCGGTGTTGAACTCGAATCCGGAAGCGAAGATCACACAGTCCAGGTCGTAGTGCAGGCCGCCTGCCCACACCCCGTTCTCGTCGATGCGCTCGACGCCTTTGCCGTCGGTGTCGACGAGGTGGACGGACGGACGGTTGAACGTCTGCAAGTACTCATCATGGAAGCACGGACGTTTGCAGAACTGGCGATACCAAGCTTTCAGGTTCGCCGCCGTGTCCGGGCGCTCGACGATGGCCTCGGCGCGGCGACGGATCTCTTCCATCTTCTCGTCGTCGCTGTCCTCGTACGCCGCGATGAAGGCCTCGAAGGTCATCGTTTTGTCGCCGTCTTGACGTTCGACCATGCGATCACGAATGCGTTGCGAGATGTCGGTCCAGCCGTCGTGGACGAGATCCTCTTCGGCCCAGCCGCCTGCCTGGAGGGTGGCGAAGTTGAGCAACCACTCCCGTTGCCAGCCGGGACCGAGCGTCGCATACCAGTCCGGATCGATCGGATGGTTGTTACGCGCGTCGACGGCCGACGGGGTGCGTTGGAAGACGTACAACTCTTTCGCGTCGCGGCCGAGCGGGGGGACACATTGCACCGCGGTCGCACCGGTCCCGATGATCCCCACCCGCTTGTCGGCAAGCTGGGACATCGGCGCACCCTCGTAGCTGCCTCCTGTGTACTCATAGTCCCAACGCGAGGTGTGGAACGTGTGACCACCGAACGAGTCGAGACCGGGAACGCCCGGTAGCTTCGGGCGATTCAACGGACCGGTGCCCATCGCGACGTACTTGGCGGTGATTCGATCACCACGATCCGTCGACACCAGCCAATGCTTCTCGACCTCGTTCCACGTCATCGTGGTGACCTGTGTGGAGAACACAGCCTTGTCGTACAGGTCGAAGTGCTTGGCGATCCGGACGGCGTGGCCCCAGATCTCCGGGGCCTGCACGTACTTGTTCGTCGGCATGTAGCCCGTCTCCTCCAGCAGCGGGAGGTACACCATCGCGGCCGAGTCGCACATCGCACCCGGGTAGCGGTTCCAATACCACACACCACCGAAGTCGCCACCACCCTCGAGGATCCGAAAGTCATCAAAGCCGGCTTCGCGCAGCCGGGCACCGACGGACAGTCCTGCGAACCCGCCGCCAACCATGAGCAGTGTGACGTGATCAGTCAGCGGCTCGCGCTCGACGCGTTCGACGTAGGGATCCTCGTGGAGGTGGGCAAACCGGCCTGTCGGCTCGACGTACTGGGCCACACCGTCCGGCCGGACGCGCTTGTCCCGCTCCTCGCGATACTTCACGCGGAGCGCTTCGCGATCGAGCTCCGTCAAGGTGACTGCTTCAGGCATCGGTCCTCCATACTGTCCAGTGCGCGCTTACTAGGATAGTTTGGCCCAGAAGGCCGGGTCAACTGGAGGCGGTGCGTCAGGAGCGCTGCGCCCCAGAATCGGGCCGAGCCGTCGGTCCTTGCTCGGACTCGTGCAACCCGGGCCGGGGGCCAGAACGCATAGCGTCCCACCACGCCCACTGGTCAGTGCTTGCTGGCTTCGTCACGAAGAGCGCAACGCTGCCACAATGAATCGTGCTCGGCGTCTCATCGGGCGCTTCTTATCGCACGAAGGGGCTGCGAACCATGACGACAATTTCACCGAGGCTTCCCGGGCGTCTCGGCAACCCGGACATGGTGCTGCGCGACGATCCGCGAGCCGATCCCCGCATGATCGCTGCGATGGCCCCGCTGGGCATGGCCGAGGCCCCTCCTGCGCCGCCCGTCAACAGCGCCTCATCGATCGAAGACATCCTCGACTTCGTCGCCGAGACCGAATCAGCCATGGAAGGCTTGCCGGCCATGCTCACGGCCGGCGTTCCGCCGGTGGAGGGGGTCACATCGCGCGTCGAGATCATTCGTGGAGTCGACGGCAACGACATCACATTGTTCGTTCACCGCCCGACCAACGCCACCGGCCGCCTCCCCGGCGTCGTTCACCTCCACGGCGGTGGGATGGTCATGCTGGAAGCGGCCGGTGTCGGCTATGTCCGCTGGCGCAACGAGCTCGCCGCGGCCGGACTGGTTGTGATCGGAGTCGAGTTTCGCAACGGTGCCGGCAAGCAAGGCCCGTATCCATTCCCCGCTGGCCTCAACGACTGCACCTCAGGGCTCCAGTGGGCAGCGGCAAACAAGGACCAGCTCGGCATCTCCACGCTGATCGTGTCCGGCGAGTCCGGAGGCGGAAACCTCACGCTCGCCACAACGCTCAAAGCGAAGCGCGACGGCCTCATCAGCCTCATCGACGGCGTCTACGCCCAGTGCCCATACATCTCCAACGCTTACGCCGTCAAGCTCCCCGAGCTGACCTCGCTCTTCGAGAACGACGGCTACATGATCGACTGCGAGATGGCCGGCGCACTCGTGCGGCCGTACGACCCTGACGGCGAGAACGCCAGCAACCCCCTGGCGTGGCCCTACTATGCCCAGCGGTCCGACCTCCAGGGCCTTCCCCCGCACGTCATCTCGGTGAACCAGCTCGACCCCTTGCGCGACGAAGGCCTCGCCTACTTCCGCATGCTGCTCGACGCGGGCGTCAGTGCCACGAGCCGGACAGTGAACGGGACATGCCACGCCGGTGACTGCCTGTTCCGGGGAGCGATGCCCGAGGCCTACCTGGCCACGATCCGCGATATCAAGGGTTTCGCCGATTCGCTGTGACGCGGTTCCAGGGACCGAACATTCCTGGCGATCTGGCAGCCGACGGGAGGGGTGCCACGGACTATGTCCGATCCGAGTCCCTGGGACCGGGGCGGTGCAACGAGCCGTGCAAGACAAGTTGTGTCATTTCGTCCACCACCTCGTCGCCCGTCGGGCGTGTCGCGCCGTTGCCTCCAGCGAGATCGTCGAACAGTGCCATGGACGCGATCATGCCGATGACGGCTCTGGTGCCGACTGACGGGTTGGAGTGCGCCGCTTGGCCTAACTGAGCCAGATGTTGCCCCGTGCGCGCAGCAAGCCGGTCGATTGCTTCGCTCAACGCCCGT
This sequence comes from Acidimicrobiales bacterium, assembly GCA_038213195.1. Taxonomy (GTDB): domain Bacteria; phylum Actinomycetota; class Acidimicrobiia; order Acidimicrobiales; family Ilumatobacteraceae; genus JAODBQ01. Next base: position 815 of record JBBQTN010000194.1, on the reverse strand, counting down.
GTGTGCTCCAGGCCGAGCATCATCTCCGGCTCGAACACGCTCAGTGCCAGATAGGACATGATCAACCCGCGGTTCTGCTTCACGATGCGATACAGCCTGGCCGTGAACTCCCGCTGTTGCACCTCGGTGCCGGCGCGATCCCACTCGGACCAGTCCGTCTCCAACCACTGTTCGAAGAACTCTGTCAGCGGCAGCACCACAGCCGACGAATACAGCTCCGCCTTGGAGCCGAAGTTGCGGAACAACAAGATCTCAGCGACACCGGCCGTGTCGGCGATCTCGCGGGTGCTCGTTCCTCGGAACCCGTTCGCCGCGAACAGGTCCTGTGCCGCCCCGAGGATCAGGCGACGCACCTCGGCGCTGGTCCGCCGCTGCTTCGCTCCACGGGGGCCCGCGACCGAGCGGCTTGTCACGATGACGACTGAACTGTCGGCGTCCGCGGCTGCAAGCTTCTGCTGCCCATCCCGCTCAGCAAGGTAACGCAGCCCTCGATCGATCGCAAGTGACCGCTCACTTTGTTGGGCGCGCTACGGTCGCGGCCAAGCGGCGCCGCCGCCAGCCGCCGACGCCACAAACCGCGCACTCTGAGCGCCTCTTGCGTCCGAGCGAGAATCTATGGTAAGTACATACTTCAACTCAGCCCGAGGGGCGAGTTCGACCGGAGTGGTCGCGATCTAGTGTCCTGTCCGGCTGTTTCATCGCGAAATGTTGGCTGGGCGGGAATTTTCGGTGGGCTGGCGCGTTCCTCTGATGTGAGTCAACATCGGAGGTGGACTATGGCCAGACGCGGACGACCGACACCGGTCATCGAGTTG
>JBBQTN010000193.1:0-10196 GCA_038213195.1 Acidimicrobiales bacterium | reverse complement strand
TGGCGCCTTCCAATGACCGCCTCCCTCGGGCGGACCTGCGGTCGCGTGCTCCGCTCGTCTACCGATCCTCGCGCCGTGTTGTTGAGCTGGAACCGAGCCATCACCCTGCGGCAGGCTTCATCATCGATGTCGATGTTGGTGCGACTCATACACCAACGGCGCACCACGCCCTCCACGGGCGCCCTCCACCCGACAAGGAGCAGCCATGCAGATCCAACCGAGGAAGCGGACCAACAAGGGCCCCGCCGAGTGGTTCACCGGTGACGTCTGGATCGACCCGATCGTCCAGCCGCGTCCGCCCTCGCGAGTGTCGATCGGTGCCGTGCACTTCCACCCCGAGGCACGCACCGCGTGGCACTCGCACAGCAACGGACAGATCCTCTACGTCACGGAAGGCCAGGGACTCCTCCAGTCACGCGGCGAACCCGTCGTCATCATCCGCAGCGGCGACACGGCGCACACGCCGGCCGACGAGTGGCACTGGCACGGTGCCGCCCCCGACCACTTCATGACCCACCTGTCCATCACCGAGGGCGATGCGACGTGGGGGGACAAGGTCACCGACGACGAGTACCACGGCCCTGCGGAGTCCTAGTCGCGAGGACACGCCGTTCCCACGGCCTGTTCTCTGCTCGGCACCGACCTACCGCGAGGGGAGCCTCACCAGGCGTGCTGGGGGTAGTAGTTCTCTGCACCGATCGCACGGATGTCGGTCAGCCAATCGCTGTCGTAGAGATCAGTCGGGCCCTGGAGCGGATCCGCGAACGACCACGCCTGGCGCTTGTAGGTCCAGTTCTCCGGGTGGAGTCGATGCGCCTCGCGGAACCACGCGACGGCGGCGTCCTGGTGACCCTCTCGCCAGAGGTGCTGACCGAGCTCGAAGTCCGCTGCCGCACGGGCGTGGTCGGCTGGACGCGGCTGCGACGCCTCGACCACCTCGTCGGGGGACAGCGCATAACGGCTCTGTTCCCCGTGCTCGACCCAGTCCCGCAACGCAGCCACGTATCCCTGCGGATCCGAGGTGATCTTGCGTGCTTCGGCGAGCATGTCCTTGAGCCGTTGCGGCGTGTCTTCGGGGACGTCGAGGTACTTCGTTGCGTTCGGTTCGCGCAACGGGTACGCCGGCTCTGCCGGGCGGACGAGCGTGCCGTCCTCGTCGATCCACACCCCGTTCGGCACGTTGACGAAGCCGAACAGCTCGTCGGTGATGTGGGCCTGGTCGATCAGTGATGGGTGCTCAGGGCGAGCCGCCTCGATCCATGGCCGCGCCGCCTGGGCGCCCCCGGTGTCGAGGGCGACGGTGACGATCTCCAGGCCCTTCGGGTACAGCTCATCGCGCAGTGCCTGCCACCCGGGCAGGTCGAGTCGGCACCCTCACCAACTGGCCCACGCGGCGATCAGCACCTTGCGGCCGCGCAACGACGACAGCGAGAACGGCTCGCCGTCGACATCGGGAAGCACCAGCTCGGGGGCGACCGCCGTGGTGAGCGCCCGACCTCCCCCTTCGGGACCGAGCACCCAGACGCCGGTCACCTCGTCGTGCAGCAACGGCATGCCGAGTCGTTCCGAGAGCATCCTCGCGTCGAGCGAGCCGGCGCCGCCGCGAGGCACAGGCACGCAGCGATCCCCCTTGCACAGCCCCTCCGGCTTCGTCTGCCAGCCGGTCCGGGCCTCGAGCTCAACAGGATCGATCGTCAACGTGTCGAGCAGCATCGCCGCAACCTACATCGGCTGCGCTGCGCCGCCGGTCCCGTCATCCTTGCGTGTCGGTCAGCCGCGCAGGTTGCGGTCGAACAGCGAGCACAGCCGTTCCCAGTGCCGCTCGGCGGCGGCCTTGTCGTAGACGGGGCGCTGTGGGAAGGCGAAGCCGTGGTGCGTGTCCGGGTACCACTCGACGCGTGCGTTCGCGCCGATCGTCTGCAGGTGTGACTCGAGCCCGTCGACCATCTCCTTCGGTGCGTACGGGTCGTGCTCCGCACACGCGAAGTACAGCTCGCCGGTGGCCTTGTCGGCGATGGCGGCCGAGGACCCTTCGCCGAACAGACGGACGCCGTAGACAGAAGCCGCAGCCTTGATCCGTTCCGGATAGCGACAGGCCATTGCGAACGAGAACGGGCCGCTCATGCAATAGCCGACACACCCGACGTGGCTCGCGTCGGCGTTCGGATCGGCGTCGATGTGAGCGAACATCGCCGCCGTGTCGGATTCGATCAGATCGTCGTCGAGCGTCCCCATCAGCTCGAACATCCGCTTGTACGTCTCCTCCTGCACGCCCGCTGTGGAATCGAACTCGTCCACTGTGCGGTAGTAGAGGTTCGGCAACACGACGTAGTACCCGGCAGAACCAAGCCGCCGCGCCATGTCGTGCAACTCCTCACGCTTGCCGGGCGCGTCCATGTAGAAGAAGACGACCGGAAAGGGGCCGCCTTCTTCGGGATGCGTGACGAAGGTGTTCATCGCACCGTCGCGGGTCGATATCTCGATGTGCTGGTCGATCACCCGGCGGACCGTACCCGGCGCTTCCCCATGCCAGCGAGGTGTGCGGCTCTCGGCGCGTTGCGCGTCGGTGTGGCCGTTGACGCACCCGGGGCGTGAGAGCCTGCGCCCTCGATGGGAGCCTTGTGAAGCGAGAGGAGGGGGTCCGGGAGCGTGCCAGACAGCGCTTCGCGGTCATCCGCGCGGAGTCATCTGCACGCAACAGCAGCGGACAGCTGTCCGCGGATGTCGGCGCGGGTGCGTTCAAGGTTCCTGAAGGCCTGTGCATCTCGGCCGTGGCCCGTTTGGCTGTCAACGCTCCCGACCTCATGGCGCAGGTGAGCTCCATCCAGGAGGCCGTGGCGCGTTCAGGAGACTGCTATCTCTACCTTCCCGAGTCGTTGCACATCTCCCTCCTCGGACTCACACAGCGCGAGCTCGGGCCCTTCCCCGAACGCCGCCGTGACCGGGTTCGCTCGGTCTTCCGAGCCGTTGTCGCGCAGTCACCGCGGTCCGAGATGCACCTCAGCGGGCTCAATCTGCTCGGCAATCAATGGTTCATCCAGGTCGAACCTACTTCGCGTGCGTGGGCGAACACCCGGGAGGCGCTGGCGATTGCCGTGCGCGAGTTCGGAGAGGAGCCTCTCTCGTTCCGGGATCCGGAACCGGTCCATCTGAACATCGCCCGCCTTGTCGGCACACCCGACTCGGCAGTCGTGGCGAGACTGCTTGAAGGCGATCCGTTCGACATCGAGATGCCGATCACACGCGTTGAGTTGGTGCTGACCGATTTCGTCCTCGATCCCGAGAACGTCGTTGTCCTCGACGAGTTGACGCTCGTGCCGAACAATGACCCGAGCTGAGGCTGCCGCGCACCGGCCGACCCCGGCTGGCGACACGATCGACGGGACCCAGCCGCTCCTGCGTCCGGTTGAGTGCGGCGGCCGGCCGCTTCCGCGACGTGGTGCGCGCGGCGCCGTGCCACCCGCGCAGCGGATCTGCGCTCAGCACCCCGGCGCGGGTCGGTCAGGATCTCGGACGTGAGTGATCTCGTGAACTGTGGGATAGCGGGTCTCGGACGTGGATGATCTGGTGAGCCGTGCAATGGAGCTGTGGCGGGATCCGCGGCCCGGCGACGCAGGGCTGGCGGCCTTCCGCGAGGTGTATGCGGACCCGGTGCTGGTGAACGGTGTGCCGACCGCGGTCGAGGTGCTCGCCGACCGGGCCTGGATGATGCAGTCTGCGGTCGGCGGCCTCACCCATCACCTGCACGACCAGTTCGCAGCGCCGGGTCGGCGGGCGTTCGCGTTCCGCGTCACCGGCCGGCACATCGGCCCGCTGGCGACGCCGCTCGGCGTCATCGCGGCCACCGGGCGGGCGTTCGACGTCGCGGGAGTCGACATCTTCGAGGTCGACGAGACCGTCGGCCGGGTGACGGGGATCTGGGCCGTCGCCGACTACCTCGGCATGCTGGCCGCGCTCGAAGCGGTCGTCCCGGCCGGCGCGTTGTCACCTCCCGCACCGGCGCCTGCTGCGGCCGCGAACGACGGCGAGCCCGCGCCCGCCACGGACCACGATGCCGAGATCCTCACCGGCACGGCGGCGGACACGGCTGGACTCGCGCTCGCCACGGACGACGATGCCGCTGACACCCACGTCGCCGCGGGAGCCGACGCCGCCGAGATCCTTGTCGCCACCACCACCGACACCGCCCACGGCCTCGTCCCTACGACGACCCACACCACCGACATCCACGTCGCCACGGGAGCCGACGCCGCCGAGATCCTTGTCCTCCAGCGGTGCTGCTGGGTCGCCGAAGCCCTCGCCAACGACACCCTCGAGATCCCCGCGTTGCACGAGTCGTTGCAAGACGTGCGCGACTGGCTGGACTCCTGGTCGGTCTGGTGCGTGCGCATGAACGGCCGCCTGGTCGGTGCGGTCCGCGCCCACCGGGCGGGCACGTCGTGGGAGATCGGACGGCTGATGGTCGCCCCCGACCTTGCCGGGCGGGGCCTCGGCCGCCAGCTGCTCGCTCACGCCGAAGCCGTCGCACCGCCGGACGTGGCGACGATCGAGCTGTTCACGGGGGCGCACAGCGAGCGGAACATCTCGATCTACGAACGCGCCGGCTTCCATCGCACGAACGCGCTCGCCCCACCGGGCGCGATCAACCTCGCCAAGCCCGTCAAGCGGAGCTGACGTCGACGCGGGAAACGGCAGGCTGGGACACCTCGGGTGCGTGCGACTCTGCGTCGCCCCGCGGCTTGGTGGCGCGCACGGTGTAGGTGGCGGCGAGTCGTTGCGGATCGTGGACCAGCCGGTACTCGCCACCACCGGCGTCCTCCATCGCGTCCCCCAAGGGGTTCCACGGCACGGTGTCGTGCTCCTCGATCGCGGTGAGCTGCAGGCCAGCATCCATCAGCGCTGTGATCACCTGCGCCAGGCCGTGGTTGAAGTGGATGATGTCCGGTGACGCCAGCGGCTCGTCGTGGTCGACGTAGCTGACTGCGTCCGAGAAGTGCACGCCGGCGGTTTCGAAGTACGGGTACTCGATCACGAGCAATCCGTCTGGGCGAGGATCGGCCAGCGACCACAAAACGGGATGGCCCTCACGGATGAACAGGCGACCGCCCGGTCGGAGCAGCGTCGCGACCACCTCCGCCCATCTGGCGACGTCGGGAAGCCAGCACAGCGCACCGATCCCGGTGTAGACGACGTCGAACCGACCGGCCCCGAACGCGTCCACCGCACCGTAGAGCTCGGACTCGACATAGTCGATCGATGCGTCGCAGTCGGCAGCCAGCCCTCGCGCGACATCGATCGCCGGTGCCGAGAAGTCGAGGCCGGCGACGCTGCCAGCGCCGAGCCGGGCCAGCGACAGTGTGTCCGTGCCGATGTGGCACTGCAGGTGGACGACGTCCAGCCCGCCGATGTCGCCGAGCCGCGGGAGGTCGAAGCGCACCACATCGGAGAGGTAGGTGGGATCGTCGCGGTAGCGCTCCAACCGGTAGCCCACCTCGTGGTGGGCGACACGACTGTTCCAGTTGGCGAGGTTGACCGCCGCGTAGTCGCTCACGATCTCATCCTGTCATCGCCGCGCAGCGTCGGGCGCGGCTGCGGCGGCGGTTGATCGCCGCGTCGCTGCGCATCGGTGTGCGCTACGCGGCGGTGTGCTCTGCTCGCCGGGATCGCTGCGCGTCGGCGTGCTCTGCTCGCCGGCACCCGTGCTGGACGCAGCGGAGCACGCGGCACCCGTGCCGGACGCCGGGGTGCGTGCCGGACGCCGGGGTGCGTGACCCCAGCCGACCCGGATCCGTCCCGTCCTCTCCGCGACGAGACCGTGCCGGACACCCGGTGCATGACCGCGGCCATTCGCGATCCGTGCGCCGTACCATGGCCCGGTGACGGTGCTGGCGTCGTCTGCGCGGCTACGGGCGAATGGACACGAGCTTCGACGTCACGCGAATCACTGACTTGCGGGTGGGCGCTCCGTGTCGACTCCGCCGTGAACCCCGTTGTACATTTGTCACGTTGCGAAGGGGCTCGGGGGGGTCTCGACAACATGGGGGGGACGATGTCCACGGAATTCTCGCCTGCTTCCGGGGAGGGCGTCACGAGACGCGACCTGTTGCTCCGATTGGGGTACTTCGGTGCGGCTGCCTCGGCGGTCTTAGCAGCGTGTGGCAGCGACAAGAAGACAGCCGCGACGACGACGGCGCCCGCCGCCACCGCGGCCGCGACGACGGCATCGACGGCGAGCACTGGTTCGACCGTGGCCAGTACCGGCTCGACCGCTGGGTCAGCGAGCACGAGCCCGAGCGGGAGTACCGTCGGGGCGAGCGGCGTCGGCGCAGAGTTGATCGCCGCGCTCGGCATCCCGGCGACGGCCAAGCTGGGTGGTGGGATCACGTGGCAGATGGGCACGGTGCTGGCGCTGACGGGGAATGGTTCGTTCTATGGCAAGACGATGGGTCGCGGCATCGATCTGGCGGTGAAGCACATCAAGGCGGCGGGTGGCCCGGACATCAAGGTGGTCTACAAGGATCACAAGTCCGGGGATCCGCAGGCGGGTGTGCAGGCGATGACGGAGTTGGGGACGTCGGGGGTCCCTGCGAAGCTCGCGTCGTACGGTGACGACATCCTGGCGATGCTGCCGCTGACGCAGCAGTACAAGTGCCTGACGCTCGACGGCGGTGGTGGTAACGGGGGCTCGGGCCAGCGGCAGGATTATTTCTGGGGGACGCGCGCGCTGACGGGCGTGGACATGCTCGGCGGCCTGTTCCGGTACATCGGCGAGACGCTGCCGGACGCGAAGACGATGGGCTTCGTGGGATGGGACCTCGGCGCCGTGGTGAACGCGGACATCAAGGCCCTGGTCCTCGCCCCACTGAAGGGCACCACGCTGACGCACAACGGCCTGTATGAGCTGGCGCCACCGAACTCGACGGATTACGTCAGTCTGCTCACCAAGGTCAAGAACAACGAGCCGGACGTGCTGCTGGTCGAGATCTACGGTCAAGATCCGGGCTTCTTCCTGGACCAGTCGCAAGCGGCCAACTTGAAGACGAAGGTCTTCGGTGTCGAGTTCACGCCGGATGGTCTGAACGCGTCGAAGGGGGCGATGGACAAGGTCGGGTGGACGTTCTCGACCGACTTCTTCAACGCTGACGAGGCCACGAGCAAGCTCGGCAAGCTGTTCGTCCGCGAGTTCAAGGCGGCGTACGGTGACTCGCCCGACTTCTACGCCGCCAACTACTACGAGGACACGCTGGCGATGTGGGACATCATTCGCCGGGTGCTCGCCAAAGGCGGCGATATCAACAGTGGCACGGTGTTGCAGGAGGGGCTCAAGGAGAACTACGCGTTCGCCAGCGTCTACGGGGGTGATGACACGACGGTGGGCAGCTTCGAGTTTGACGCCGACACGCACTCGTTGAAGCGCAGGCCGATGGGTGTGTTCCGGTACAAGGACAAGAAGGTGACGACGCTCGCCACGTTCAATATCGGTGCCGCCGACTATAAGAAGCTCTGACCGTCAGCTCTGACCCGTCCCGCAGCTGAGCCGACTCGTCGGCTTCCGAACGTCCTGGAGTCACGCCCTTGTTTGCAGTCACGATCACGTGGGATTCGGTTAGCCAGCTCCTCGTCACCGGGGTCATCAACGGCACCGCGTACGGGTTGCTGGGCGTCGGGTTCGCGCTGATCCTCGGCGTCTCGGGGCGGTTCCACTTCGCATACAGCTTCACCTACGCGTTGGCGGCATACGGGGCGTTCTGGGCGTACTCACGCGTCGGCATGCCGTTCGGTCTGGCCGCCGTGTTCGGGGTGCTGGTGTGCGTGCTCGCCGGGGTCACGATCGAACGCGTCGGGTACCGCACGCTCGCCCACCAAGCGGGCGCGAGTGCACTGCTGGCGATCTTCGTCGCCTCGCTCGGCATCGGCATCGCCGGCGAGAACCTGATCCGCCTGACATTCAGCTCCGCCAACCAGCAGCTCGCCGGACCCGACGGCTTTCGCACTGTGCTGCGGTGGGGACCGACGTCGTTTCGCTGGGTCGACGTCTGGCAGGTGCTCAGCGCTGTGATGCTGGTGATCGCGCTCACCGCGCTGCTGCGCTACACGGTGCTCGGGCGATCGATCAAGGCGACCCGCGGCAACCCGGAGCTCGCCCGGATCATCGGCATCAATCCCGACACCATCTACTTGATCTGCTTCGCGGTCGGGTCGCTGTTCGCCGGTGTCGCTGCGTTCTGGTTCGGGTTGAAGTATTCGGTGGCGGCCGACATGGGCTTCAAACCTGTCATCTACGCGTTCGTCGTCGGCTTCCTCGCCGGTACGGCCCGAGCACCACTGCGGATCTTCATCGTCGGCGTCGGGCTGAGCGTCGTCGAGCAGCTCAGCTCGATCTTCCTCGAAGTGCGCTGGACCCAGCTCGTGGTGTTTGTGATCCTCGTCATCTACCTGGGGACGCTGTCGATCAACTGGAGCAGGGTCGTCGCGGTGATCCGCAACCCGGGTTCGTTGTGGGGACGAGTACGCGACGACGAGGAGGAGGAGGAACTGTGGAGGTCTGGTACTTCTACACCGGTATCGCTCTGATCTACATCATCTTCGCGCTGTCGCTCAACCTCCTTCTCGGCTATGCAGGGCAGGTCTCTGCGGCGCACGCGGCCTTTGGTGCGGTCGGTGGGTTCCTCACCGGTTACCTGCTCCAAGCGCATCACTGGAACATCGTGTTCGCCCTCGCGTTGGGCACCGCCGTGGCATTCATCGTCGGCGGGCTGGTGGCACTCCCGGCGTTGAAGTTGTCGGTCGAGTTCCTCATCCTGCTGACGCTGGCGATGTCGTCGGTGATCATCGGGTTCTTCACCACCTTCGATCAGCTCGGCGGGATCAACGGGCTCACCAGCTTGCCGAAGTCGAACCTCTTCGGCTGGACGTGGCAGAACCCGTCCGACTGGATGCTGCCCCTCGTCGTGGCCGTCACCGTGGTGTTCGCGATCTGTTGGCGCATCGGTGAGTCGCCGTACGGGCGTGTCCTCAAAGGCATCCGCGAAGACGACCAGGCGACGCGCGCCCAGGGCAAGAACGTGTTCCGGTTCAAGGTCGTCGTGTTCGCGATCACCTCGGCGATGGCCGGGTTCGGCGGCGGACTGCTTTCGGCGTTCTTCCAGCTGTCAACACCGGGACTGTTCGGTTTCTCGATCTCGCTGTCGATCATCGCGATGGTCATCTTCGGCGGGATGGCCAACCTGCCACGCTCGGTGCTCGGCGCCGGGATCCTGGCGTTCCTCGACCCGATCCTGTCGCGCGCGAGCGGCATCCGTGCCGACCAGGCCGGCTTCGTCCGGCTCATCGCCTACGGCCTGTTGCTGATCGCACTCGTCAAGCTCCGGCCCCAGGGGATCCTCCCGGAGGGATACTCGGTCATCGGTCGGCTACGTGGGCAACGGCCCGACACGTCGCGCATCGAGATGGCCCGCGCCGAGGGCTGGCGCCCCGACGTGTCGACCACCGTGGCCACCCTCGCCGAGGCGGAGCACGAGTACCTCGAGCGCACCACGGTCGCCAGCGTTGGCGCCGAGCGCGCCCCCGGTGACACGCAGGACCAGGTCAGCCGTGGGGCGCTGTGGGAGCAGGCCGAGGTCCTCGTGCAGGTGCGCGGCCTGTCCAAGCGCTTCGGGGGGATCGTCGCCGCCGACGATCTGGCAATGACGTTGCGCAGAGGCACGATCACCGCGCTCGTCGGTCCGAACGGCGCCGGCAAGACGACGGTGTTCAACCTCCTCACCGGGTTCATCAAGCCCGATCGGGGATCGGTGAAGCTGAAGGGCGTCCAGCTCGTCGGTCGCACACCCGACGCGGTGGCCCGACTCGGGATGGTCCGCACCTTCCAAGATGTGCGCCTGTTCCAGCGCCTGAACTGCCTGCAGAACGTGCAGATGGCCGTACAGGACCAGCCCGGCGAGCGGCTCGCCCCGCTGTTCTTCCAACCACGTCGCGTCGCCACGGCCGAGCGAGACGCGACCGAGACGGCGATGCGCTGGCTGCACTTCGTCGGCATGCAGGACTTCGCCAAGGTCCCCGCCGGTGCGCTGTCGTTCGGCCAGTCGAAGCTCCTCTCGTTGGCCAGGGTCTTGGCGTCCGACGCCGAGGTGCTGCTGCTCGACGAGCCAGCTAGCGGCATAGACACGCACTGGATCGACACGATGCTCGGTCTG
>JBBQTN010000192.1:0-10359 GCA_038213195.1 Acidimicrobiales bacterium | reverse complement strand
AGCCGTCGTCATCGTGCTGGTCGGCCTGGTCGGGTTCTCGGTAGTCAGCATCGGCACGGCGAAGAACAGGTGCGTGGGCGACGTGGAGTGCACGCTCGCCGGCGCTTCGCCCGGAGCGACGACGTCGCCCGGCGCGACGACGTCGACGCAGGTGTCGACGACGGCCTCGTCCGTCGCGTCGTCGGGATCGGCGGTGGCAGACCCGTCGGCGACAACCGTCTCCACGGTGCCCGTCGAGACCACCACCACGACCACGGGGCCACCTGCGCCCCCGCCGGCCATGCTCGCGTTCGGCGAGTCGGTGATGTTGGGCGCGAAGAGCGTGTTGGAGGCGGGCGGCTTCACCGTCGACGCCCAAGAGAACCGTCAAGCGGTCGACCTGATCGCCGAGATCACCGCCAGGCGTGACGCCAAGCAGATCGGGCCGGTCGTCGTCGTCCAGATCGGCACGAACGGGGTCGTCACCGACGCCGACTTCAAGCAGATCGTCGACCTGATGCCGGACTCCACGATCTACTTCCTGACCGTCAAGGCGAGCGTGCCGTGGATCGACAAGAACAACGGGACGATCTTTGACCTGCCCAAGCTCTACCCGAACACGAAGGTGATCGACTGGAACGGTCGTTCCAAGGAGATCGCCGGCGACCTGAGCAGCTCCGACGGCGGCACACACCTCAAGACGAAGAAGGCGATGCAGTTCTACGCCAACATGATCTTCGACAACATCGGCCGCAGCGATCTGGACAAGTAGACCCCATCGCGGACCCTGACGCTGTGGTGGAGGGTGAGTGGGTGATACTTGGCGATCGTGCAGGCCTGGCCCCCGCCGCGCGCGCCTCTGGCGCAGATCAGCCGAGCTCCGTACCTGCCGGGGCTCGACGGCCTGCGCGCGCTCGCCGTGATCGCGGTGATGGTCTACCACGCCAACCACCTCTGGCTCGGCGGCGGCTTCCTCGGCGTCGAGGTGTTCTTCGTCATCAGCGGCTACCTGATCACCCTGTTGATGATCGGCGAGCACGAGCGCAAGGACAGGATCAGCCTCAAGAAGTTCTGGCTGCGGCGCGCCCGGCGGCTGCTCCCGGCGCTGTTCGTGCTGCTGTGCTCGCTGGCGATCTACCTCGCGCTGTTCGACCGCCGGCCGCAGGGGCAGAGCAGGGGCGACTTCGTGGCCGCGCTGACCTACGGCAGCAACTGGTACCAGATCGTGGTCGGGCAGGGCTACACCGCGGCGGAGGCGTTCGCGCCGCTGCGCCACCTGTGGTCGTTGGCGGTGGAGGAGCAGTTCTACCTGCTCTGGCCGTTGATCATGGTGCTGATCCTGCGCCGCGGTCGCAACAACCTGCCGCGGATCGGTGCGTGGCTCGCCGGCGTCAGCATCGCGATCAGCGTGGCGATGGGGCTGCTGTTCGCCGGCGGTGACATCGCCACGTCGTGCGCTCCCGGCACGATGCACGGCTATTGGCGGATCGCCGGGCGGTGCATCAACGTCGACGAGGCGCTGTACCTCGGCACGCTCAGCAGGGCCGGCGGACTGCTGCTCGGCGCAGCGTTCGCGATGTGGTGGCGGCCACTGGCGATCATGCGCGGGCCGCTGCGCAACATGCGCTGGCGGCTCGACCTGCTCGCCCTCGCCGCGCTCGGCGTCCTGTGGCTGCTGATGTCGCGTCTCTCCCTCTCCACGAACGGCCACGACCTGGGCGTGCGCTACGACCCGTGGCTGTTCCGCGGCGGATTCTTCGTCACCGGGGTGGCGACACTGACGGTGATCGCCGCGGTGAGCCACCGCCGCGCCCTCGCCGGCCGCGTGATCGGCAACCCCGTGTTCCGCTGGATCGGGGCGCGCAGCTACGGCCTGTACCTCTACCACTGGGTGATCTACGAGATCATCCGCAAGGAGGCCGGCGTTGGTCTCACGGTGCGCCAGTTCGCGTTGGCGATGGCGATCAACGTCGTCGTTGCGGGGGTCAGCTACCGGGTGATCGAGACGCCGATCCGCAACGGGCGGCTGGGGGAGTGGCTGCGCGGCGACCGCCGCGCCCAGACCCGCCGCGTCTACAAGAAGCGGCGGGTGCTGGTCATGCTCAGCGCTGTTGCCGCCGCGTTCGCCGGGTTCGCGGGGGTGAGCATCGCCACCGCCAACAACGTCTGCGTCGGCGCGCTCGACTGCAGCCTGCAGAACGCGGGAGCACAGATCCCGCCGGCGAGCATCGCCGCGCCGCCGGCCGGTGCATCGGCGGCCGCCGCCGGCTCAGGGGTGACCCCGGCGACGATCACGCCGACACTGGTCCCGGTGACGTCGCCGGTGACGACGACGAGCCTGGTCGCGACGACATCCACGACACCGGGCTCGACGCTCCCGGCCGGCGCCGACAGCACGACCACGCTCGCCGGTGCACCAGGGCCTGGCGCCGGTCCCGCCACGACCAGCACCCCAGGCGCCGTCGACCCGGCGGCATCGACGACCATCGCCATCGGGTCTCCGCCGGGCCCCGACCCGACGACGACCCAGGCTGCGGCGCCGGCGACCACCGATCCGCCCGTCACCACCCCGACCCCCACCACGCAACCGCCGACGGTGCCTGCAGCCGGCGGGCTGCCGCCGCTGGCCGTCGGCGAGTCGGTGATGCAGGGTGCGATCCCGCAACTCGCCGCTGGCGGGTTCCTGGTCGACGCGAGCAAGAGCCGGCAGGGCACAGACATCGCCTCGATCCTCGAGCAGTACCGCGCCGCGGGACAGATCGGGGCGACGGTGGTCATCCAGTCCGGCACCAATGGATCCGTGTCGAATGCGACCTACGACCGGATCATGGCGACGCTCCCGGCGAACCTCACCCCGAACGTCTTCTTCCTGACGGTCCGCGCCCCGCGCGGCTGGATCAACGACAACAACACCAGGATCTGGGACCTGCAGACCCGCTTCCCGAACGTGCACGTCATCGACTGGGCCTCGATCTCAGCGACCAACAACGTGAAGCTGTGCAGCGACGGGTTCCACATCGCCTGCGACCCGCGGTCCGAGCGGTTCTACGCGAACATGATCTTCGACGCGATCGGACGGCCCGATCTCGCCAAGTGACCCGGACGTTCGGTTTTCGGGTGGTCGAGGGTGGCGCGTACGCTCGCTGGCATGACATCCCCAGTTCGTGTTGCAGTGACCGGCGCGGCCGGCCAGATCGGCTACAGCCTCCTGTTCCGCATCGCCTCCGGCTCGATGCTCGGGCCGGACACGCCCGTGATCCTGCAACTGCTCGAGATCACGCCCGCACTGAAGTCGCTGGAGGGCGTGAAGATGGAGCTCGACGACTGCGCCTTCCCATTGCTCGCCGACATCGTCTGCACCGACGACGCCAACGAGGCGTTCGGTGACGCGGACATCGCGATGCTCGTCGGGGCGATGCCGCGCAAGGCTGGGATGGAGCGCAGCGACCTGCTCAACGCCAACGGCGGGATCTTCAAGCCGCAGGGCGCGGCGTTGTCGGCGAGCGCGCGCAAGGACGTCAAGATCCTCGTCGTCGGCAACCCGGCGAACACCAACGCGCTGATCGCCCAGCAGAACGCCCCGGACCTCGACCCGAAGCGGTTCACCGCGATGACCCGCCTCGACCACAACCGTGCGGTCAGCCAGCTCGCCCAACGTGTTGGTGCCTCCGTCAACGACGTCACCAAGATGACGATCTGGGGCAACCACTCGGTCACCCAGTACCCGGACCTGTTCCATGCCGAGGTGAGTGGGAAGAACGCGTACGAGCTCGTCGGCGACCACTCGTGGATCGACGGCACGTACATCCCGACGGTCGCCAAGCGCGGCGCGGCGATCATCGAGGCGCGCGGCGCGTCGTCGGCGGCGTCGGCGGCGAACGCGGCCGTCGATCACATCCGCTCGTGGGTGCTCGGCACGCCCGAAGGCGACTGGGTGAGCATGGGCATCGTCAGCGACGGGGCATATGGCGTGCCGGAGGGCTTGATCTCCAGCTTCCCGGTGACCTGCAAGGACGGCACGTACTCGGTCGTCCAGGGCCTCGAGATCGACGACTACTCGCGCGGCAAGATCGACGCCTCGACGAACGAGCTCGCCGAGGAGCGCGACGCGGTGCGCGAGCTCGGTCTGATCTGAACCACACCCTCGACGTGCCCATCGGGGTTCGCTCGAAATGAGCGACGGCGCTGTGCGCGTCAGCTGATCGCGACTGCGCAGGCGACCTGCATCATCCGGTCGACGCCGGCGCGCAGCTCGTCGTCGGAGATCCGCTCGCTCGCACCGTCGTCGGCGATCATGTCGCTGACCGTCACCAGTGCGACGGACTCGATGCCGCTGATCGCGGCGATGGTGTACAGCGTGGCGATCTCCATCTCGACGCCGAGGTGGCCGCGTTCGCGCCAGCGCTGCATGATCCCCGGCCTGGGGTCGTAGAACAGCCCGCTCGTCACGACAGGACCGACATGGACCGTTGCGCCCCCTGTCCTGGCGAGGCGCACCGCCGTCTCGACGAGGCCGTAGTCGGCGGTCGGTGCGTGCTCCTCACCGCCAGTCAGGCGCAGGATGGTCTGGTCGTCAGCAGTCGCGCTGAGCGCGACGATCGTGTCGCCCATCTTCAGGCCGGGCTTCAGCCCGCCGGCCGTGCCGACGCGCACGATGCGGCGCACGCCGAGCTGGATCAGCTCTGTGTAGTAGATCGCCGCGCTCGGGCCGCCCATCCCGACGCTCTGCACGCTAAGCGGCGCCCCGCGATACGTGCCGGTGTAGCCGAGCATCCCCCGCTCGTCGTTGACGCACCGCGCCCCTGGGTCGAAGAACTGCTCGGCGATGTAACGCGCCCGCTTCGGATCGCCCGGGACGAGCACCGCGGGCGCGTAGTCGGACGGTTCGGCGCGGAGGTGCACGGGCATCCGCGCAGCGTAGGGCGATCGGGGTGTGGAGGCGCCCGGCGGGTGCTCGCACACCCGGCCGTCAGGGCGCCCGCCGTGGCTACTTCAGGAACCGTGACGTGGTGTTGTCGGCGAGCACCTTGCCGCCGGTCTGGCACGTCGGGCAGTAGGCCACCGTGTACCCGCTGTAGCTGACCGAGCGGATCGTGTCGCCGCAGACGGGGCAGGCCTCGCCGACCCGGTTGTGCACTCGCCCGGGACGGTCGGCGGAGGAGCTCATCGTGTCGCGGGTCCGCTCGTAGGCGAGCCCCTCGTCGACCGCGTCGTGGATCGCCTCGACCACCGACTTGGCGCCGTCGACGCCGAGCTTGCGGGTCATCGCGAACGGCGAGATCTTGGCGCGGTGGCAGACCTCGTTGGCAAGCATCCGCCCGAGACCGGCGATCATGTGCTGGTCGCGTAGGAACCCGTGGACGCGCATGTTGTGGGCGGCGAACGACGCGGCCAGCTCCTCGGCGGTGATCTCCATCGCCTCCGGGCCGAGCCGGTCGAGTGGCCGACCCGGCGGGATCCCTTCCGCGACGCTCGGCACACACCAGACACCGGCCCGGCGCTCGGTCCCGGCCTCGGTCAGCAGCAGCGCGGGCTGGTCGGCGAAGACGAACCGCGCCTGACCGTTGCGCGGCTTGGCCGACTGCTTCTCGTCGACGAGCAGCCGGCCGCCCTGCATCAGGTGGACGATGAACGTCACCGGCGGGAAGCGCAGCAGCAGGTACTTGCCGCGCCGCCCGACGTCCTGCAACGCGGAGCCATACGCCTCCGACGGCGGTGGCACGGCCGTCTTCAGCGCAGTGAAGTTGAACGGCACGAACTTGTGCAGCACCGCGCCGGCGTAGCGCGCGGTCAGCCGTTCGGCGTGGGCCTGGACCTCGGGCAGCTCGGGCATCGCGTCAGCGGTACTCGGTGTGCTCGCGAACGGCGCTGAACACGCGGTCCAGCGCGCCGAACACGGGTTGGGCGTCGATCAGCTTCTGCTGATCACCGCTGAGGCGGATGTGCCCGGCGATGAACGCCTCGTGGGCGTTGAGCTGATCGGTGGCGACGGCCACCGCGGTGCCCCAGTCCTGCTCCATGCGGACATCCTCGGGCGCTGCGGGACCCGCGCCGAACGTCGCCGTGCCGTCGCCGAGCTGGAGGTGGTAGATCACGTCGCCCTCCGGGCCGTTCGTCACCACCTGGGTGACGCCGATCCGGTGCGTCGCGGCGAGATCGCCGAGCGCGCCGCTGTCGACGACCTGTCTCGCGAGCGCATCGATCCAGTCGAGGCTGAGGTAGCGGTACACGGTCGCCAAGTCTGCCCGCGCACCTCGGCATCCGCCACCAGCGGCGCGCCGGTCGTCAGCGCCGTACGCTCGACCGGGTGACCGGGCCGCTCGACGTCACCGCCCCCCGGGACGCGGACGAGGCCCGCCACGCCGACGTCGCCGTCGAGGCGTGGTGGTTCTGGGGGACGGACGAGGGCGGCGGTGGCGGGTTGTTCGTCGGACTGGAGCTGCGCGGCCGGCGGTTCGACTACTGGGCCGGCCTGGTGCGCGCCGGAGAGCCGTACCTGTACATCGAGGAGCTCGACGGCACCGGGTGGCGTGGTGGCCTGGAGATCAAGCCGCCGGAGATGTGGGCGGATCACGTGTGCGATGTGCCGATGCGCCAGTGGAGCCTCGGCAACGAGGCCCACGGCGTGCTGCTCGACGACCCGGGCGAAGCGTGGGGGAGGGCATACGGGACGCCGGTGCCGGTGACGTTCGACGTCGAGTGGCACGCCGTCGCCGCGCCGTCGGCGATCGCCCGCGGCTACGCGCAGGACGGCGAGATCGACGCCAGGATCGAGCTCACCGAGGGCGTGCTCGCGCTGGTCGGACCGGCGACCCGGGTCCACGTCTGGGGGGTCCCCTACCTCCCGGACACGTACGCGATGCCGGTCGTCGACGACTCGCTGCGTGCGCCGTACCGTCGTTCCGACGGCCTCCTCGTCGATCAGGTCCTGACGCCGACCGGTTGGCTCGCCCGCCGCGTCC
Source organism: Acidimicrobiales bacterium (assembly GCA_038213195.1). Classification (GTDB taxonomy): domain Bacteria; phylum Actinomycetota; class Acidimicrobiia; order Acidimicrobiales; family Ilumatobacteraceae; genus JAODBQ01. The sequence continues at coordinate 3,418 of JBBQTN010000192.1, read as the reverse complement.
GCTGACGCCGGCGAGGTTCATGACCGCGGCTCGGTGACGCGCCCGCCGGGACGCCGACGACCACAATGGCGTGATGGCCGATGCGCGGGACATCCTCGACGAGCTGGAACAGCAACGCCGATCAGCAGTCGCGGCAGAGGTCGAGGCGACGTTCGGGCTCGTGGTCGAGGATCGCGCCTCGCTGTTCTGCGGTGACGTCGTTGCCTGCAGCGCCGAGGCGGTGACGTTGCGTGACCGGCACGGCATGCGGCGTGAGTTCCGCCTCAAGGCGGCCGGCTTCCTCCACCAGGGCCGGCCGGTGACGCTGGTGCGTCCGCGCCCGGTGGCGAAGGGCACGCATGCGCCGCAGGTGACGAACAGCGGGTCGCTCGCCACCGGCGCATCGCCGGCCGCGAAGGTCGCCAGGGCGAGCCGGATCTGGGTGGAGGGCCGCCACGACGCAGAGCTCGTCGAGCACGTCTGGGGAGACGACCTGCGCGAGTTGGGGATCGTGGTCGAGCCGGTCCACGGCATCGACGACCTCGTCGCGCTGGTCGGCGAGTTCCGGCCGGGCCCGCAACGCCGGCTCGGGGTGCTCGTCGATCATCTCGTCGCCGGATCGAAGGAGTCGCGGCTCGCCGCCACCGTCACCGACCCGAACGTGCTCATCACCGGGCATCCGTTCGTCGACGTGTGGGCAGGGGTGTGGCCCCGCGTGCTCGGCAGGACGTCGTGGCCGGAGGTGCCGAAGGGCGTGCCGTGGAAGGAGGGCCTCTGTGCCGCGCTGGGCACCGACCTGCACACCTTCTGGCCGCGGCTGCGCAACAGGGTCGGGTCGTACGTCGACCTGCGTCCGGAGCTCGTCGGTGCGGTCGAGCGCCCGATCGACTTCGTCAGCGACGCCGGCTGACGGTCTGGGCCGGCTGACCCGCTGGCACGGGATCAGTCGACGACGGCCGGCTCGTGCGGATCGGCTGGGGTGGCCGCGCCCTTGCGCCGGTGGCGGAGGTACTCGACCACAACAGGGGCGATCGAGATGGCGACGATGACGATCGCCGCGACCTCGATGTTGTGCTTGATGAAGTTGATCTTGCCGAGGAAGTACCCGAGCGTCGTCACCCCCGCCGCCCACAGGAACCCGCCGATCACGTTGTAGGTGACGAACGTGCGATAGCGCATCCTGCCGACGCCGGCGACGATCGGCGCGAACGTGCGCACGACGGGGACGAAACGGGCGAGGACGATCGTCTTCGTCCCGTGTCGATCGAAGAAGCCCTGCGCCTTGGCGACGTGCGCCGGGTTGAACAGCCGGCTCTGGGGGCGGGAGAACAGCGAAGGTCCGACCCGCCGGCCGAACACGTAGCCGACCTGATCGCCGGCGATGGCGGCGACGATCGCCACGCCGGCGACGGCGGGAAGGCCGCCGGGCAGGACGTGGTGACCGGCGTCGGATGCCAGGAAACCGGCGAAGAACAGCAGCGAGTCGCCCGGCAGGAAGAAGCCGACGAGCAGTCCGCTCTCGGCGAACACGATCAACGCGAGGACTGCCAGGCCGCCCTTCTTGATCCAGTCGTTGGCGAAATCGAGCAGCGCGAGCACCCGGAAAGGTTACTGCTGGGGCCGAGCCCGCACGGCGCCTCCGGATTCACTTGCCGGTAAACACGAGCGCCGGCGGTCCCGTGGAATCAGTCGTGGACCGTCGCCTTGAGCTTGTCGTCGAGCTCGGCGCCGAGGCTGGTGCGCTGGCGGCTGCTGAACGTGATCGCCCCGATGAGGATGACCAGCGCGCCGCTGGCGATCGCGTAGCGCGCCCCGTCGTTGTCGCGCAGGCTGATGATCGCCGGCAGGATCAACAGCGAGACGAGGTTCATCACCTTGATCAACGGGTTCAGCGCGGGGCCTGCGGTGTCCTTGAACGGGTCGCCCACCGTGTCGGCGATGACCGCGGCGCGGTATGGGTCGCTGCCCTTGCCGCCGTGGTGACCGTCCTCGATGTACTTCTTGGCGTTGTCCCACGCGCCACCGGCGTTGGACAGGTAGTTGGCCATCAGCTGGCCGACGAGGATCACGGCGGCGAGGAAGCCCCCCAGCGCGTAGAAGTTGATCCCGAACCCGATGACGACGGGCGTCAGTACTGCCAGCAGCGCCGGCGTTGCCAGCTCGCGCAGCGAGGCCTCGGTGCAGATGTCGATGACGGGGCCGTACTCCGGCTCCTTCTCGCCCCTCATGATCTTGCCGTCGGCGAACTGCTTGCGCACCTCCTGCACGACCACGCCGGCGGTGCGGCCGACGGCGCGGATGGCGAGCGAGCTGAACAGGAACGGCACCGCGCCGCCGATCAGCACGCCGATGAACACCTTCGGATCGGCGACGTTGACCGGGAACGCCTCGAACGAGTCCTTGGCGCCGTTGGCGATCTTCGTCGCCAGCTGGTTCGGCAACTGGTCGGCGATGGTCTCGATGAAGCTCGCGAACAGCGCGACGGCGGCGATGACGGCGGATCCGATCGCGAAGCCCTTCGTGACGGCCTTCGTCGTGTTGCCGACGGCGTCGAGGCTGACCATGATCCGCTCGGGCTCGCCGTGGAACTCGCCGGACATCTCGGCGATCCCGGCGGCGTTGTCGCTGACAGGACCGAAGGTGTCCTCCGAGACGATGATCCCGGTCGTCGAGAGCATGCCCATGCCGGTCAGCGCAACGAGGTAGAAGGAGACCTTCAGGTTGCCGCCGCCGAGCATCAGCGCGACGCCGATCGCGATCGCGATCGCGATGACCGCGTAGACGGAGCTCTCCATGCCGCTCGCCGTGCCGGCGAGGATCGCCGTCGCCGGACCGGTCTCCGCCGCGTTGGCGATCTCCTGGACGGGGCTGTGGTGGGTCGCGGTGTAGTACTCGGTGAGCCGGCTGATCCCCTGGGCCAGCACGAGCCCGATGGTCACCGCCCCGAAGCACTTCCAGCCGATGTTGTCGGAGTCGTTGCCGACATAGCCGAGCGCGACCAACAACGTGCCGATCACCGACAGCGTGCCGGCGACGAGGAACCCCTTGTTGATCGGCTTCAGCGCGTTGGTCTCGTCCTCTTTCGCCTTGACGAAGAACACGCCGACGATCGAGGCCAGCACCCCGATCGCGCGGGCGGCGAGCGGGAAGATCACGCCGAGGGCGGGGTTCATGCCGATGGAGGCGAACGCCGCGACGCCCAGGATGATCGATGCGACGAGGGTGACCTCGTAGCTCTCGAAGAGGTCGGCAGCCATGCCGGCGCAGTCACCGACGTTGTCGCCCACGTTGTCGGCGATGGTGGCCGGGTTGCGCGGGTCGTCCTCGGGGATGCCCGCCTCGACCTTGCCGACGAGGTCAGCGCCGACGTCGGCCGCCTTGGTGAAGATGCCGCCACCGACGCGGAGGAACAGCGCCAGGAGCGAGCCGCCGAAGCCGA
>JBBQTN010000191.1:0-10374 GCA_038213195.1 Acidimicrobiales bacterium | reverse complement strand
GAACTCCTTGACCTCCGCCAACCTCGACAACCTCAACCTCGTCACCGCCGGCACGGTGATCGCGGCGCTGCCGATCTTCGCGATGCTGATCGCGTTCCAGCGCCAGCTCGTGCGCGGCCTGACCGCCGGGGCGGTGAAGGGCTGATGCGCCGATCGCGCGTCGCCGCCGTTCTTGTCGTGGCGACGCTGCTCGCGGCGTGCAGCTCGAACAAGAAGTCGATCGTCGACTCCGGCAACCAGGCGACCACGCCGAGCAGCGCCGCGGCCACCACCATCGCCACGGCGGCGACGACGGCTGCTCCGGCGACCACGGCGGCCGCGAGCGGCTCGTCCGCGGGCGTGGCGCCGTCCACGACCGGCGCCGCTGCCACGAGCCCGGCCACGACAGCAGCACCGACGACGACGGCCGCGCCGACCACCACCGCCGCGCCGACCACGACGGTCGCGGACCTCTCCGCGTTCCCGGCGTGCCCGACGGATGCCCTCGCTGCCGCGAAGGGTCCGATCAAGATCACCGTCTGGGACGGGATGATGGGTGACCTGCTCACCGAGTTCAACAAGCTCGTCGCCGAGTACAACGCCAGCCAGACCAAGGTGCACGTCGACGCGATCGCCCAGGGCGGATACGAGGACGTCATCGACAAGTACCTGCAGAGCGACAAGGGCAGCCTGCCCGACCTCGCCCAGATGCCCGAGTACTCGGTGCAGAGCATCGTCGACACCAAGACCGCGGTGCCGATCGAGGCATGCATGCGCGCCGACCAGTTCGACACGTCGGCGTTCTTCCCCGGTGCCCTGCGCGCCTACTCGACGGGCGGCGTGCAGTGGAGCATGCCGTTCAACCTCAGCGACCCTGTCCTGTTCTACAACAAGAAGATGTTCACGGCCGCGGGGCTCGATCCGAACAAGCCGCCGGCGTCCCTGCAGGACCTGCGCGACGACAGCCAGAAGATCGTCAGCTCAGGCACGGCGACGTATGGCCTGTCGCTCGACAGCGGCTTCGATTCCGGTGGCGGCTGGTACATCGAGCAGTGGTTCGCGCAGCTCGGCATGTACTACGCCGACAACGACAACGGGCGCTCGGCACGGGCGACGAAGGTGCTCTACAACGACGCCACCGGCGTCGACCTGCTGACCCAGCTGCAGACGATGATCAACGACAAGCTCGCAGTCAGCGTCGGCGACAACGCCAGCGGGTTCGACAACCTGCTGAAGTTGGGCGACAAGACCCAACCGGCGGCGATGACGATCGCAACGTCCGCAGCGCTGGGCTCCGTGATCGCCATCCTCAAGACGGGTGGTCAGTTCCCCGGCATCAGCCCGGAAGACATCGGCATCGCTCCGCTGCCCGGACCGGACGGCGCGAAGGGAGCGATCGTCGGCGGCGCCTCGTTGTGGATGACCAACTCCGGCAACCCGGCGAAGATCGCGGCCGCGTGGGACTTCGAGAAGTTCATGGTCGCCGCCCAGCAGCAGAGCGAGTGGTCCGCGGCGACCGGCTACGTCGCCGTGCGCAACGACGCGAGGACCTTGGATCCGCTGAAGACCACCCTCGCCACGGACCAGCGCTACGCGGTCGCGCTCGACCAGCTCAACCTGATCGCCGACGCGCCGACAGCGGCAGGCCCGATCCTCGGCCCGCTGCGCGAGGTCCGCACCGTGACGGCGCAGGCCGTCGCCAAGATCTTCGCCGGCGCCGACGTCCAGCAGTCGCTCACCGACGCCGCCAACCAGGCCGACGCCCTGATCACCGCCTACAACCAGAACAACAGCTGACCCGGCGACCCGGGCCACCGGCGGCGTGCGCGCGGCTGGCGTCTGGGTCGGATCGGGGGGCGTCGGTAGGGTGGACGGATGGCCACCACCTTCCCTGCGATCGACGGTTCCGCCGAGCGCAAGCAGCAGTTCGGCGAACCGCCGGACATGGGCATCGACCCCTCGAAGCGCTACACCGCAACGCTCGACACGAGCCTCGGCGCGATCGTCGTCGCCCTCGATGCGATCAACGCGCCGAAGACGGTGAACAACTTCGTCTTCCTCGCTGCTCACCACTACTACGACGGGGTGATCTTCCATCGGATCATCAACGGGTTCATGTGCCAGGGCGGCGACCCGACGGGCACGGGGACCGGAGGCCCCGGGTACAAGTTCGCCGACGAGCCGGTGAAGCAGCGCTACCAGCTCGGCTCCGTGGCGATGGCCAACGCAGGCCCGAACACCAACGGCAGCCAGTTCTTCCTGATCAGCGGGCAGAGCGGGGTCAACCTCCCGCCGCAGTACAACCACTTCGGCCAGATCGTGAAGGGGATGGACGTCCTCGACGCGATGCAGCGGGTGGAGACCGACCGCCGTGACCGTCCTCACGAGGACGTCGTGATCAACTCCGTCTCCATCAGCGTTGCCGACTGAGCGACCGGTCGTCGGACCGCGGCTGACGGCCGCGGCAGCACGGCGGATCGCCATCGCCGCACAGGGCCTCGCCGAGCCGCGGCCGTCCGGGCGGATCGACCGTCGCCACCTGCGGCGTGCGTTCGACCGGATGGGCGTGATCCAGATTGACTCGGTCAACGTGCTCGCGCGCAGCCAGGAGATCGTCCTGTTCAGCCGGCTCGGCGCACATCCGCGCATCCTCCTGCCCGACGCGACGGACGCCTGCGAGCTGTTCGAGTACTGGGTGCACCAGGCATCGCACGTGCCCGTCGCGCACTACCCGCTGTACAGGTGGAAGATGGATCGCGCTGCAGACCTCGCCTGGCGCACCGTCGACAAGATCGAGCTGCGTCGTCCCGGGTTCGTCGAGATGGTCTACGGCCGTGTCGTCGAAGGGCCGCTCGTCGCCGGGGACGTGTCGCAGCGCGACGAGCCGCGAGGCGCGTGGTGGGACTGGGACGACGGCAAGGTCGCGCTGGAGCACCTGTTCTGGTCCGGACGGGTCGCCGTCCGTCGCCGTCGCAGCGACTTCGCGCGGATCTACGAGCTGCCGGAGCGGAGGATCCCGGCGCCCGTGCTGGCCCGACCGGCTCCGCCCGAGCGCGAGGCGCGCAAGGAGCTGCTCGCGCTCGCCGCGAGGTACCTCGGCGTCGCGACGTTCGCCGACCTGGCCGACTACCACCGGCAGAAGAGTCAGCCGACCAGGCCGCTCGTCGACGAGTTGGTCGCGGAGGGAGGGCTCGTCCCCGTCGCCGTGGACGGCTGGGGGCAGCAGGCCTACCTCCATCCCGATGCCCGGATGCCGCGCCGGGTGACAGCGCGAGCGCTGCTGAGCCCGTTCGACCCGATGGTCTGGAGCCGGGAGCGCGCCGAGCGGCTGTTCGGCTTCCGCTACCGCATCGAGATCTACACGCCGCCTCCGAAGCGCATCTACGGGTACTACGTGCTCCCGTTCCTGCTCGGCGACGAGCTGGTCGGGCGGATCGACCTGAAGGCTGACCGGCTCCGCGGGCAGCTGCTGGTCCAGACCGCGTGGGCGGAACCAGGCGTCCCCCATGACGCCGTGGTGCACGAGCTCGCCGAGGAGCTGCGCGAGATGGCGGCATGGTTGCAGCTCGACGACGTCGGCGTCGCCGGGCGCGGCGATCTCGCCGAGTCGTTGCGTCGAGCGATCGGGCCGCGATGAGACCGGGTCGTCGGGTCGCCGACCAGTGCGCGGTGGAGGCACGCCTGGCGCGCCGCCTGGCGATCGGGACGCGGTGATGGCAGACGCGGCGGCGTTCGTCCCGGTCGCTGTCACGTCGCGCAGCGGGTTCGACGAGTCCGTGCACTTCGGCGCGGTCGTCTGCCTCGGGTCGTCGGGGGAGATCGTCTTCGCCGCCGGCGATCCAGGCGTGACGATCTATCCCCGCTCGGCGAACAAGCCGCTGCAGGCGACGGCGATGGTGCGCGCCGGACTTGACCTGCCGCCGCCGCTGCTGGCGCTCGTCTCTGCCAGCCACGACGGCACACCGATGCACATCGCCGCGGCGCGGGCGATCCTCGCCGGAGCAGGCCTCGACGAACGAGCGTTGGCCAACACCGCTGACCTGCCACTCGACCCGGGCTGCGCCGAGCAGATCCTCCGCGACGGCGGTGGCAGGCGCGCGCTGTGGCAGAACTGCAGCGGCAAGCACGCCGGGATGCTCGCCACGAGCGTGTGCAACGGCTGGCCGACCGACCCGAGCTACCTCCGCCCGGCGCATCCGCTGCAGCTGGCGATCACCGCGACGATCGACGAGCTGGCAGGGGAGGCGCACGCCCACATCGGCGTCGACGGGTGCGGTGCGCCGGCCCACGGGATGACGTTGGTCGGCCTGGCCCGTGCCTTCCGTGCCATCGCAATGGCGCGCGGAGCGGTGTACACCGCGATGACCGCGCATCCGGACATGGTCGGCGGCGCACGTCGCGACGTGACCAAGCTGATGCGCCACGTGCCCGGCCTGGTCGCCAAGGACGGCGCCGAGGGCGTCTACGCGGCTGCGCTGCCGGACGGTCGCGCCGTGGCGTTGAAGATCGCCGACGGGGCGAGCAGGGCGCGTCCCGCAGTGATGCTGGCCGCACTCGTCCGGCTCGGCGTCGACGTCTCCGAGGCCGCCCCGCTGCTGGTCGAGCGGGTGCTCGGCCACGGGAGTCCGGTCGGCGACGTGCGAGCATCGCTGACGTGAGCCCGATCCCGTTCGTCACCCTCGACGACCCGCACTACGGCGAGGCTGTGCAGGTCTCGCCGCTGATCCGCCGGGTCATCGCCCACAACCCCTCGAAGTACACGTACCTCGGCACCGGCACGTACATCGTCGGGCACGGCGACGTGGCCGTGATCGACCCCGGCCCGTCGAACGACGCCCACCGCGACGCGCTCGCAGCGGCGCTCGCCGGCGAGCGAGTCCGGACGATCGTCGTCACCCACTGCCATGCGGACCACTCGCCGCTGGCCGCGTGGCTGCGCGAGACGACAGGAGCGCCGACGGTGGCGTTCGGCCCGCACGGCGCCGTCGACGACGAGCCCGATGAGCCGGATGAGGCAGAGCCGCCTGCGCCCGAGTCCGGCGACGAGCCGGCCGCGGTGACCACCGAGGAGCCGCGCGAGACGATCGACGTCGGCTTCGACCCGGACGTTCGGGTCGCCGACGGCGAGATAGCGGCGACCGGGCCGGGCTACACGCTGCGCGCCGTGCACACGCCGGGGCACACCTCGAACCACCTGTGCATCGCGCTCGACGAAGCACGCGCGCTGTTCACCGGTGACCACGTGATGGGCTGGAGCACGACCGTTGTGTCGCCGCCCGACGGCGACATGCGCGCCTACATCGACTCACTTCGCAAGGTGCAAGGGCGCGCGGACGGATCGCTGTGGCCGACGCACGGCGCGCCCGTCGACGACCCCGGACCGTTCCTGCAGGCGTACCTCGACCACCGGCTCGAGCGCGAGGCACAGGTGCTCGACATCGTGCGTGCCGGCGTGACCAGGATCGTCGACATGGTCGACATCCTCTACGCGGATGTGCGCCAGGAGCTGCACAAGCCGGCGCGACGCAGCGTGCTCGCCCACCTCGTCAAGCTCGTCGGTGACGGTCAGGTGGCCTGCGACACCGACCCGGCGCGCTTGCGCTCCACGTACACCGCGGTGTGACGCTGCGGCGACGCCCGGGCGATGCGCGGTCGTCAGTGGTACTGGTCGAGGATGCTGGTCTCGGTGAGCCGGTTGAGCGTGTCTTTGATCGCGTGAGCGAGATCCTCGTCGATGCCTGGGACGACGGAGATCTCGGCTGCCGTGGCGCGCTGCAGCTTGGCGAGCTCGCCGAAGTGGGTGGTGACCGCGATCGCCAGCTCGGGGGAGAGGTGCTGGACCCGCGCCAGCAACCGCAAGCCCTTCGGCGACGCGGAGCTGTCGCCGTCCTGACCGATGCCGGCGTAGGAGTCGGTGATGGTCGGGTAGTCGGCGAGGACCAGTTCCAGCTCGTTCTCCAGCTCGCCGAAGACCTCGTCGAGCTGCAGCCGCAGCAACCGCGCATCCACCCCGAGCTCGATGATCATCGTCTCGATCTCGGCGGCGATGCGCCGCACCATCTCGCCGCGCTGCACCACCGCCGCCACGTCGCGCACGGTCACGACGTCCTCGACCTCGAGCGCGGTCAGGTTGCCGAGCGCGTCGTCGAGTCTCGCCTTGTACCGCTCGAGCGTCTGCAGTGCCTGGTTGGCGCGGTCGAGCAGGCGCCCGATGTCCTGCAGCTGATGCTTGAGGCCGCCGGCGTAGACGTTGATGACGCTCATCTCCTCGCTGATGCTCACCACCGGCACCTGCAGCGAACGGGCGACGCGCTCTGCGGTGCGGTGGCGGGTGCCGGTCTCGCTGGTCGGCACCGTCGGGTCGGGCATCAGATGGACGTTGGCCCGCGCGATCCGTGAGCCGTTGGAGCCGAGGATGATCGCGCCGTCCATCTTCGCCAGCTCGGAGAGCCGCTGGGGGGTGTAGTCCGCATCCAGCAAGAACCCTCCCCCGCAGATCGCAAGGACCTCGGCAGAGTCCGAGAGGACGAGCAGCGCGCCCATCTTCGCCCGCACGATGCGTTCGATGCCGTCACGCAGTGGCTTGCCGGGAGCGACCATCGCCAACGCCGCGTGGAGCGCGTCGTTGGCCGTGCTCGGCGGATTCATGCCGCCGATCATACGATGGCGGCCAGCTCGCGTCGGGGCGGCCGGCGTCGGCGGAACGCGGAACGTGCCTGATCGTTCGCTCGCTGCGCTCGCTCATCGCGCGCGTTCGCGACGGCGGTCGACGGTGAGGCCGACGGCGGCGAGCGCCTCGGCGATCGTGGACGCACGGATCAGCTCGATCCCCGCCACCTGGGGTGTGTTCGCCGGAACGAGCGCGTGCGCGAACCCCATCCGCGCCGCCTCGGCAAGGCGGCGCGGGGCATGGGAGGCCTGGCGCAGCTCCCCGCCGAGACCCACCTCACCGAACAGCACGACGTCCGCCGGCAGCGGCACGTCCGACCGGGCGCTGGCGACTGCCAGGCAGATCGCCAGATCGGCGCCCGGCTCGGTGAGTCTGACTCCGCCGACAGCCGAGGCGAAGACCTCGTGCTGGGCCATCGGCAAGTGGGCACGACGCTCCAGCACGGCGAGCAGCAGCGCGAGGCGACCGGCATCGAGGCCCTGCGCACTCCGCCGCGGCGGAGCGCCCGAGGTGACGAGGTTGGTGAGCCCCTGGACCTCGACCAGCAGTGGGCGGTGCCCGTCGAGCGCCGGCGTGACGGCAGAACCTGCCACGCCCGCACGGCGATCGGTGAGGAACAGACGACTCGCGTCAGGCACGCCGACCAGGCCCTCCTCGGCCATCTCGAACACGCCCAGCTCGTTGGTGGAGCCGAAGCGGTGCTTGATCGCGCGCAACAGGCGCAGCGCGTGGTGGCGGTCGCCCTCGAAGCTGAGCACCGTGTCGACGACGTGTTCGAGCACTCGCGGTCCGGCGAGCCCGCCGTCCTTCGTGACGTGCCCGACGAGGATCATCGACAGATCTCGGAGCTTGGCTTCGACGACCAGGCGATGGGCGCAGGCGCGCACCTGGACGATGCTGCCCGGCCCGGACCCGAGGGCAGGGTCGGAGACGGCCTGGATGCTGTCGACGACGACCAGCGTCGGACGGATCTGGTCGATCGCGGCGACGATGTGCGCCAGTGACGTCTCGGCCAGGATCCACAGCTGTTGGTTCGACGCTGCGCCGAGGCGCTCGGCGCGCAGGCGGACCTGTTGTGCGCTCTCCTCCGCGCTGACGTACAACGCACGGCCAGGCCACCGCGCGAGCAGCTGTGTGAGCAGGGTGCTCTTGCCCACGCCGGGTTCGCCGCCGAGCAGGCTGACCGAGCCGGGGACCAGCCCGCCGCCGAGCACCCGGTCGACCTCGGCGATGCCCGTCGGCGACGGCCGCCCGACGAGAGCGTCGACGTCGCAGAGCAGCGTCGCCAGTGCGGCCGGAGTACGGGCCAACGCGTCGACGGTGCCCGGGTCGGGGCCGTCGAGGTCCTCGATCAGCGTGTTCCAGGCGTTGCAGCCCAGACATCGGCCGCCCCACTTCGGTTGGGCTGCTGCGCATTCGTTGCAGCGGTAGACGACTCGAGCCTTGGCCATGTGCGTCACGGTACGAGAGGGGTGTACGGGAGTTCGGTGAGGGCGCTGCGTCGCTCGGCGTGCCGACGAGGTGAGCGCTGACCCGATTGCTGCGGGCGCCACCAGCCGCTCCCGCAGCGCCGGACCCGGCAGCGCCACGGCGCGCACCGGTCACGACCGGCGGCGGGCGGCGTCGAGCGCGGCGCGCCGCCGGGCCCTTGCCCGACGAGCACGGACGACGAACGCGATGAACGCGGCGGCGAGCACGCACCACAGCACCAGGGCGACGAGGGCCACCGTGCCGACGGCATCCCACGCGCCGGAACCGACGCTGTGCACGCCTGTGGCGTCGATCGCGACGGCGGATCCGTCGAGCGGGACCGGCCACGACACCGCACCCGCGTCGCGTACCCCCGTCGACGCCGACAGGATGCCGGGGAGCGCGAGGCGGAACGTCACGGAGACCGCCTGCCCCGGGTTCGCGCCCGAGGCGGCGACGTCGGCCGCGTAGGGCGTCGCGCCGATCGCGTCGAGCAGCGCCGGGTCGGCGAACGCGGCGATCCCGCCGTCGATGCGCAATGTGCCCACGGCTGCTGTCGTGGCCGATCCGCCCGACGTCGAGCGGGTGAGCACGATGTCGTGCAACGGACCGGCATCGCCGTTCAACGAACGCAGCAGCGCCGTCGCCTGGTCGACGGTGGCGAACGGGTGGGCGACGACGACGCGCAACCCGCCGTCCGAAGTCGGTGCCGCGGGCGTGACCGTCCAGCCGGCCGCGGTAGCGTCGTCGAAGCGCAGGTCCGCAGCGAGGCCGGGCGCCCCACGCACCACGTCGACGTCGGCGACGACGGTCAGGGTGATCGTGCCAGAGCCGTCGCCGCGCACGTCGACATCGACGGACGCGTCGACCTTGCACCCGGCCAGCACGATCGCCGCCAGCACGACCGACGCGACGAACACGGCGCGACGGATCTGCGGCATCCGCCGATGATGCCAGCCGCGCCCCGTTGGAGACCGGCAAGCCCGTCGCCGTGGCCGGGTCCGCAGGGCGAGGTCCGGCGAGGCCGGCTGCGCGACCGGGCTACTCGGGGACGGGTGTGGTGTCGCCGTCGACGCCCGTCGCGGCCAGCTCGACGGCCACCGGGGGCATGAAGCCGGGCACCGCGTTGAAGCTCAGCCGCTTCTCGCCGGGCTTGTCGGGATCGTCCTCGACGTCGACCACGATGATCTCGCCGGCGTTGAACTGCTTGTAGAGGATCTTCTCGGACAGCGCGTCCTCGATCATCCGCTGGATCGCCCGACGCAGCGGGCGAGCACCGAGCTGCGGGTCGTAACCGCGCTCGGCGAGCAGTTCCTTGGCGTTCTGGGTGAGCTCGATGCCGAGGCCTTGGCCCTCCAACTGCGTCGTCAGCCGCTTGGTCATCAGATCGACCATCTGCATCACCTCGCTGCGATTCAGCTCGTGGAAGACGATGACCTCGTCGATGCGGTTGAGGAACTCCGGACGGAAGTGGCCCTTCAACGCCTCGGTCACCTTGTCCTTCATCCGCTCGTAGCTCATCGCCGAGTCGAGCTTGGTGAAGCCGACGTTGACCTTGCGCAGGTCCGCTGTGCCGAGGTTGGAGGTCATGATCAGCACGGTGTTGCGGAAGTCGACGGTGCGACCCTGGCTGTCGGTGAGGCGGCCCTCCTCGAGGATCTGCAACAGCGTGTTGAACACGTCCGGGTGGGCCTTCTCGATCTCGTCGAACAGGACCACGCTGAACGGCTTGCGCCGCACTGCCTCGGTGAGCTGGCCGCCCTCTTCGTAGCCGACGTACCCGGGAGGCGAGCCGACGAGGCGGGAGACGGTGTGCTTCTCCATGTACTCGCTCATGTCGAGAGCGATCAGCGAGTTCTCGTCGCCGAACAGGAACTCGGCGAGGGTCTTGGCCAGCTCGGTCTTGCCGACGCCGGTGGGCCCCAGGAAGATGAACGAACCGCTCGGCCGCTTCGGGTCCTTCAACCCGGCGCGGGTGCGGCGCACACTCTGGCTGACGGCGGTGATCGCCATCTCCTGGCCGATGATCCGCCTGTGCAGCTCGCCTTCCATGTTGAGCAGCTTGGCGGTCTCTTCCTCGGTCAGCTTGTAGACCGGGATGCCGGTCCAGATGCTGAGCACCTCGGCGATCGCTTCCTCGTCGACCTCGTCGAACAGGTCGACGCCGGAGGCCTTGACCTCGATCTCCTTCGTCGCCTTCTCCTCGAGCAGCGCCTTCTCCTGGTCGCGCAGACGGCCGGCCTCCTCGAACTGCT
>JBBQTN010000190.1:0-10435 GCA_038213195.1 Acidimicrobiales bacterium | reverse complement strand
CGTTGCGCTGGCCCGCGCCCTCGACGATCAGCGAGGTGTGGCTGCGACCCCGCGAGAGATACGACCTCTCGCTCGATGTCCACAACCACCCGCACCGCGTTCACCACCATCACCTCCAGCGAGGAGCCCGTCATGCCCGATGTGTCGTTCAACAGCCTGGCCGTCGTGCTGGCGGTGGCGTTCGTGTCTCGGGTCGTGCTCGGCCTCCTGCCCCGCGTGCGGCTCCCGGGGGTCGTCGTCGAGATCGTCTTCGGCATCGTCGTCGGGTCGTCGGTGCTCGGCTGGGCCCGCGCCGACCAACCCGTGCAGATCCTCGCCCTCGTCGGTCTCGCGTTCCTCCTCTTCCTGTCCGGCTTGGAGATCGAGTTCGACCACCTCCGCGGTCGCCTGCTCCGGATCGCGTTGCTCGGGCTCGGAGTCTCTGTCGCGCTCGGGCTCGCAGCGGGGTACGTGCTCGACGCAGTCGGGCTCGTGTCCAATCCGCTGCTGATCGGGATCACTCTCGTGGCCACGTCACTCGGCCTCGTCATCCCCGTGCTGAAGGAAGGCGGCCTGAACACCACCGCGTTCGGTCAGCTGGTGATCGTCGGCGCATCGCTCGGCGACTTCGCCGCCGTCGTGCTGCTGTCGTTGCTGTTCTCGCGCGACGCGTCGGGAACCGGTTCGAAGCTGATCCTGCTCGGCGTCTTCGTCGTCCTGCTCGCGGTGATCGCGTTGTCGGTCGCCGGGCTCGGGCGGCGGATGCAGATCTCGCAGCTGTTGGTTCGGCTGCAGGACACCACCGCGCAGATCCGGGTGCGGGGTGCGATGCTGCTGCTCGTCGCGCTCGTCGTCATCGCCGAACGGACCGGTCTCGAGACGATCCTCGGGGCGTTCGTCGCCGGCGCCGTCGTCAGCATGATCGATCGCGACGCGGCCCACACCCATCCGCTGTTCCGCGTCAAGCTCGACGCCGTCGGCTACGGGTTCCTGGTGCCGATCTTCTTCGTCACGAGCGGTGTCCGCTTCGACCTCGACGCGCTGCGCAACGATCCGTCGAACCTCGTGCTCGTCCCCGTCTTCCTCGTCGCGTTGCTGGTCGCCCGCGGCGTTCCGGCGCTGGTCTACCGGCGTCAGCTCGCCGGTCGGCGGGAGACGGTTGCAGCCGGGCTGCTGCAGGCGACCTCGTTGCCGTTCATCGTCACTGCGTCGATGATCGGTGTCGACATCGGCGCGCTGACCCCGGGCACGGCGTCCGCCTTCGTTGCCGCAGGCCTGCTGTCGGCCGTGATCTTCCCGGTCGTGTCGCTGTCGCTGCTCCGGCCGGCGCTTCCCGAGCCAGCGATGGCAGCTCGCCTCCGATCATCACGGTGACCTCCCCGCCCGCACGGTGGTCCTCGACGACGCGTTCGATCGATGGCCACACGCTCGGCATGTGCTTGTGTGGGCGGAAAGGCACCAACACACGGGGAGACATCGCGTGAAAGCAGCACGACTCGTTCAGGGAGAGGTCCGGATCGAAGACCTACCCTCGCCCACGCCGAGGCACGACGAGGCGCTGATCCGGATGAGATCTGCGGGCGTGTGCCACTCCGACCTGCACATCGCTCGCGGTGACTGGGACGGCGTGCCGCGCAACATGCCCCTCGGCCACGAGGGCATCGGCATCGTCGCCGAGCTCGGCACGGGCGCCGACCGCTACACCTCGGTCGGCGACCGGGTCATCCTCGGCCTTGGGGGCACTGGTGGCGGCTACTGGTGCGGCGCGTGCGAGTACTGCTTGCGTGGTGACCCCCGGCACTGCGCCCAAGCCAAGGGCATCATGGGCACCTTCGCGCAGGAGTTCTGCGTCTACGCCAAGTCGCTGGTCAAGCTCCCCGACAGCGTCGGCGACGAAGAGGCCGCGCTCGCCTGCGGCGGCCTCACGGCCTACGGCGCTGTCAAGAAGCTGCTCAAGCATCACATCCTTCCCGGCCGGCACGTCGCCGTGATCGGCGCGGCCGGAGGACTCGGCCACTACGCGGTCCAGATCGCCACCGCCTTCGGCTACAAGGTCGTGGGTGTCGACATCGGCGCGGAGCGGCTGGCCTTCGTCGAGTCCCTCGGCGCGCACACGGTGCTCAGCGCCGACGACGCGGCAGACGCCGTCCAGTCCTTCGGCGGCGTTGACGCCAGTCTCGTCTTCTCCGCCAAGCTCGCCGGCTTCTCCCTCGGCCTGCAGATGCTTCGCCGCGGAGGGCTGTTCGTGGCCGTCGGCATCCCCGCCAGCAGTGAAGGCAACCTGGAGATCAACCCCTGGGAGTTCTTCCGGCGCGACCCCACCCTCATCTACTCCGCCGTCGGCACCGTGCAGGACATGCGCGAGGTCGTCGACCTGGCCGCCGCAGGTCACGTCAAGAGCCACATTGGCAGAACCGCCGCACTCGCCGACCTCGGCGATGTCTTCGACGACCTCGAAGCCGGCCGCTACGTCGGTCGCGCCATCATCACCGACTTCGATCAGTGACGCCGGAGAACCACCCCGCCTGAGAGCGGCAAGCCCACCGCGGACACGGCAAACGTCGTCGAGCCGGCGACCGGTGACGACGTCCTCGATCTCGCCGCAGCGTCGCAGTGTTGGCGACGTTTGCTTGCTATTGACAAGTGAACTTGCAAAGAGCAAGCTGAACTCGTCGGGGCGATCCGCAGCGAACCTCGCTGCTCCACCTGCGCCTCAGGAGGCCACCATGTCTGCAACCAGCATCTTCGTGAGCTACTCCACGAACGATGTCGACCGTTCGAAGGCGTTCTACGAGGCGCTCGGCTACACGATCAACCCCATGTTCAGCGACGAGAACACAATCTGCGTCGTCGTCTCAGACACGATCTATTTCATGGTCATGCGCCGCGAATTCTTCGCGACCTTCACTGACAAGGTGATCCCCGACGCGAAGACGCACGGCTTGTCGCAGAGTTCACTCACGCTCGACAGCCGTGAGGCCGTTGATGACATGCTGGCCCGGGGTCTCGCCGCCGGCGGTTTGGAGGCTCGGCCCGCCCAAGACCTCGGCTTCATGTACTCGCGCGACATCGATGACCCGGATGGCAACGCGCTCTCGTTCCTCTTCATGGACCCGGCCGCGATGGCCGCTGGTCCGGAGGCCTTGATGGCCGAGCAGGGTGGCGCCCCGGCCGACGCTTCGAGCGCGGTGTAGTCGGCGTCCTTTGGCCGCACGGCAGCCGCGTGGGCTTGGGCAATACAGCGGCGTCGGCAGGGCGCTCGAACGGGTCGGCGATCGTTGGGCTCTGCTCATCGTTCGCGACCTGCTCGCGGGCGCTCGCCGCTACGGCGACTTGAAGCTCGGACTACCGCGAATCCCCACGAACATCTTGAGCGACCGCCTGCGCGAGCTGCAAGGGGCGGGAGTGCTCCGGCGCGTTCCCGCCGTGCGCGGTGGCTACGAATTGACGGCCCGCGGGCGCGCGCTCGAGGCGGCCGTGCTCGCCCTCGAGCGCTGGGGCTGGAGTTCGATCGGCGAGCCGGCCGACGGCGAGAATGTCACCGCCGACTCGCTGTCGTTCACCCTGAGGGCCGCATTTCAATCGGAGGTCGCACGGTCGATGCCGCCCGCTGAGTACCGGTTGCACGTGGCAACCGACGTCGAGGTGCCGGTCCCTTCGGCCGCCGGCGTTCCCGCTGCCGACACGACTTTCAGCCGTCCCACCACTCCCATCACCCCCCACACCACTTCCGACACTGCGTTGGCACTATCGGCGTCGCTCCCCGCGGCGGTCTCGGTGTCGGCCGTCGTGGTTGACGGCGTGCTCGAGCTGCGTGCCATCGGAGCCGACGCCATCGCCCAGCCGGCGCGCGCATTGCCCCAGCCCGCCGAGGTGCTCGATGTTGTCGTGGCGAAGGCCGAGTTGAGCGCGTTTCTCGCGAACCGCTCGAGTGACGGGGCATTCGTTCATCAAGGCGACGACGCCCTGCTCGACCGATTTCACGCCACATTTTTTCTGCCGTGACTGAGCTCGGTTTCCCCGAGTCCGACCGCCGGGGGTGTGGTGAGAATCGGGTGTGCGATTCCTGGTGGCGTCAGGTGATGGCGATGATGCCGGCGTCAGGCGCGGCGTTGTTCGGCGAGGACCGCTCCGACGAGGCGGATACGGCGGGGTTGTTGGGGAAGATCTGCAGGACGTTCGCGCCGCTTGATCTCCGTGTTGAGTCGCCGCAACAGCCGACGGCGAAATTCCACACGTCGATGCCGGATTTGTGAACTTGATCCTGGTCGGCCCGGTGCACCTGTTCGTCATGCGCGAATCACGTGCCTTCGCCCGGAAGACCCACGTCGAGTGGTCGCCGTCGTTATCGCTGGCTTGGGAGCGCTCACCTGACCGTGAGTGACACTTTCCGGGGAATCGCCTCACGAGAGCAACTCCGCTGTCCCACATCGGCGAGCCTCGCGTGGGCGACGTGCTGCTCGACAGGAACCCAATGGGTCATGCAGCAGGAGGCAGCTGCAGAGGCAAGCTGCTGTGTTGAAGTTGTCAGTCACTGAGCACCTTCGGAACCTGAACGTTCGGCTCTGTTGACACAGCGTGCCGTGGCCGGCGGATCACGAGACCATGAGCGCTGGTGGGTGTCGTGCCGCGAGCGCCGTTCGTTTGGTCGCGCCCGTTCTCTCGCAGCTTGGGACGCCAGAACGTCGAGACAAGCAAAGGATGACTGACTGTTCGTAGGGATCGATTGGGCGGGGGACCACCACGCTTTGTGGTGATGGGTCAAGATGGCCGAGCACACGGCATGCGGATCGGTGACAATCTCACCGGTGTCGGCCGATGACGTGTTGACCGTTGACCACCAGATCAACACCACGAAGCCGCCATTGTCGACATCGAGACCGATCGCGGTCTCTGGTGACGTCGCTGGTTTCCGCCGGCCACGAGGAGTACGCGCCCCCGCATACGGCAGCGTCGGCAGCGGGGTTGCCCGCGTCGAGAAAAGCGGCGACGCCGCCACCAGTACCCTGCAGGTCGGGGCTGTCGGCGTCGTTCGTCGATCGTGTCGGCTGCGACCTGGCATGACTGACAGAGAGCGCGACCGTGTCGGGGTGGGACCGGATTGCGGGGGTGCGCCGAAGAGTCCGGCGACCGCTCGTCGGGTCAGGGCATGGGGTGTTCGCTGACGATGTCCATCACCCAGGTGGTCCGGAAGCGGTCCTTGAGCATGCCGTAGAGCGGGGCCCGTTGGCTGGGCGGTTGTCGCCGGCCGACGTGGTCACCTTCGCAGGAGAGGCGGTCAGAATCTGACCGCTTCTCGGATTACAGTGCGAGGTGCAGAAGACCTCCGTGCGCCTGCTGCGCTGCTCACCCTGCTGCAGGCCCGGCGGGACTGGCCGGGCGCGCTCGTCGTAGAGCGCCTCGGCGTCAGCTATCGAACCGTGCGTCGCGACGTCGAACGCCCGCGTCAGCTCGGCTACCCGATCCGCGCGATCAAGGGCCCCGACGGGGGGGTATCGGCTCAGCGCCGGGACCGCGCTGCCCCCACTGCTGTTCGATGCCGAGCAGGCCGTCGCCCCCGCGATGGCCCTGCAGACCGTGGCGGCGACTGGCGCTGGGGTCGGCGAGGCGGCGCTATGCGCGTTGACCACCGTGCGCCAGCCCGTCGCCCCCGGCGGTTGCTGATCGAGAAGGAGTCGCTCAGGAACCGAACGTGGCGATCCGGCCGATCAGCGGCGTCTCCAGGACACCCCCCTCGAAGTCGGTGGCAACGAGCACGGGCGGGGGGGCCGTGGACTCTTGCGGGTCACCGAACGAGATGAGGACGTCGGCGCCGCCGGTCGGGCGGGCGAAGACGTCGAGGGAGCGGACCGGTTGCCCGACCAATGAGGGGACGGGCCACGAGGTCGACTCTCCGGTGGCGACGTCGCGCACGACCAGCACGTCGCCCTCCGTCCACGCGATTCGCTCACCGCCGCGGGAGATCGCGAAGTTGTCAGGGCAGTCGTCGCAGTCGGTGGAGGTGACTCCGGTGTCGACGGGTGGTGGAGTGACGATGTCGGGGGATCCGGGCACGACGGCCCAGAAGACCGAGTGGGTGACCTGCTCGCCGACGGTCCCGATCACGGTCCCACCGTCGCTCAGCGAGAGACGGGAGTAGCCGCCCTCCCAGGTGTTGACCTGGCCGAGATCCGATGTCCGATGACCCGCCGGGTCGAGGGCCAGCGCCTCGAGCGCTTCGCTGTAGTCCTCCGGCGCCGGGCCGTCGGTGCGCACGCCGTAGAGCAGGGTCGTGATTCCGTTGATGCTGGCCACGTCGTGGAGTCGATACCAGTGGCCGGGGGCGAGAGGTTCGAGGAGTGGCTCGACCGTCCCGTCCGCGTGCCAGATCTGCGGATCACCCGGATGTCCCTCCGGGGTCGACCGGGCGGTCTGGAAGATGACCGCTCCCTCCGGGGCCAGCAGTGCGATCTCGGCCGGCTGTTTCAGCACCCGCCCCGAGTCCTGGTTCTCGGTGACGCGGATGCCCTGCGGACCGGACGTCACCAACGAGGCCTCCGTGGGGCCTCCGGCCACGGGTCCCCGCGGCACCGTGGTCGCAACGGTGGTCGAGGCCGCCGTCGTCGGGGCCGTCGACGTGACCGGCGGCCCCGCCGAGGTCGGTGTCGGCGCCGGCAAGTCGGTGCCCGGGTGTGTGGCCGACGTGCTCGTCGCGATGACGACCGTCGTCGGCGGAGCGGATGCGTCCGGCACCGTGGACAACCCAGGCGTGACCACGGTGATCGGCACCGTCGCCGGCGTCACGTGCGACGGCTCTTCGTTGACGAGCATGATCGCCACGACGGCGGCCGCAGCGGCAAGGACGACGGCTGTGCCCCCGACCCACCACCGGCGCCGGTCGGGAGCCGGTTGGATGCGAACCATGGTCTCACCTTCGATCTCGGGCGGCGCCGGCGCATCGGCGACGGCGCGGGCGACCAGCTCGCGGATGCGGAGGTCGAGGTCCGGCAGGTCAGGCATCGAGGGTCCTCCGGAGGTGGTCGCGAGCGCGGGCGAGCTGCTTGCGGACGGTCCCGTCGCTGACGTCGAGGAGCTCGGCGACCTGTCCAGGTGCCAGGTCCTCCCAGTAGGTGAGGAAGACGACGGCGCGTTGCTGCTCGCTGAGCCCAGCGAGGACCCGATGGGCGTCGACGACGGGGTCGGGCGCGTCGTGCGGCACCGCTGCGAGCGCCACGGCACGGTCCTCCCGACGCCGCCGGCGTTGATCCGTGCGGTGGTGCGACGCGCTGCGACTGAGGACGGCCTGGTAGAGGTAGGCGCGCCGGTTGGTCACGTCGCGCCACTGCGGACTGGAGAACGCGGCGAGGACTGCGTCCGTCACGACATCGGGGGCGTCGTCCGGACCGACCAGCACGGTGGCATACCGGACGAGCTCAGGGGCGTGGCGGCGGTACGTCTCCACGTCATCGGCGGTCGCCATCGCGCTCATCACACCCCTATGACGTCGCAGCCGCCGGATCGGGGTGACACGGGGACCAGAATTCTCGCCGGCCGGCCGGCGCTCCACTCGCTCAGCTGGTGGATTCGAGCTGGCCGAGGTCCCCATGTCGTGCGCGAATGCGTGGTGAGGGCAGGATATCGAGTGTCCCGAGGTTCCCGAACAGTGGGTCGTAGTCTCCCCGTTCGGCGCGATCCACACCGCGACACACCGCAGAACCGGTTCCGATACCGGGTTCAACGAGGCTCGGCGCGATGATCGATCGGCGCCCGGGCGCAGTCGTGCGGTGCGCCGGGAAGGCCGACGGGGTGGCGGCCGTTCATTTCGCTCGCGAGCGCGATCTGCTCGTGTCCGTGCGCGGTGGCGGTACCAACGTGGCTGGGGAGGCGGTTGCTGGTGGCGCGTTGATGGTCGACCTGTCGGCGATACGCGGTGCACGTCGATCCGGCGATGTCCACGGTGCGGGTCGCCGGCGGATTGGCGATCGCGGCCGGCTGGTTCGGTCCACTCGACCGAGCCGACGCGGCGCTGGAGCAGGTGCGAGCACTCGCCCAGGGACATGACCGGCCCACTGCCCTACCTGTTGCTACAGACGCTGTCAGACGGCGCTGTACCACGGGATGGCGAGGTACTGGAAGTCCGGGCTACTTCGACGAGCTGCCGCGGGACGTCATCGCCGCGGTCGCCGGGGCGAACGATCGCAAGGGATATCGCTCGAGCTGCTCGTCCACCAACACGGTGCGGTGGCGCAGGAGCGGCTCGGTCACTCGACGATCGGCATCACCTTGAACATCTACTCGCATGTCTCGCCGGGGATGCAACGCGAGGCCGCCGAGACCTTCGCCGCCTCATCTTCGGCGACAGCTGAGATCGTCCTGTGATCAATCCGTGACCAATCGGCCGGATTCTGACTCGGACATGTGGGCTGAGGGGTGATGCAGTGTCGAAGGGGGGACTTGAACTCCGGGTTTACGAGTATCGACAAGTGTCGTTCAAGTTGAATCAGACCAGCTCAGATGAGCTTTTTCTCGCATTGCATGTTGTCCCGTACGGTTGCTGCGGGCTGATTTCGTCGTGTTCGCGGACAAAGTGCTGACAAATCCGCGGACAAGCGACACCCCTCGAGCGGACGGAAGCGGGCCGTCGCCGCTCGGCTCAGGCGGGTTGGAGTTGGAGGCTGGTGATGAGTTGTTCGACGCGTTGGCGGATGTCGTCGCGGATGGGGCGGACGTCGTCGACGGTGAGGCCGGCGGGGTCGTCGAGTTCCCAGTCCTCGTAGCGTTTGCCGGGGAAGAGTGGGCAGGCGTCGCCGCAGCCCATGGTGATGACGACGTCGGCGGCGCGGACGATCTCGTCTGTCCAGGGCTTGGGGTACTCGGTGGAGATGTCGATGCCGACTTCGGCCATGGCGGCGATGGCGGCGGCGTTGACTTCGGAGGCGGGCTCGGAGCCGCCGGAGTAGACGTGGACGCGGTCGCCGGCGAGGTGTTGGAGCCAGCCGGCGGCCATCTGGGAGCGGCCGGCGTTGTGGACGCAGAGGAACAGGACGGAGGGGTTCATGGTGGTGATGAGTCCTTCGATCTTGGCGAGGGCACGGAGGCGCTCGCGGGCGAAGCGCTCGGCGAGCACGGGCACGAATGAGGTGATGCGTGCTTGTGGGAGGAGTTGGTCGACGCTGTCGGTGAGGAAGCGTTCGATGGTTTCGGGTCCGAAGGTGCCGTCGAAGTCGCGTTCGAGGTGGGTGCGGATGGCGCGTAGGACTTGTTGTTGTCCGAGGGTGAGTTCGTTGGTGGACGGCATCAGCCACCTGCCTTGGGGTTGGGGTAGAGGAAGCGGATGAGGACGAAGGCGAGCGCGGCGCCGAGGAGTTGCATGAGGATGAACATCGGTGCCGAGGAGGGTTTGATGCCGGCGAAGCTGTCGGACAGGGTTCGAGCGATGGTGACGGCGGGGTTGGCGAAGCTGGTCGATGCGGTGAACCAGTAGGCGCCGGCGATCCACAGGCCGACGGCGAAGGCGACGACGTTGGCGCGGCCGCTGCGGACGCAGCCGTGGATGACGAGCAGTAGCCCGATGGTGGCGACGACTTCGGAGAGCCAGAGCGCGCCGGAGGAGCGGACCTTGGTGGACAGTTCGACGGCGGGGAGCTCGAACATCAGGTTGGCGATGACGGCACCGAGGCAGCCGCCGATGATCTGGGCGACGATGTACAGGCCGGTGTCACGGTTACTGATCGACCCAAACGCTCGGTCGACGAGAGTGACGACGGGGTTGAAGTGCCCGCCAGACACGGCTCCGAAGATGAGGATCAACCCGATCAGCGCGCCAGCGGTGGCCGCCGAATTCTCCAGCAGCTGCAGGCCGATGTCGCTCGGTGAGAGCCGACTGGCCATGATCCCCGAGCCGATGACGGCGATGATCAATAGCCCGGTGCCAAGTGCTTCGGCGACGAGGCGGCGGGCGAGGTCGCTGTGAAAGGCGCCGGTGCCGGTCTCGGGTGCGGTGTCGAGCTCGGTCACGCTGCGCCGACCAGGTCGTCGATGCGGCGGCGGAGCTCGACGACGGTGGCGTCGAACGCGGCACGGGTACCGACCGGGACAGGGTCCGGAACGGACCAGTGCAGCCACGATGGATCGACGTCGAGCTCCTCATGGGCTCGGTCGCAGACGGTGATCGTGAGTGCGGGCCGGTGTCGGACGGTTTCGAGGTTGGCGGGCTTCGCGTCGGCGAGGTCGAGCCCGACCCGTCGAGCCGCAGCGATAGCGCCTGGGTGAACCTTGTCGGCGGGATGGGTGCCTGCGCTGGTCGCCGCGAGCCCGGTGACGTCGTGCCAGATCACGGCGGCGAGCTGAGAGCGAGCCGAGTTCGCGGTGCACACGAACAGCACAGGTTGCGGTCCGAGCGTTGGCCGAACGTGCAGCAGTTCAAGACTCCCGCTCCGGAGATGGACATAACGGCGGCGGCCATCACCGCTGGACC
>JBBQTN010000189.1:0-10442 GCA_038213195.1 Acidimicrobiales bacterium | reverse complement strand
CGACGGCAGCGACGACTCCCACGTCCCAGAGCTCGGGACATCGGTCGCCGCGGCACTCCAGGTCATCACCTCAGCCTCACCACACAGCAAAATTCTCATCGTCGGCCAACCGGGCAGACCAGATGCCGGCTACATCCAGCAGCTCGTCACCGAGCACCCCGACCTCGAGCAGGGTCTCGAAGGCACCGGACCTTGCGACTTCTTCGACCCGTCAGGAACGATCAACGCCCAACACATCCAGACCCTGACGGACATCATCGACCGCTACGAGGCGGAGGAGAACCGCGTGTGTGCACAAGTACCCCAGTGCGCCACCGACGGCGGCGTCCGCAGACGGTGGGTCGACAACCTCGACTGGTACACATCCGATCTGAACCACCTCAACACCACCGGTCTCGCCCACGTCGCAGATCAGCTCTGGCCTGTCGTCCAAGGGCTCCTCGACCTGCCCTGATCCTGTTCGAACCAGCGGCGGTCGGTCCCACCCTTCGCCGCGGTGGTCGGGCCCCGAGCGGTCTCGGGTGGCCGACACTGAGCAGTCGGTTCCCTCCGCCGGCCTTGCGTGCGCGGCGCAGACGTGGTTGCGTTGGCCGCAGCGCCGAAGGGGGGCCACGGTGAGGTGTCGATCACGGATGATGTTCGTCGCGCTCGCAGGCGTGCTCACCGCCTGCGGCGCCGCCCGCGGCACCACCGTCGGTCTCGCTGCAGCCCCGCGCTCCGGCATCGCCCGGCTCGCAAACGTCACGCCGGAGGCCGCCTCCGCCGTCGTCCTGATCTCGACGTCGGGCACGGCAACCGCGCCGGCCGTGCGCCTCGACCCGCCCCGGCCGGCCGCCGGCACCGTGACGTCGGCGTCGTTCGTCGATGCCGCGCACGGCTGGGTGATCACGACCGACGAGTCGAGCCCCGACCTGGCGCACTGGTTGTGGGCGACCGCCGATGGTGGGCAGACGTGGAACCCGGTGCGCAGTGCGCTGACGGCGGTGACCACTGAGACTGATCCGGTCGTGCGCTTCGCCGACGTCGACGACGGCTGGATCGTCGGCGACGCGCTCTGGGCGACCCACGACGGCGGCGCCAGCTGGCACGAAGTGCCACTGCCTGCGCCGTTCGCGCAGGGCGATGTGCTCGGCCTCTCCGCCGGCGCAGGAGCGGTCCACGTCGCCGTGATCGAACAGTCGGGGAACGGCGCCGATCAGCACATCCTCGTCGCGCCGGCCGGATCGGACGCCCTGCAGGTCTCGCCCGTCGTGATCCCCCATGGCGCCGCCCCTGTGGCCGACTTCGAGTTCGCGTTCGCGGGCGCCCGTGGCTGGCTGATCTACAACGAGCGCATCGCCGCGGCCGGGGCCCAGCTCGCCAAGGGCAGCTGGGTCGACTGGTCGCAGCCGTGCCCGGCGACAGGTCCGGGCTTCGTCGCGGCCGCGCCGGATGCATCGCTGGTCGTGGCGTTGTGCTCGGAGGGCGTGTGGGCGGGACCGCAGCTCGTCGTCGTGTTGCAGGTCTCGACCGATGGCGGCGCGACGTTCCACGCCGCCGCCGCCGCCCCGCCCGCGACCGTCGGTTCGTTGGCCGCGGTGGTCGCGGCGCCCGACACGAACACCATCGTCGCCGCGTACACACCGCAGAACGGGACGACCCGCGTCGAGCGAAGCACCGACCGGGGGCAGCACTGGACCCGGGTGGCCGCTGCCCTCCCGAGCGACACCTCGTGGAGTCAGCTGACGTTCGCGTCACCGACTGTCGGCTTCGCGGTGACCTCTCTCGGGCTGCTCGTCACCCATGACGGCGGCGTCACCTTCACCCCGGCGACCGTGAGCTGACCGTTCGGCCGGGTCGGTCGCGCAGGTGGCGGCTCAGCCGGCGTGCGCGGGGGTGTCCATCGTGATGTGTCGGGCGGCGAAGCGCCACTGCCCGTCGATCTTGCGCAACTCGTCGCGGTAGATGCCCGTCGAGCCGGCGATCCGCGACCCCGAGGACAGCGCGAGCAGGTAGCACAGCATCGTCGCCGTCGTGCCGTCGCCCTCGATGAGCATGTTCGCGTTCCAGTGTCGGGCGCGGCCCTTGGACACCGTGTGGTGCATCGTCGCGTAGTCACGCAGCACCTCGGGGCCCTCGTAGCGGCCGCCGAACGGGCTGCCCTCTGGCAGACCCGAGCACTCGAACACGCCATCCGGGGTGAAGCACGCCGCCCACCCCGCGGCGTCGCCGAGGTCGATCGCGGTGTTGTAGCGCGCCAGCAACTGGCGGATCTCCTCGTAGTCGATGGCTTCCATCTGCAACCCCCTGCTCGTTGCAGGACGGTAGCCGTCGCCGTTGATCTGACGGCAACCCGCGGGGTGCGTCGAGTCGTCGCGAGGATGAAACAGACCGTTCACAGTGCGTCCGTAGGGTCGGCCGGATGGTGTTCGATCTCGCCGCAGGACCGGACCCGGCTGGCGCCGCGACGCATCTCCTGCCGGCAACGCCGGCGACGTGCTGGTGGGGCTACATCGATCGTGACGAGCCACCGCGGCTGAAGGTCGCCAGCGGCGATGTGATCGAGATCGAAGCCGTCACCCATCACGCCGGTGACGCTCCCGACCTGCTGATGGACGATGGTGTCCGCGCCCTGTGGGATGCGATCGCGCCATCGGAACGTGGTCCGGGGGTGCACATCCTCACGGGTCCGATCGCCGTCGAGGGTGCGCAGCCGGGGGACACGCTGGCCGTGACGATCCTGTCGATGCGGCCGCGTCTGTCGCACGGCTCGAACTGCGCCGCCAACTGGGGGCTGCTGTACCGCACGTTCGCCAAGGAGCGGATCACGATCTACGCGCTGGACGACGACCCGGCGGAGCCCGGCGGGTTCGCGGCCACCGCCCACCCGGCGTTCGCGTTCGACTTCACCGCCCGCGCGCTGTACGACCAACCGGGCGTGATCAGCGAGCCCGATCCGGCGGCTCGCCAACCGTTCAGCCGCCCGGTGGGCGTGCCGGTGCGCCCGCGCTTCGGGGTGATGGGCGTCGCCCCGGCGACCGCAGGACGGCTGTCGTCGATCCCGCCGGGCGTGTTCGGCGGGAACGTCGACAACTGGCGCTTCGGACCGGGGGCGACGGTGGCCTACCCGGTGTTCGTCGACGGCGGCAACCTCTACGTCGGCGACCCGCACTTCGCCCAGGGCGACGGCGAGATCTGCGGGACCGCGATCGAAGCATCGCTGACGGCGCGGATCCGGGTGACGTTGCTGAAGGGCATCGGCAACACCGCGCCGCTGCTGCAGACCAGTTCGCACTGGTACACGCACGGCTTCGGCGCCGACCTCGACGAGGCGATGGTGATGGCCGCCGAGCAGATGATCTGGCTGATGCGGGTGCACGGCGGGCTCTCCGCCGACGACGCCTACTCGCTCGCGTCCGTGGCGATGGACCTCGGCGTCACCCAGGTCGTCGACAGCACCGTCGGCTGCCATGCCGGCATCGCCAGAGCGATCTTCGCGTGACGCCGACGATGACGTCGCTCGACGACGACCTGCTCGGTGCGTTCGACGCGAGCATCACCGACGTCTCCACCGCGCTGACGATGCCGCCGGAGATCTACACGTCGGAACAGTTCCTCGCCTTCGAGCGCGAGGCGGTGTTCGCCCACGAGTGGCTGTGCGTCGGGCGGGCGAGCAGGGTCACACAGGTCGGCGACTGGTTCACCGCCACCGTCAACGAAGAGCCGGTCATCGTCACCCGTGCCAGGGACGGGTCGGTGCGCGCCATGTCGGCCGTCTGCCGCCACCGCGGGATGCAGGTGGCCGACGGCGAGGGGAACTGCAGCAAGTTCACATGCCCGTACCACCTGTGGAGCTACGACCTGACCGGGCGCCTGCTCGGTGCTCCGGCGATGGAGCGCACGGTCGGGTTCGACCGCAAGGACTACCCGCTGACCGCGCTGGCGGTCGAGCTGTGGCACGGCTTCGTGTTCGTCCACTTCGACGCCGATCCGGCGCCGCTCGCCCCGACGCTGGCGAGCTACGCGCCGTACATCGAGCACTTCGAGCTCGAATCGGCCGTCTGCCCCGGCACGTTCACCCTCACCGACCTGCCGTGGAACTGGAAGGTGATGTTCGAGAACTTCAACGACGGCTACCACGCCAACAAGCTGCACCACACGATCCAGGACTTCTGCCCGAGCGAGCTGGCCGCGTTCCCGATCGAGTGGTCCGAAGCGTCGAACGTGATCGTGCGCACCAACGGCTACACGCACATCGACGGCGGGTTCAACGCGACGACGAAGGCGCTGCTGCCGGTGTTCCCGAAGCTCACCGAGGAAGAGCGGTGGCGCAGCACGTTCGCGATGATGCCGCCGACGTTGTGCTTCGGCACCGCACCTGACCTGGCGTTCTTCTTCATCGTCCGGCCGAAGACGGCCGACACGATCGACCTCGAGATCGGCTACCTCTACCATCCAGGCGCGCTCGAGCACCCGATGTTCGAGCACCTCGCGGCGATCAGTGACGCCGGCGTGCAGGTGTTCGTCGTTCAGGACCAGGATGCGACCACCAAGGTCCAGCGCGGAATGCACTCGCGCTACGCCGGTCGGGGGCGGTACTCATGGCAGGAGGAGACCCACGTGCAGTTCAACCGCTGGCTGGTGCAGCGGTACCGCCGCCGCTGGCCGGTACGGCCGTCGTGATCTGGCGTGACGGCTGACCGCTGGACAATTTGGTCTGATGGTCAGACCAAGATGTAAGAATGGGTCACACGAAACCTCACCGACACAATCGTTCGGTAGAACGCCTGTGGCGTTCCGCGTTCACGAAGCCTTGACGAATGCCCGCAGGTGTCCGAGCCAGGTCGGCGGCAGAAGGGTGCGATGGCGATGCAGACGACGGCATGGGCCGAACCGATGGTGACCGTCGACCCGCTCATCGCCGTCCGTGGCGTCGACAAGCTGTTCGGCCGCCGTGGCCGGGTGGTCACGGCGCTCAGTGGCGTCGACCTCGAGATCGGCGCCGGTGAGTTCGTCAGCCTGCTCGGACCGAGCGGCTGCGGGAAGTCGACGTTGCTGCGCCTGATCGGGGGCCTGCACCAGCCGGACGGCGGGACCGTCACCGTTGCCGGCACCACTGCGGAGGTGGCGCGCGCCGGCAAGCAGTACGGCCTCGTGCCGCAGGCGCCGGCGCTGGTGCCGTGGCAGAACGTCGCCGACAACGTCCGCTTCCTCAGCACGCTGCACCGCGGCGGCGCGGCGCACCGCACGCTCGGCAACGGTGAGATCGCCGATCTGCTCGGCGCCGTCGGGTTGTCCGGGTTCGAGCGGGCCTACCCCCACGAGCTGTCGGGCGGGATGCAGCAGCGCGTCTCGCTGGTGCGCGCGTTCGCCCTCGGCGCGCCGATCCTGCTGATGGACGAACCGTTCGCGGCACTCGACGAGATCACCCGCGCCGACATGCGCTACCTGCTGCTCGAGCTGTGGGAGCGGTCGCGCACGACTGTGGTCTTCGTCACCCACTCCGTCACCGAGGCGGCGATCCTCTCCGACAGAGTGGTCGTCATGGCGCCCCGGCCGGGTCGTGTCGCCGCCGAGCTCGCGATCGAGCTGCCCAGGCCGCGCACCGCCGCGATGGAGGACGACCCGGCGTTCCACGAGATCGTGCGTCGGCTGCGCACCGTCCTGCGCGAGCAGCACCAATGACCCGTTCGATGGTCACCGCCACCGATCCGACGGCGATGCGCGCCGGCAGGGCACCCCGCGACGCGCTCGGCCAGCGGTCGTGGTGGTCCATCGCCACCGTGGCAGTCGCACCGGTCCTCGGGATCACGCTGTTCCTGCTCGCCTGGCAGGCGGCAACGAAGGTGTTCGACATCAAGCAGTACGAGCTGCCGACGCCGAGCAGCATCGTGTCCAGCATCAACGGCGACAAGACGTTCTACGCGAACAATGCACGCACCACGCTGTGGGAGGCGTTCCTCGGCTTCACCGTGGCGTTCGTCATCGCGATGGTCCTCGCCGCGATCACCGCGCATTCGCGCTTCCTCGAGCGGATGTTGATGCCGCTGGTCGTGCTCGCCCAGGTGACGCCGCTGATCGCCTACGCCCCGGCGTTCGTGATCTGGATGGGCTTCGGCCTCAAGCCGATCGTGACGATGACGGCGATCGTCTGCGGCGTGCCGTTCCTGGTCAACGCGATCACCGGGCTGCGCTCGGTCGATCCGAACCTGCTCGAACTGGCCAGTTCCGTCGATGCCAGCAGGTGGGAGGTGTTCGTGCGGCTGCGGCTGCCGTCGGCGCTGCCGAACATCTTCACGGCGGCACGCATCGCCGTCGGCCTGGCGCTGATGGGCGCAGTGCTCGGCGAGTTCTTCGCAGGCTCGCGCGGCGGCCTCGGGTACGCGGTCAAGGTCGCCCAGAACCACAACCTGCCGTTGCAGCTGTGGGGCTCTGTGTACGTGCTCGCCGCGCTCGGTGCGCTCGCGATCATCCTCATCAGCGGCCTCGAACGGATCGTGCTGCACTGGCACGCCAGCCAGCGGCGCTGACCGAGCCTTCGCCACTCATCGACCCCCGACATACATCCAAAGGAGCCCAGATGATCAGCGTCACCAGACGGTTCGGAGCAGGCGCGACGCTCGTCGCCCTCGCCCTCGTGGCCGGTGCCTGCGGCAGCAGCAAGAAGTCGACGCCGACGACCGCGGCCGTCGCGGCGACGACGTCGTCAGCTGCCGGCGCGACGACCTCGTCCGCCGGCGCCGGCGCAACCAGCGCCGCGCCGACCGCCACCGCAGCTGCGACGACATCGGGCGCGACGACCGCCTCCACCTCGGGCGCGACCTCGACGTCCGCTGCGTCCGCGACGACGGTCTCGGCGGGCACGACCGGGGGGACGTCGGCGGGCAGCGGCGTGACGACGGCGGGGATCTCCGCCGCCGAGTGCGCGGCGAACAAGGCCGTCGGCAAGATCACCTACATCAGCAGCTTCGACTTCAGTGCCTCGGCGTCGATCATCGACGTCGTCGTCGCCAAGGAGAAGGGCTACTTCGACAAGATGTGCCTCGACGTCGACCTCAAGCCCGGCTTCTCGACGACCAACTACCCGATCGTCGCCTCCGGTCAGGCGCAGTTCTCGTCGGCGGGCAACTTCACCGAGATCCTCAACAACTCGACCGGCGGGGCGTCGTTCGTCGCCCTCGTCGACTACGGCAAGGCGCCGATCGAGGCGCTCGTCACCAAGGACCCGACGATCACCGACCTGACCCAGTTGAAGGGCAAGACGATCGGGGTGAAGGGCGACATCCCGCCGTCGATCGTGGCGATGCTCGCCAACGCCGGCCTGATCCGCGGCACCGACTACAAGGAGGTGCTGCTCGACGGGTTCGACCCCGTGGCGCAGCTCCAGCAGCAGATCGATGCCCTGCCGGTGTACAAGTCGAACGAGCCACGCGCGCTCGACGCCGCCGCCGTCAAGTACGCGCTGTTCGATCCGGCGAAGATGAACGTGCCGGGCACGTTCGGGCTGATCTACACGTCGAAGGACTTCGCCACGAAGAACCCGACGGCGACCGCCGACTTCACCCGCGCCGCACTGCACGGGATGGAGGATGCGATCGCCGATCCTGCCGGTGCCGTGGCCTTCTCGATCGCCCAGATCAATGCCGCCGGGAACCAGAACTACCTCACCCAGGAAGGCGAGACGTTCCGCTGGAAGGCCGAGACGGCCGTCGTCAAGGCGAGCACGCCGGCCGGTGAGCCGGTCGGGCTGATCGATCCGGCGATCTTCGACAACGAGTACAAGACGTACGTGAAGGACGGGGTGTTCCCGAAGGGTGCGCCGACGTACACCCAGTCGTTCGACGCGAAGCTCGCCAAGAGCCTGTACGACAGCAGCGGCAAGGTGATCTGGCCGGCGAGCTGAGCGCCGAGACACGAGCGGCGATGCGTGCGCAGGTCCAGCGCGGGTTCGGCGGTGACGAGGTCGTCGCCTTCGAGTCCGTGCCGGACCCTGTGCCGGCGCCGGGCGAAGTGGTCGTGCAGGTTCGCGCCTGTGCCCTCAACCGTCTCGATCTGTTGCAACGCATCGCCCCTGTGGTGCGTGGCTTCACGTTGCCGCACATCGCCGGGATGGACGTCGCCGGTGTCGTCGTCGCGCGATCGGCCGACGTCACCGTCGGGGTCACTGGCGGCGCTGCGCTCGGCGCGCGCGTGCTCGTCGACCCGGTGAGCACCTGCGGCGTGTGTGCGCGCTGTCGCGGCGGGCTCGCCCCGTACTGCGAGTTCCTGCGCACCGTCGGCTCGACGCGTCCGGGAGGTTTCGCCGAGCTCGTCGCCGTGCCCGCCGACCACGTGTACCGGATCCCCGACGCGATGTCGTTCGCCGAGGCGGCGACGCTGCCCGTGGCGGGGATGACTGCGTTCCACGCGCTCGAAGCCGGCGCCCACACGACCGGCGAGACGGTCCTCGTCAACGGGGCCAGCTCAGGGGTGTCGTGCGCTGCGCTGACGCTGCTGCTCGACCGCGGTGCGACGGTGCTGACGACCACCGGCGGCCCGGCCAAGGTGCGCCGCGCGCTCGCGGTCGGCTACCACCACGCCTTCGACTACCTGGTCGACGACATCCCGGCCGCGGTGCGTGCAGTCACAGGCGGCCGGGGCGTCGATCTCGTCGTCGACCACGTCGGACCGGCGCTGTTCCGCCAGTCGGTCGCGTCGTTGGCGATCGGCGGGCGGATGGTGTTCTGCGGCACGACGACCGGCGCCGAGGCAACGATCTCGCTGACCGACGTCTACCACTGGGGCCGCACACTGATCGGCGCCGGTGGTTACCGGGCAGCGGACTTCCCGGTGATGCTCGCCGAGTTCGCCGCGGCGCGGGGCAAGGTGGTGGTCGACAGCGTCGTCCCGTTCGACTCGCTGCCCGAGGCGCAGCGGGCGATGGCCGCCGGCGAGTTCTTCGGCAAGCTGCTGATCGAGCTCTGATCGCGACGTTGCCGCGCCGCTCCGGCCGATCAGCGCTTCGGCAACTGCTGCAACGACCAGCGGTTGCCGTCGGGGTCGTCGAAGTACACGAACCTGCCCCACTCGAGGTCGGCGACATCACTGACCTCGACGCCGCGCATCGCCAGCTCGTCGTGCGCCGCGTCGGCGTCGTCGATCACGATCTGCAGTCCGCGTACTGATCCCGGGTCGCCCTCGACCAACCCCTTGCCGAACGCGATCGAGCACGCGGAGCCCTTCGGGGTGAGCTGGACGAAGCGGATCTCCTCGTTGACCGTCTGGTCGTAGTCGGCGATGAACCCGACCTGGTCGACGTAGAACGCCTTGGCGCGATCCACGTCCGACACGGGGATGATCACCAGTTCGAGCTTCCAGTCCATCACGATCTCCTTCTCTCGTGCGGCACGTTCGCCGCGCTGACCAGTCGCATGGTGCGCCGAGATACCGGTCATGGAGCGACCGGTTTGACGCGGGTGCTGGAGCTGACGGGCACGACCGAACGTGAATGGCCCAAGAGAGTTCCGAGCGTCGCTGGGGCCATCATCCGATGACCCAGCCCCCAGCAGTCGAGCCAGCCGAGAACGTCGGCGTGGGAGATGCGCGACCCGCTGGCGATCATCGCGTGCACCAACGTCAAGACCCCTTGCGGGCCGGGCGGGCAGCGCCGACCCGCCCGAGCAGCCGCACCGTCGCGTCAACCAGCCATTCCAGTCCAAGCCGATGAGCGACTGTTGGCACCCGCAACATCCAGCGTCGGCGACCAGGTTCGAGTCATCGAAGGTGACCTCGATCCGGTCGATCGCATCCGATACTCGCGTCACTGGAGGTGTCTCCTGGCTGTCGGACGATGAGGGCGTGAGACACCCTCATCGTCCCAGCCCAGGAGACCTTTCACGCGGCTGCACAGCGCTCGACAACACGCGTTGAAACGTCAGGGTCAGATCTCAGCTGATAGGGACCGGCAGGTCGTCGAGGCGGGGCTGCCGCGGCTGACAGTCAGGCGGTGGGACGCACGGAATCGGTCGAGATCGGATTGATATCGAGGATCTCCTTGACCTTGTCCTTGTTGAGCCGCGTGTAGATGACCTCAGACGAGCATGCTGCGGAGTTCGGGGGCCAGTAGTTCTTGGAGCAGTCATAGCCACTGTTCCGGAAGAACATTGGGCCCTTGGTCGTCGGCATCGTCTCCCGCACCGTTTGCGGCGTGATGTCGCCCTTCACCTGGCGCAACATGTCCGCGGCCTGGACGGCGATGTGGAACCCCAATTCCCCGTACACGATGCTTTTCAGGCCCGGCACATCGCGCTTCGTGAAGCGCTGGTAGAGGCACCGAGAGCCCCTGGGCACCTTCCGTCGGCGGACGGGTGGTATGACGCTTGACGGTGCTGTTGTTCCCGCTCTACGGGTGGGGCGTGGTTGAGGCTGGAGTGCAGCCGGTGAGACAGCGAGGTCCGCAACCGCGCGATCCTCGTGACCGCCCG
>JBBQTN010000188.1:0-10461 GCA_038213195.1 Acidimicrobiales bacterium | reverse complement strand
CGACCCGATCAAAGCCGTCGCCGCTCACGCGATGGGGACCCATCTCGATCTGTTCCAACGGATCGTCATCAGCACCTGCTCGGTGACCGCGATCGCCTACACCGTCGGCGGCCCGATCGTGCTCACCGTCAACTCGACCGGGGCGTCGCTGGCCGAACTGCGAGCCTCGTGACGATGGGCGTCTTCTACGAGTTCGACGAGGTCGACGCGTTCACGGTCGGCGCAGTCGGTGAGCCGGGACAGCGGGTGTTCTTCCTCCAGGCGCGCCGTGGCGGCACGCGGGTCACCGTGAAGTGCGAGAAGCAGCAGGCCTCGGCGATCGCCGACTACCTCGGCAAGGTCCTCGACGACCTGCCGGCGGTGTCCGACAAGCCGATGCCGGCGGCGATGGAGCTCGCCCCACCCGTGGATGCGGCGTTCGTGCTCGGGCCGGTGGGGCTCGGGTACGACCGCACCAACGACCGGGTCCTCGTGCAGCTCGAGGAGGTCGTCACGACCGACGAGGAGGGCGAGCCGCAAGCCGAAGCCCTCGAGGATCGAGGCCACCTGCGCGTCTTCCTGACCCGCAGCCAGGCGCACGCTTTCTGCGAGCACGCCGGCTCGGTGGTCGCAGCGGGCCGTCCCGCGTGCATGTTCTGCGGCCTGCCGATGGACCCAGCCGGTCACCCATGTCCCAGGATGAACTGAGCGAGCGCGCCGCGCAGCGCGCGCTCCTCGCGACAGGGGAGATCGACATCGAGGGCCGGATGCCGTGGAGCAGCAACGCCACGTTCCTCGTCAACGTGCGCTGCGGCGACGAGCAGGCCCAGGCGATCTACAAGCCGGTGCGCGGCGAGCGGCCGCTGTGGGACTTCGAACCGGGCCTGCACCGCCGTGAGCTGGCCGCGTACCGGCTCAGCGAGGCGATGGGCCTCGACCTCGTCCCCCCGACGATCATCCGCGACGGGCCGCTCGGTGAAGGCTCGCTGCAGTGGTTCGTCGGCGCCGACCACCAGCAGCACTACTTCACGATCCACGAGTCGCGAGCCGATCTGCACGGGGTGCTGCGCGCCGTCGCCGCGTTCGATCTCCTCGCCAACAACACCGATCGCAAGAGCGGGCACGTGCTGATCGACCGAGACGACCACATCTGGGGCATCGACCACGGGTTGTGCTTCGCCGCCGAGTTCAAGTTGCGCACCGTCGTGTGGGAGTTCGGGGGCGAGGTGATCCCCGGGCCACTCGTCGCCGTCGTCGCCCCGATCGCTGAGGCGGTACCCCTCGACATCGCCACGCTGCTCGCCGACGACGAGGTCGAGGCACTGCAGGAGCGCGCCGCGTGGGTGGTCGGGAACCCGCGGTTCCCCGTCGATACGTCGGGACGGCGTTACCCCTGGCCGCTCGTCTAGGCGTGACCGATCCTGCGTCCGATGCCGGTCATGGTGCGGCGGATCCTCCGGCGGATGATCCAGCGCTCGATCCAGCGCTCGACGAGCTGATCCACAGGGGGGACCTCGACGGATTGGTGCGGTTGATCGATGCCGAGTGCGCGTCGCGTGACTGGGCGGGTCTGCTGCGGCTGCGCAACAGGGCCAGGTCCGCCGTCGACACCGGCCGCCAGCTGTGGCCGGCGGCGACGCTGGCGGAGTACCGGCTCGCGCTGTGGGCACCGGCGCAGTGGGCGGCAACCGTGCTCGACGAGGACAGCGGCCGGTTCACGATCGGTCCGCTGACCGAGGTGGTGGCGATGCGCCACAGCTTCGCCGATCTCGCCGCACACGTCCCGGCCGGTCCCCGCCTCGGGTTCATCGCTCACGAACGCGGGCTGCGCGGGGAGGTGATCGCGCCCGGCAGCCTCGACACCCTCGCCGTGCCGGACGTGCTCGAGATCCCGCTCGCACTGCAACCGTGGGAGCCGCAGTACGTCGTTGCGACGTACACCGACGAAGGCGTACGCGCCGACCCGCCACCACGTCCGACGGTCCGCCGTCCCGTCGAGCCGGTCGACCCGCCCGCCGGCATCGGCGAACCTCCACGTGACGAAACGGCGACCGGCCACCCCGGCGTCGCCGATCCCAGCGCCGAACCCTTCGCCGAACCTCCACGTGACGAATCGCGCAGCTCGAGCCACCGCAGAGAACCCATTCGCGAAGCTCCACGTGACAAAACCCACAGCCCGGCCCAGCCCGGTGAGCCCATCGCCGAAGCTCCACGTGACAAAACCCGTAGCCCGGCCCAGCCCGGTGAGCCAGCCGGCGAACCCGCTGAGGAGACTCCACGTGACGAAACCAAATCGCCGCACGGAGCCATCGATCCAGCCCGCAAATCGCGTGCCGAATCCCCACGTGACGGAACCAGCAGCCCGTCCCACCAGGGCAAATCCATCGACGGAACTCCACGTGACGAAACCTCGGCACGCCGATCCGGCGCCGGCGACGACCGGGTCGGCGGCGACGACGTCGGAGATCCTGCCGAAACGAAACGTCACGTGGAGATCCGCCAAGCCAACCCCGACCTCGCCAACGGCGCCGAAACGAAACGTCACGTGGAGGTTCGCGAAGGGGGCGGGACTGAGCACCTCACGGTCATCGACGACGAGGCGGTGCAGCTCGCGACGCGTCAGCTGCTCGAGGCGTGGACGGCATCGTCGGATGGACGGGCCGAAGTGGTCTGCGTCGAGGGTGACGCGGCGGCCGCTGTCGCGGCACTCGGCGTTCGCGGCGCCACCCTCGTCGCACTCGACCTCCGCGAGGCGATGGCCTGGCTGGCGTGGGCCGGCGCGAGCGGCGGGGCACACGGTCGCCGCCGTGGTGCCGCGATCGGACGCTTCGGAGCGTGGTGGCTGGTTGCCGCGCTCGGCGACGCGCTCGACGAGTGGCCACTGCCACCCGACGACCTCGGCGCGATCGCCGGCGAGTTGCGCTGGTGGTGGTGGGACGCCGGCGAGCCCCCACTCGGTTGGGAGCTCCAACTTGCCGTGGAGGATCCGCTCGAAGGCTACGCATGGGCGATCAGCGCCCACGACGCTGACTGAGCGCGCCGGGGGACGACAAGCAGCGCCTGGCGCAGCCGGCAGTCGGCGCAGCAGGCAGTCGGCGGAGCCGACGAGCATCGCCGTCGATGCGGACTGATCCCGCCGCCGACGCGCGGATGGCACAACCCACGAACGGCGCCGGCGGCGTCAGTACCATCGGCCTCAGCGATGCCCAGCGATCCGGTGCCTTCCGACGCAGCGCTGGCCGACGTGCGCGCCCTGTTCGCTCGACGGCAAGCCGAAGACCTGGCGCCGAGCGTCGTGTACGGCGTGCTGGCAGACGGCCGGGTGGTTGACTGCGGCGGGTTCGGCACCGTTGACGGACGCGGTACCGTCCCCGGCGCGGACACTGCATACCGCATCGCGTCGGTCACCAAGAGCTTCACCGCCTCGGCACTCGTGCTGCTGCGTGACCGAGGCGCACTGGCGCTCGATGCGCCCATCACCGACTTCGTCCCGGCCGCTGCGGGGATCCGCATGCCGACACCGGATTCGCCGGTGCCGACGCTGCGAATGCTCGCGACGATGTCGTCGGGGCTGCCCAACGACGATCCGTGGGCGGACCGTCAAGAGGCGCTCACCGACGACCGGTTCGATGCCGTGCTGCGCGCCGGGGTGCGCTGCGCATGGGTCCCCGGCACCGAGTACGAGTACTCCAACCTCGGCTTCGCGCTGCTCGGGCGGGCGATCCAGGTCGCGGACGGACGCCGCTACCGGGATGTGGTGGCCGACGAGTTGATCACCCCGCTGGGACTCACCGGCACCGGCTTCACTCGCGACGTGCCGGCCACGGGCGGAGTGGCGATCGGGCACGAACGGATCGGCGGCGAGTGGGCGACCATTCCGTTCAGCGGTCCAGGGGCGTTCTCGCCGATCGGTGGGCTGTTCAGCACGGTGAACGACCTCGTGCGATGGATGCAGTTCTTCGTCGACGCCCATCGCGGCCGAACGGCGGGCCCGTTGTCGGCGGTGAGCCGCCGCGAGATGCAACAGGGCGCGCGGATGATCACGCCCGAGCCCGAACGGACCGCGTCGCACGAGGCGTCCTCCGCGTACGGCTTCGGCCTCGTCGTCGCGCACGACGTCGACCACGGCACGGTGGTCTCCCACTCCGGCGGCTACCCGGGGTTCAGCGCGCACATCCGCTGGCACCCGGCGAGCGGGGTCGGGATCGTCGCGCTCGAGAACGCGACCTACGCCGGGGTGGGAAGGCAGGCCGCGGAAGCACTGCGCGTGCTGCTGGCCACGCTCACTCCCGTCCGGCAGTGGCGACCGTGGCCGGAGACGATGGCCGCCCTGGCCGCCGTCACCGGGTTGCTGCGTGGCTGGGACGACTCCGTTGCGGCCCGGCTGTTCAGCGACAACGTCGTCCTCGACGAACCGTTCGAACGGCGTCGCACCGCAATCGCCGCCGTCCTCTCCCACGCGGGCGCGCTCGGCGACGTCGACGACGAGCACAGCGACGGCCCGAACAACTGCTCGTGGCGGATCCACGGCCAACTCGCCGACGTGCGGTGCACGTTGACGATGAACCCGCAGGATCCGCCGAGGGTGCAGTCGCTGGTCGTGGGCCTCGACCCCACCGCAACCGCCGGACCCGACGGCGTGACCATGCCGTCCGCGGGCCTGACGAGCTGCTCAACCACGACGGCGGCCCGCGAACCCAGCCAGCAACGAAGGCGAACCACGTCGACGGCCAGAGAGCCAGCGACGAAGCGGACCCGGCGGTCAGCGCCCCAGACAGACCCGGCGGTCAGCGGCCCTTGAGGGCCTCGATCAACTTCGGCACGATCTTCTGCGCGTCGCCGACGATGCCGAGGTCGGCGATGCCGAAGATCGGGGCTTCTTTGTCCTTGTTGATCGCGATGATCGTCTTCGAGCCCTTCATCCCCACCATGTGCTGGGTAGCGCCGGAGATGCCGACCGCGAGGTACACGTCCGGCTTGACGACCTTGCCGGTCTGGCCGACCTGGTAGCTGTACGGCACCCAGCCGGCGTCGACGATCGCGCGTGACGCGCCGGGCGCGCCCTTGAGCAGCTTGGCGAGCGTCTCGATCGTCGAGTAGTTGCCCGCCTCGCCGAGACCACGACCACCGGAGACGACCACGGCGGCCTCGTCCAGCTTGGGGCCGGTGTGCTCCTCGACGTGCACGGCTTCGACCTTCGCCGCGCCCGTCGCACCGAGGTCGCCGATCGCCGCGACGACCACCTCCGGCGCACCGCCGCCGGCGGACTCCGCCGGGAAGCTCTTCGGGCGGAACGCGGCCAGGTACGGCCCTGCGCCGGTGAACGTCGACGTGACCAGGACGTTGCCGCCGAAGACCGGCGTGGTCACCATGACCTTGTCGCCGTCGACGGCGAGGTCGACGTTGTTGGTCAGCAACGTCTTGTCGATCTTGACCGACAGGCGGGCCATCACGTCACGACCCTCGTAGCTCTGCGGGAACAGGACCAGGTCCGGCACGTCGCCGCCGTCGATGATCGCCTTGATCGCCGCCGACGCGGCCACGCCGGGGAGGTGCCCGCCGAGATCTCCGGTGGCGTAGACCTTGGTGGCGCCGTACTCGCCGAGCTTCGCGGCGACGCCGTCAGCATCCCCTGCGAGGAACGCGGTCACGTCCCCGACGGAGCGGGCTTTCGTGAGCAGCTCCAGCGTCGCCGAGGTCACCGCGCCCTCCGCCTGTTGTGCGTAGACCCAGACCTTCATCTCAGATCACCTTCTTGCTCTCGAGGAACGCCACGATCTTGGCGTAGCCCTCTCCGTCGTCTTCCACGATCTCGCCGGCCTGGCGCTCGGCGGCCTTGCCGATCTCCACGATCTCCTGCCCGGCACCCGCCCAACCGACCGGCGTGATCCCGAGATCGGCTGCGGTGACCGCGTCGACCGGCTTCGACTTGGCGGCCATGATCCCCTTGAAGCTCGGGTAGCGCGGCTCGACAACGCCGGCGGTGACGCTGACCAGCGCCGGCAGCGTGCAGGTGACCTCGTCGAAGCCGGCCTCCGTCTGGCGGTTGACCTTCAGCGTCGTGCCGTCGACGGCAACGCTCTTGGCGAACGTGATCGACGGTAGGCCGAGCACCTCGGCGATCTGCTCGGGAACGGTTCCGGTGTACCCGTCGCTCGACTCGGTGGCGGCGATGACCAGGTCGGCGCCGCCCAGCTTCTGGATCGCGGCAGCGAGGATCTTCGCCGTGGTCAGCGCATCCGTGCCCTGCAGCGCCGGATCGCTGACGAGGACGCCACGCGCCGCGCCCATCGCCAACGCCGTGCGCATCCCGCTGACCTCGCCGTTGGGAGCCATCGAGACGAGGCTGACCTCGCCGCCACCCGCCTTGCCGACGAGCTGCAATGCCATCTCCACGCCGTAGCTGTCCGACTCGTCGAGGATCAGCTTCCCGTCGCGTTTGAGGGTCTTGGTGGCGGGATCGAGCGCTCCGGGCAACGCCGGGTCCGGGATCTGCTTGACACAGACGATGACGTTCATGGGTCGTCATTGTTACCGGTCGGTCGATGATCGACCCAACCCGTGCGCCTGCGGTCCACGCGGTGAGCTGCGATCATCGGGCTACCGTCGAGTCGGTGCGGATCCTGCTCGTGGTCAACGCCTTCGCTTCGTCGGTGACCGCGCGCAACACCGTGGTCGTCCACCGCATCCTCAGCAACGGTCACGACGTCGAAGTGGTCGAGACCAACCGACGCGGCCACGCCACCCGCTTCGCGCAGGACGCGGCGCGACGCGGTGTCGAGGTGGTGGTCGGCTTCGGCGGCGACGGCACGCTCAACGAGGTCGCCACGGGCGTCGCCGGCACGGGGGCCGCGATCGCTGTGATCCCGGGCGGCTCGACCAATGTCTTCGCGCGCACGATCGGCATGCCGAACGATCCGATCGCCGCAGCCGGCGAGCTCGCCGCGGGGATCGCCGCCGGCGACATCCGGCCGATCGGTCTCGGCCACGTCAACGGCCGCTACTTCTGCTTCCACACCGGCGTCGGCTACGACGCGGCCGTGGTGCGCGTCGTCGAGCGGAGCGCGTCGATCAAGCGCTGGGTCGGCCAACCGCTGTTCATCTACGCCGCGGTGCGCACGTTCGCCAGCGGGTACGACCGCTCCTCCCCGCACTTCGCGGTGAGCAGTGCGCACTTGCCGGACGTGGTCGACGGCTACTTCACGATCGTGCTCAACACCAATCCGTACACGTACCTGGGCAATCGACCGCTCGATCTCAGCCCGGCGGCGACGCTCGACGGCGGGCTCGTCGCGGTCACGTTCAAGACGCTGCGCGCCACGACGATCCTGCGCTCACTGGGCGGCGCGCTGCTCGGTGGCGGGGTGAGCCCGAGCAAGCACGTCGACCTGCGCACCGACTTGGAGAGCTTGACGATCGCCAGCGCGGCGCCGTTCCCGTACCAGCTCGACGGCGACTACCTCGGCGAGACGCAGCGACTCGAGTTCGAGCATCGCCCGGACGCCGTCCACCTCGTCTACCCGCACGCGCCCTGAGCCGTCGTCACCGCGCCGCGCTCGCCCTGACTCTCACCGCGACGTCGGGAACGTTGGTGCAGATCCCGTCCACGCCCCAGGCGATCAGCTCGGCCATGCGCGCCGCATCGTCGCACGTCCACGTGTTCACCTCGAGCCCCAGCCGATGGCACTCCTCGATCATCTCGCGGGTCAGCAGGCCCACCCATGGGTGCAGCGCGGCGTGCCCGCGGGCCGCGAGCCGGGCAACACCGCCGTCCGGGGTGGCCGTTGTCAGCCAGGCTGTCCGGATCTGCGGGGCAAGGTCGCGGCACCGATCGACGGTCTCGAGCCGGAAGCAGGAGATCAGCCAACGCTCGTCTTCGTTGCGCGCGAGCAGGTGGGCGATCGTCTCGTCGGCGATCGAATCCTTCGGATCGAAGGCGTCCTCCGTCGGATCGTTCTTGATCTCGACATTGACCCACATCCCGGCGCAGGCGTCCAGCGCAGCGCCGAGGACGGGCACGTGCGCGGGGACATCCGCCGCGCCGGTCGCGCCGATCGCCCGTCCGTCCGGCAGGTGCGCGTCGTGGTGGACGACGAGCACACCGTCGCCGGTGCGGCGCACGTCGAGTTCGACGGCGTCCGCCTTCATCTCGAGGGCGCGTCGAAACGCGGG
Source organism: Acidimicrobiales bacterium (assembly GCA_038213195.1). Classification (GTDB taxonomy): domain Bacteria; phylum Actinomycetota; class Acidimicrobiia; order Acidimicrobiales; family Ilumatobacteraceae; genus JAODBQ01. The sequence continues at coordinate 2,310 of JBBQTN010000188.1, read as the reverse complement.
GATCGTGTTCTCGCGCTCGGCGCGAGACGCACCCCGGTGGGCGATCACGTGAACCATTCGCAGATACCCCCCATCGCCAGGAACTATGCCGATGAACTGGACCTTGACCCTTGTCAAGGGGCCGATTGTTTCCTAACGTGAACAAACGGTGAACGTCCCTGCTGAGTGCGTGGTGCCCAGCGGCGGATGTCACACGAGCGACACCTTCGCAGCATCACCGAGCCTCCAGGAGTTGAAGTGAGCATCCTTGCGTCCAGTCTCGCCCTGGCGAACGCGGACTATTCCTGGCGGCGCGACGCGTTGTGTCGCGACACCGATCCGGATCTGTTCTTCCCTGTCGGCACCACCGGCTACGCACTTGTGCAGATCGAACGGGCCAGGCAGGTCTGCGGCGAGTGCCCCGTCCAGCGTGCCTGCCTCGACTACGCCCTCGAGACCAACCAGGACTCCGGCATCTGGGGTGGCACGTCCGAGGAGGAGCGCCGGATCCTGCGCCGGCGCTACGTCGCCCACCACCGTCACGCGGTCTGACGAGCGGCGACATCCCCGCCGCCCGTCACACGGGCACCGTGAGCTGGACGACCGTGCCGGCACCCTTCGGTTGATCGCCGAGGCCGGCGAGCTCGAAGTCCTCCGGCTGTCCGGCGCGCATCTCGATCGTGCCATCGAGCTCGGTCGTCACCAACGTCCGCACGATGGAGAGGCCGAGGCCGGTTGCCTTGTTCAGCTCGAACGTCGGGTCGAGGCCTCGGCCGTCGTTGATCACGGTGATGTGCAGCTGATGGTCCTCGTTGCGCAGGTGGACGACGACGTTGCCTCCACCACCGTTCTCGGGGAAGCCGTGATCGACGGCGTTCTGCAACAGCTCGGTGAGCACCACCGACAACGGCGTGGCGATCGTCGACGGCAGCCGTCCGCCGTCACCCTGCACGGTGAACCGCATCGGCCGGTCGGCGGACTGCAGCCCCTCCTCAGCCAGGCGCAGCAACGGCCGCACGATCTCGAGGAACGCGACGTCGTCGCCGGGTTCGCGCGACAGCGTCTCGTGCACGAGCGCGATGGTGCGGATGCGGCGCACCGACTCGGCGACAGCGGCCTTCGCCTCCTGTGACGTCAGCCGGCGACCCTGCAGCCGCAACAGCGAGGAGATCGTCTGCAGGTTGTTCTTGACGCGGTGGTGGATCTCGCGGATCGTCGCGTCCTTGGACAACAGCAGCCGGTCGCGCTTGCGGACCTCTGTGACGTCGCGCAGCAGGAGCACCCCACCGGTGACCGTCGCGTTGTCCGGCCCACCGGAGAGGATCGGCATGCAGCGGGTCAGCAAGGTCACGTCCTCTGTCTGGTCGAACTCCTCGATCACCGGGAGCATCGTGTCGTAGGCCTTGCGAACCGGGCTGTCGTTGAAGCCGAGCTCCGCCAGACGGAGTCCGACGGCGTTGGCACTGATCCCCACCCGGTGCAACGCCGACACGGCGTTGGGCGAGGCATAACGCACTCGCGCGTCCTCGTCGAGCGCCATCACACCGTCGCCGACGCGCGGCGCCGCGCTCGAATCGCCGACAGGTCCGCCGTACGGGAACGAGCCCTGGGCGATCATCGCCGCGAACCGTTGGAAGATGGCGAGGTAGGTGCGTTCCAACTCACCGGACAACCGTCCGGACCGGTTCGTCCACTCGCGCGTGAGCACCGCGATGGGCCGACCGCCGTACCGGATCGGGATCGCCATCATCCGCGCCGGTTCGGCGAGCGAGGCGACGTTGATCTCGCCCTCGCAGATCTCGCCGTCCTCGTACGCAGCCATCAGCAGCGGGCGCTCCTTGACGGCGGTGACACCGACGAGGTCCGTGACGTAGATCGTCTGGCCCGTCGCGGGGCGCACCTGGCCGGCGACCACCCACGACCCGTCTGCCGCGGGGACGTACAGCAGCAGATCGGCGAAGCACAGGTCGGCGAGCAGTCCCCACTCGGTGAGCAACTGCTTGAGGTGGGTCACTTCGTTGCGCGACATCGTCGTGTGCTGCCGGGCGAGCTCGCCGAACGAGGACATCCTCCGAGTGTGCCAGACCAGCCTGGCGCAACGGTGCGCATCCGCTACCGGGCCTGACGGGATGGGTGCTTCGAGGCAATCCCGCGTGCGCGACGCTTGCCTTCCGCCCGCGGCATATGCCGGCGCAATTGCCCCTGTGTTCGACGATATCCACCGCGATCGTCGTCGCCGTTATGCGTCACTCGGGTGATATACGATGCGCAGAGCACCGCCCCGACGGGTCGACGCTATGGTCAGGCAAATGGCACGACAGGAGATCATCA
>JBBQTN010000187.1:0-10541 GCA_038213195.1 Acidimicrobiales bacterium | reverse complement strand
CCCGCCACCCCGATTCTCATGACCAATCAGGGCTAGGTGCTTTGAACACTTGATCAAATGGGAGACCGTGTACACGAGGGGCGCGGGCGGTGATGGCTGCGTCAAGCTCGTCGATCACGAGTTCGGTGCGCATCTGGTCGGCCGCCGAGCAGCCGACGCGAACCAATGTGGATCAACGAGGCGAAGGTAGAGCCAACCTCCACTGGTTGGGATGAAGGTGATGTCTTGCCAACAAACGACATCGGGACGCCACCGACGCCGAGCTCGCGGTGCATTCGTGGGCTCCGTAGTTGCCTTCGGTGGCGTCGAAGGTCTTACGGATCCACACGACCAAGTCGGCTTCGGCGATCTCGCGATCGGACGGCTCCAGATCTCACGCTGGTACCACTCGTAGAACCCCGATGTCGATACCCCGAAGATCTTGGCATGCTGCAACGATCGGGAACTCGGCAGAGACATTTGGGTTTGTCTCATCATGGGAGGGCATTGAGGTTTGCGACGACAGACCTGAGCAAATCGGCCATCTGCTCCTTCGTCGTAGCAAACGGGATCACGTCTCCTCCGATGTAGAGATCCACGTGAGAGGGACCCGATAGGTGGTCCAGGTGTTATGCGGCTTTCGGGTTGGGGTTGGTCCACTTGGCGGCGAACTCGCTTGGGGTGAGATCGCCGTGGGCGGTGTGGGGCCGCTTCCAGTTGTAGTCGATGCGCCAGTCCTCGATGATCACTCGGGCCTCGAGCAGGCTGTCGAATTGCCAGCCGTTGAGGAGCTCGTCGCGGAGTTTGCCGTTGAACGACTCGATCCAGGCGTTCTGCCACGGTGAGCCGGGGTCGATGTAGACACTGTCGGTGCCGACGAACCGGCACCAGTCCGCGACGGCGTGAGCGACGAACTCGGGGCCGTTGTCGAACCGCACCCAGACCGGTGCGGCACCGCGCTCGCCGACGATCCGGTCGAGAACTTTGACGACGTGGTCGGCGTCGATGGACCGGTCGACCTCGATCGCCAGGCATTCGCGGGTGAACTCGTCGATCACGTTGAGGAGTTTGATGGTGCGCCCGTTGGCGAGGGTGTCGAACTGGAAATCGAGCGCCCACAACACGTTCGGGCGGATGGGTTGCATCGCGCCGACGTGAACACCGATGCCGCTGAGACGCTTCTTGCGGCGTTTCTGAGGGACGCGTAGCCCTTCTTCTCGCCACAGGCGTCGGATCCGTTTGTCGTTGACCTGACGGCCCTGCCGGCGGGCCTCTTTGGCGGCGCGCCGCCATCCCCACCGCGGCCGGTCGGTTGAGAACTGGCGCAGGAAGGCGCGCAGCTCGACTTCTTCGTCGGTGACCTCGGGCGGGGTCAGTCGTTGGGTGGAGCGGTGCAGCCCAACGACTTTGCAGGCTCGACGTTCGGAGACCCCGAACCGGTCGCGCAGCACCGTGACGGCTGTGCGTTTGCGGTTCGGGGTCAGAAGTTTCCCTCGGCGAGCTCCTTGAGCATGTCGATATCGAGCGCCTGGTTCGCGACCAGCTTCTTGAGCCGGGCGTTCTCGGACTCGAGTTCTTTCAACCGTTTCGCGTCGTTGGCCTTCATCCCGCCGTACTGGGCGAGCCATCGATGCCACGTCGATTCCGCCACCTCGAGATGTCGGCAGACCTCGTCGAGTTCCTTGCCGGCGGCCAGCTGTTTGTGGCCTTCGGCGAGCTTGCGGATGATCTGATCCGGCGTATGCCGCCGGCGATTCTTGGCTGTCATGATCCTGTGCTTCTTCCTGCCCTCACGGGCAACACAGTCGCACAACACCTGGACCACTACGAGGGTCTCAGCTCACACGACCCGTTCGTCAAAGTAGGCCTTCGCACTTCGATCGTGTGATTCGCCCCAGATTCCAACATCGCCGAATTGGAGGTTTTCATCACCGCTCTCGAATCCGTCGGCGGCGTTCTCCCTCGCGCTCTGGACATCGATCGGATCAGGCTCAAACAAGCACAGAGTCAACCCGTAGCCGCCGTCGCCCCGCCAATGCGCGCCTACTCCATCGCAGTCAAAGGTCAGCGTCTCGCAATCTCCCAACTGGCCCGCCGACAACGTTTGAATCGTGTTCGCAGTGATGAGGCCACACAATTCGTCGGTGGTCCACGAATTGATCGGTCGAGCCTCCCAAGCTGCTCCTACCTGATCAGTTACCGGCGAGCCGGTAGCGGGATCGACTGTAGTCTCGGTAGCCGATGTCGTAGTGGAGTTCGATCTAGCCGGGTCAGTCCAAAGAACTGACTGCACCGACTCCGATTGGCTCGACGTACCCTGGCCTGAGTCCGAGGAACATGCACCTAACGACATCACACAGATCACCATCAACGAAGCCGCTCGTAAATGCCTCACTTTTCATCCCTGCCTACCCCTGCCAGTCGGAATGACCGCGACGGGATTCGTAGCTCGCAACGTAGCATCGTCGATCGCCTAATTGCGGGCAACTCATGGGTCGGCCGCTCAGCCATCTGTTGGCAAGCCTCGCCATCTCGTACGCACCAATCGGCATCAGCGCCACCGAAGTGCCAGTATGGGTGCAGCTGACGACTACGACGCGCAGCCTGTGACCGGCAGGAGTTGCGGCTTCCCCGGCGCGAAGTCCGCATACAGGTAGCCCAAGAGGGACTGTGGACAGTGGTCGACTCCATCCATGCGGATGCCGAGGTGGAGGTGGGGGCCGCTGGAGTGGCCCGTGTTGCCCGAGAGCATGATCTGTTGACCCGCGACTACCTTGTCGCCGAGGGAGACGGTGAGACGCGAGGCGTGGCAGTAGATCCAGCGGACGCCGTCGGTGTCTTGGATGGTGAGGCCGGTGCCGCACTTGTCGACGCACGTGTCCCGGTGGCCGTAGCAGTTGCCTGACCAGTTCGAAATGCGGTCGACGGTGCCGGCGTGGATGGCGTAGATCGTGGTGCCGACGGGGATGCCGAAGTCCCATGCGGGGTAGTCGTGGTGAGGTGCTGAGAGCGCGGCGGGGTTGGCGTCGACGAAGCTTCGGTCGACGGGCAGCGACCATTCGCCTCCGGCAAGGACGGGTCCGCAAACGACCGTGCCGGTCGCGGCCTTCGAGCCGTAGACGCTCATCCATCGGGTTTGGTACTGGCGTGGCGTGAGTGTGTTGCCGGCTTCGGGTGCGGGCACGATGTCCATGAGCGCCGGGTTGCTGACGGCGATGGGGTAGTACCAGAGGATGGGGATGTAGCTGACGTCGTGGTACTGATCGAGGATCAGTTGGACGTGGTGACCGGCGACGGCATCTTGCACGGCTGGTGGTGCTTGCGAGGCGTGTTGGTACTGGGTGCCGATGCCGGCGGCGGCGCTCCAGGCTGCCCACGTCGAGTCGATGATCTGGTATGCGCCCGACGCGCTCGCGTACGCAGCCTTCACGGTGTAGTCACCGCCGGACTCGAGGGTTCGGATCGTGTCGAGCACGCGGGGTACATCGCCGCATCCGGCGATCGCGCGGCCGGTGGTGCCTCCGGCGAGGAGTGGCAGGGCGAGGAGTCCGCTGATGGCTGTTGTGACGATGGCGGCGATGAGTTTCACGTCTTCTTACAGAGGCGGTTTCGCGGTGATCGCAGCAGAAGTGCTGCGCTCTGCGGTTTTGGGCCTCTGTAGGTAGGTCGAGGAGGGCAACTGATCGCTCCCGGCAAATGAGGAGGATTCCGATGACTCATCGATGGCGCATGTTCGCCTTCCGAACCGGCACGGTGCTGATGTTCGCGACGGCGATCCTCCTGCCGGCATCGGCAGCGTTCGCCGATCCGGTGAACCCAACTCCGTCGACCGATGGCATGCCGGGTGCTGCGCTGTGGAACCAGGTGCTCGGCTGGATGATGCAGTGGGGACTGTGGCTGTCCCTCGCTGCGATCGTGCTGGGCGCGGGCGGTTGGTGGGTGTCGGCGTCGACCGGCAGCTACGGGGGTGCGTCAAAGGGTAAGCAGTTCGTGCTCGGTGGCGCGATCGGCGCGTTGATCATCGGGCTCGGGCCAACGATGGTGAACTTGCTCTTTAGCGCGGGGCAGGGCGGATGAGCGCGGTACGTCGGCTCGTCGCCGTCGTCTTGGCGACAGTGTTCGTCGCCGGGTGCGCCGGCGGTTCGTCGGTCACGAACTCCTCGTCGCCGACCAATGAAGCCGGGGCGGCCACAGCGATCGCGGCAGATGCCTCGCCGCCGGTCGTGTCGGCGAGTACCTCGGTTGTGCTGGCACCCTCAGTCGAGGATGCCAGCGCGGTGGCTCTGCAGTGGGTCGCATCGACTGGCGACTTGCTGAAGATGGGCCCGATCGCGCGAAGCGAACTTCTCCGCCAGCGGGTTGCGTCAGCGTCGGCCGAAACGATGACCGAGAACCTCAGCTCCGATCTTGCCAAGCTCGCCGACGGGCTGCCGATCCCGGCGAGTGAGCTGCGTCTGGTGGAAACACCGCTGACGATCGATGTTTCGGTCGATGCGACGGGCACCGCGCGAGCGCACGTGTGGAGCGTTGTCGTCTTTGGTGCGAAAGATCTCGGCGCTCCCCGGATGATCTTCCGTACGAGCGAACTCGTGCTGCTCGTCGAAGCCGGCGCGTGGAAGCTCGCAGGGTTCACCGCCGTCGAGGGGCCGACACCGATCGCCACAGATTCGCTACCTGCCGACTGGGACAGCTTTGCCGTGGTTGCGGGCTGGCAGCCCGCGTCGGGAGGTGAGGGCTGATGTTTCCGATCGGCAATCCATTCGCCGACCTCTGGGGCTTCGTCACGGCACCGTTCGAAAGCCTCGTTGGTTGGGCCGGCGACAAGATCTTTGAAGGGATCACCAACTGGATCGCGAAGGGCTGCGTGCAGTTGCTCGGGTTCGTCTGGTCGGTCATGGATCGAACGGCCTCGCCGCATCTCAACGCCGAGTGGTTCTCCGGTACAACGAATAGCCCGTACCAAGTCGCTGCCCGCATCGGCGGCCTTGTGCTGCTCGGCTTGTTCTTCGCCGCGATCGCCCACGGCGTTGCGACTGGTGACGTTGGCGGCGTGATGCGTCGCGCGTTCGCCGATCTACCGATGACCGTTTTCGTGATGCTCACACTTGTCACGCTCACTCAGGCAGCCGTTGGGCTGACCGACGCGATGAGCGACTCAGTCTGGGAGGGCATGCGCTCCAACGCAGTGACCGTGTTCGACGGCGTTGGGCAGATCACCACAACTGTCCCGGGCGGAACCTTCCTCGCCCCGCTCGTCCTTCTCGTTCTCATGATCGCGTTGCTGTTCTTGTGGTTCGTATTGATGCTGCGCGACTCGCTCATCTACCTCGTCGTCGTCCTCGCCATCGCCTTCGGTATCCCCGGAATGGTGTGGCCGACGCTTCGAGGGATGGCTCGCCACACCATTGAACTATTGGCCGCGCTCATCCTCGCCAAGCCGGTGATCGCTCTGGCGTTGTCGGTCGGTGTCGGCGCATTGGGTGGCGTCGGAGCGACGGGCACACCGGGCGACGGTGTCGTCGAAAACGGTCTCGCCGAGTTCGGCACCCTCGTGGTTGGGATCATCACGTTCGGCATGGCCGCATTCATGCCCTATCTCGTTTACCGGCTCATCCCGGTCGTCGCGGCGGCCACCGTTGCTGCCGGTGTCGCGTCGGGACCGCTGCGCGCAGCGTCGACGGGTATGCAGTTTCAGTACTACGCGCAGTCCACCATGCACCGGCTCTCCTCAGGCCACGGCGCTATCGGCAGCGCGAGCGACGGCGCCGGCGGTGACGCTGGAGGGGCTGCGGCATCGGGCGGCTCCAGCGGCGAAGCCACGAGCGGCGCCCGGATGGCAGGGGTAAGCGGTTCGGCCGGTGCTGGCGCCGGCGGCGCAGCAGCAGGGCCGGGCGCGGGTGCCGGGGCGGCCGCAGGTCCCGTGGGCGTCGCTGCCGTTGTCGCTGCGTCGGCTGCGCGAAAGGTCGCTTCGACCAGCACTCAGTCAGTAGGCGCACACGTTCCCCAACACGATTCGAAGGACAGAACATGACCACCGATGCCCCCCGCCGCTACCGGTTCGCTGCCTTCCGTCGTGCCGGTCTATTCGGCAACGTGCCGCCCTCGCTGCTGATCACCCTGGCCATCGGTGTGATCTCCGGATGGCTCGCTGTGCTCTCCCAGGCGCCTCTGCTCTTGGCGGTCGCCCCGCTGCTCGTGTGCGCGCTTGTGGGATTCGGCCGGCTCGGCGGCCGACCAATCCACGAGCTGCTCCCTCGCCTTGCCGTCTGGGGTTGGCGACGGGTTCTCGGCCGTCATCGGTGGTGCCGCCCAGTTCCGCTGATCGTCGATGGCGTGCTTCCTGCGCCGCTGCCGCGTGCGCTCGACGGCATCGAGTTGTTCGAGGTCGATCGCCCATGGATGGTCGCCGGGCTTCCACCTGGTGTCGTCGGCGTCACCCGCGACCGGACGGTGGGCACCGTGACTGCGGTGCTGCCTGTGTCGGGCGACGGCCAGTTCGCGCTGGCCGATCCACTCACGCAGGACTCGAAGGTCGATCTGTGGGGGCTCGCTCTCGCCGGGTTCTGCCGAGAAGGCGGCGCGGTGATTCGGGTGACGTGGCGTGATTGGACATCGCCCAGTGGGATCGACGAGCACCTCCGAGATGTGCGGACACGTTGGGCAGATGAAGCCGACAGCGATGCCCGCCAGTCGTATCTCACGCTCATTGAGGATGTCGCCCCGACCAGCGTGCGCCATGAAGTCCTCATCGAAGTGACCGTCGATCCTCGGCTCGTGCGCTCCAAACGGCGCCGTCCCGGTCATGGCGTCGAGGCCGCCGTCGGTGTGCTGCTGGAAGAGCTGCGACTGTTCGCCTCTCGTCTCGAGCATGCCGGTCTCGATGTTGGTGCGCCACTTGACGCAGCATCCGTGGTCGAAGCGACACGGGTTCGGTCCGACCCGCGTTTGGTCGAGCTTCTCCCGACTCTGTCGCGGTCGCTGGCCACCGCAGCAGGCAAAGCCTCGGCAGACTTCGGCCCACTCGCGGTGGAGGAGCACTGGGATCACATCCGGGTCGACGGCTCAGTGCACCGAACATGGTGGTTTGCCCGCTGGCCACGCCGCGAAGTCCCCGCCGGATGGCTGGACCAACTGCTGTTCGGCATTCCAGCGACTCGCACGGTGACGGTGGTGTTCGAACCAATCGCACCGTCAAAGTCCGATCGCGACATCGACAAGGAGACGGTCACTCGCGAGACCAACGCTGATGACCGCGCTCGTCGCGGCTTCCGCATCCGGGCGGCGGATCGCAAGGCAACCCGAGAGGTCGCGATGCGTGAGACCGAGCTCAACGACGGCTTCAGCGAACTCGCGTATGTCGGCCTGCTCACCGTGACGGCGCGGACGCTGGATGAACTCGATGGCGTCAGTGGGATCGTGGAACAGACCGCAGCGCAAGCCGGTATCGAGCTCCATCCGCTGTACGCCCGCCACGCCGCCGGCTGGGTTTCTTCACTGCCGCTCGGTCGCAGCGTCGCACGAAGGATTGGGCAATGAGGCGCCCCGAACACACATCGACGCCGTCACCGTCGATCGCTGCTCTGTTGGGGACCGGACTCCGAGTCGGCAGGCACCGTGGCACGACTGCCAATCTTGCGTCGATCTATCCGTTTCACGGGGGGCACAATGCCGGTGAGCGTGGCCCGTTCCTCGGTGTGAATGTGACGGCCGGGGGTTCTGGCTGGTTCTTCGATCCGTTCGAGCTCTACGGCCGCGATCTGGGCGGCGCGACATTGACCAACTCCAACATGCTCATCGTCGGTGAGCCCGGCTTCGGCAAGTCGGCCACGGCCAAGACGATCCTGTGGCGCCAAGCCGGTTACTACGGGCGCCGTCGGTTCATCGCGATCTCCGACCCGAAGGGTGAGTACGGAGCGATCGGCGCCGGGCTCGGCCTCGCCGTTGTCCGTCTCGCACCCGGCGGTCACGACCGAGTGAACCCTCTCGACGTCGGCCCAGGCGACCCGGCTCTGTCGCTGCTCAACCGGCAGACCCTGATGGTCGGTCTTCTCGGTGTCGTTCTTCGTCGCGATCTCACCGCCATCGAGGAGACACTGCTGACCCTCGCCGTCGAGCACCTCGGCGACGTCGCTCCAGGTGCGACGCTCATTGATCTCGCACGGCTGCTCGGCGACCTTCCCGAATCGCTGACCGGCCGACGCGACCTCGCGTTCATCGCTGTCGACGACCTCGGCGACGCACGAACGCATCTCCGCCTGGGACTCGGGAAACTTCTCGAGCGGACACTGCGCGGCATGTTCGACGGGCCGACCACCGTCCACGTCGACTGGGAGAGCGGACCAGGAATCGTGCTCGATCTGTCCGCCGTATTCGGCAACACCGAAGCCCTTCCGCTCGTGCAGATGGCATCCACCGCATGGCTGCAAACCGTGATGGGCGACCTGCACCGGCAGGGACGACGCGGCATCCTCGTTGACGACGAGGTGTGGGCGATGCTCGCCACCGAACGCGCCGCCAAGCATCTGCAAGCTCGCCTGAAGCTGTGCCGTTTGTACGGGATCTGGAACGTCCTGATATGTCACCGGCTGTCCGATCTTCGGTCGCAAGCCGACGACGGCACCGCCGCGGCGAAGATCGCCACCGGTCTCCTCGCCGACGTACAGACCCGTGTCGTGTTCCGCCAAGCACCCGACCAAGTCGACGACGCCCGACAACTGCTGCACCTCACCGACGTCGAGACGACACTCATCACGCGACTCGTCAAGGGTCGCGCGCTGTGGCTCGTCGCCAACCGCGCGACCGTTGTCCAGCACGTCATCGGTTCTGGTCACGAGCGCCGCCTCGTCGATACCGACGCGGCGATGACGGTTTAAAGCCATGGGTTCACGGACAGTGAAGCCGTTTCGGTTGGGAACCGAGGGGTGTTGCCCGGTATCGATGCTAGTTGGTGCCTTGGGTTCCCGAACCCAAGCACCGCTTGTGCGGGGATCACGCGACGCGGGCGAGGCGCAGGATGCGTTGGAGTGCGGCGGGGTCGCCGTGCCAGTGGTGTTCCACGCGTTCGCGTCCGGCGCTGGCGACGAGGTGGCGGAATGCCCAGGCGACGATGAGTGCGTCGTCGAGTTGACCGATGCCGGGGATGAAGTCGGGGATGAGGTCGATGGGCATCGCAAGGTAGACGATCGTGAGTGCGGGCGCGATCTTGGCTCGGCGGGGAACGTCGGGGTCGCGGAGGATGTCGCGCAGCAGAGCGAGACAGGGCGGCACGAGCTTGACCAGTTCGATGAGTGCGGCTCGGCTGCGCCTGATGCTGAGGGCGACAGCGAGCGCGACGAGGCAGAGGACGCCGACCGCGATCAGGACCCATGTCCACCAGTGCACGATCCCGAGTATGACGGTTCGCGCTGCTTGTGGCTCGCTGGGTGGTCAGCGATGGTCGGTGGGGTCGAGGGTGTTGGTGTAGCGCGTCGCGGTGTCGACGGTGATGTTGAAGAGCTCGCAGATTCGTCGGATGTCGCCGCCGGTGGCGCGGACTTCGTCGAGGATGCGGTCTTCGCGCAGGGTTTGGGCGGCGAGGCTGACGTGGCTGAGTGGAAACGTTCGGCTGACGGGTGTGAGCCGTGGTCCGGTGCGCCGGTTGATGAACAGGTGCGGGTTGATCGTGGCCGGCCAGGTGTGGGCGCGGTGGTTGAGCCAGGCGGCGAGTCGTGGCAGCACCGGTGCGGCGAGCGGAATGCTGCGGTCGCCGATGGTGAGGCGGCCGTCGGCGATGTCGGTGAGTTGGATGGCGCGGAGCTCGCCGACGGTGAGGGCGTGGAACGCGACGAACGCGACGGTGAGCGCGCTGGCCGCGTCGGGGGAGTTGAGCGCGGTGCGGATCGTGTCGGTGTCGAGCGGGACCGGGATGGTGGCGTTGGTGTCTGTGACTGGCATCGCCCGGATCGGATCGACGAAGACGAGCTTGCGGCCTTTGAGGACGCGGAACAGCGATCTGAGTCCTTGCTCGACGGTGTGGCGGCGGGGTCCGTTCTGGGGCAACACGGCGAGGATGTCGTTGCGGTCAATCGCGGCGAAGGAGTGGTGTCCTTGGGACGCCCATCGGCGTGCGATCGGCGCGATCGCGCGGATGTGCAGCTTGGCGGTCTCGGGGTCTCGCGGGTGGCGGCGTGGCGTCAGTGTGCTGCCGTTGATCATGATGTCGAACCAGACGCGCAGCTGGTCGGTCATCGCAGTGGGAAGTCCGTCGACATGGGTGTTGAAGTAGCGCTCGGCGGGCGAGGTTCGGTCGTCGATCAGGAGACCGGCCTTCGCGAGGATGTCGAGGGTCGATTGGGCGCTGACGTTCTCTCGCAGGCTCGGGATCTGGAGGACGTCGCTGGCGTTGATCTTCGCGTTCGGGGCGTGTTGGAGGACCTGCACGAGGCGCAGCGAGCGGCGGACGTCGTTGGTCTGCTTGTTGCTCCAACCGTGCGCGGCGGCGTGGTCGCGGATGACCTCGTCGCAATATCGCAGCAGCGCTGTGTCGACTGTCGCGGCGAGCGCGACGACGACGGACGGCTCGA
>JBBQTN010000186.1:0-10573 GCA_038213195.1 Acidimicrobiales bacterium | reverse complement strand
TCAGCAATGTGATGCGATGCTCGAGGCCGCTCGTCGACGGTTCCACCTCCGGCCGAACCTGGGACACGTCGCGCGTCGTCACGCGCCGAGCGCCGCGCGCAGGATGTTGACCACCTGGTCGATGTGCTCCACCGGCCGGGGGTTCGTAGAGACGACGAGGTCGAGCATCGCGTCGTCGGCGATCCCCTGCAGATCCTCTTCCCCAACGCCCACCTCCTTGAGCGTGGTCGGCAGGCCGAGCGATCGGATGAAGTTGTGGACCGCCGGCGCAGCGGCGCGGGCCGCCTCGGCCGTCGTCATGATCGCGGTGTGCACCCCCATCAGGCGGGCGATGTGCGCCTGAGACTCCTCCGTGACCTCCAGGTTGAAGTTCATCACGTGGGGGAGCGTGATGCAGCTGGTGTAGCCGTGGGGCACCCCGCATCGGGCTCCGAGCTGATGGCCGAGCCCGTGGCTCAGGCCCAGCAGGACATTCGACAGGGCGAAGAACGACTCCCAACAGGCGATCTGGCAGTGGGTGACGTCATCGAGGTCCCGGCCGCCGTCCTTGAGCCGGGGCAGGTAGGTGACGAGGCGTTGCAGGGCGTCGCCCGACAGCGAGTTCGTGAAGACCTGGGCCGTGCTCGACATGATCACTTCGACGCAGTGGTCCACGGCGCGGATCCCGCTTGACAGCAGCAGCCAATCGGGGGTGGCCTTGAGCAGCTCGGCGTCGAGGATCACACCGTACGGCGTCAGTTTGTCGTCGAAGAATAGATCCTTGCACTGCCGAACGTGGTCGGTGACCCCGGCGAAGCCGCTGAACTCCGCTGCCGAGAGCGTGGTGGCCACGGCGACGATCGGGATGACGTCGCCCTCGACGGCGGGAATGGTGGCCTCCTGTCCCGGTTCCCAGCGCACGCGTGCCGACTCGAACCCGGAGGCGTCACGGATGCCCTTGGAGATCGAGAGCGAGATCATCTTCGTCAGGTCGCTGGCGCTGCCGCCGCCGAGACTGATCAGGACGTCGGCACCTGCCTCGCGGGCCGCCTGTGTTGCGGCCAGCACGGTCGCCTGGGGCACGTGTGCGACGGTCTGGTCGAACGTGCCGACCAGCCGGCCGCCGAGCGCCTCACTGATGGTCTCGGCGAACTTGGTGCCATGGATCAGCGAGCGGGAGGCGACGAGGAACGGCGCCTTCGCCCCGATCTCGTCGACCAGTTCCCCGATCTCCTCGATGCTTCCGGCTCCGAAGCGCACAGTACGCTGCGGAGAGTTGCGGAAGATCCCTCGCATCACAGTCACGTCGTCCTCCTTCGTTCGTCTGTCACTGAGTCAATTCGATTCGTCATCTCCGCTTGGCCCGCACCTGGGTCACCCCAACCGCCAGCAGCAGGACGCCTCCGTCGAACACGGGGCGGACCCACTGGGGCGCGCCGAGTTGCGACAACCCGTTGACCCCGACCGCCAGCAGCAGGATCGACAGGATCGTGCCGACGACGTTGAACCGGCCGGGCCGGATCGTCGTCGCCCCGAGGAACGAGGCCGCGAGCGCGGGAAGCAGGAACGACGGGCCGACGCCGGGGTCGGCGGACCCCTGGGTCGCGAAGTTGAGGACGCCGGCCATGCCGGCCACCGCGCCGGAGGTTAACAGGCTGAGGAACACGAGCCGGTTGACCGGCACCCCGGCGAGACGGGCGGCGTCGCGGCCTTGGCCGACAGCTTCGAGCCGCCGGCCGACCGGCGTGTGCTCCAGGCCATAGAAGATGAGCACTCCGATCCCGAGCGCGATGAAGACGCCTGGCGCGACTCCACCCGGTCCACCGCTGCCGAGCTTGAGGAAGTTCTGGGGAAGTTTGCCGGTAACGATCTTGGAGTCGGAGATGAGCAACGTCAGGCCGCTCAGCACCGTTCCCGACGCGAGCGTGGCGATGAAAGAGCTGATGTGCGCGCGCAGCACGAACAACGCGTTCACGGCACCGATCGCTGCGGCAGCGAGCACTGTCACCACCGCTGCGAGCCAGACGTTCATCCCGTGCTGCAGGCTCAGGACACCCGTGAGCATCGAGCTGAACCCGAGTATGTTGCCGATCGACAGGTCGAACTCACCGCAGACGAGGGGGACGACGCCGCCCAGCGCCAACATCAGCAGGACGTCCTCGGTGGACAGGATCCCGGCGAGGTTCCTTGCCGTTGGGAACGTGTCTGGCCGGAGGATGCTGAACAGGATCAGTAGGGCGAGCAGGAGCGTCGGCACCCCGAGCCGCTCGGCAATCCCGGCGATGCTGCGACGCGGCGGCTGATCCTCCAGAAGGCTTTCAGGTGGCCGCCCGCTCCCCGGCGTCCCCTCCTCGATCATGGGACCCCCGACGATCTGCTGACTTGCGGCGTCGGACCCCAACTCAGCGAACTCCCGCTTGACGACCGTGGGCGACAGCCAGACCGACCTTGTCCATCGTGACCTCATCCCCTCGCAGCTCCACGTCTTGTTGACCGTCCTGCATCACGATCACGCGATCCGACACGTCGACGAGCTCGTCTAAATCAGATGTGATCACGACGACGCCGCACCCTCCGTCGGCCAGCTCACGCACGAAGCGGTACAGCTCGGGGATCGTCTCGGCGTCGACGCCCTGAGTCGGATCGTCCAGTACAACCACCCGCGGCCGCTCGCGCAGGACGCGGGCGAAGACCAGTTTCTGCTGGTTGCCACCGCTGAACGCAGCGAACTTCTGCCGGGGGTTGCGGGGGACGACGCCGACCTCGACCATCTGCGTGGCCACCGATCTCAGCTCCCGCCGCTTGCGCAGGCGCCCGTTGTGGAAGAACGAGGCGACCGTGCCCAGCGTGACGTTCTCCCGAGCGTCCATCGTCAAGACTCCACCGAACCGGCGGCGGTCGGGGGGCACGTAGGCCACCCCGGACGCGAGGGCCTGACCGGGGGTGCTGAAGCGGCACGGCGCTCCACCGTGAATGCTGATGGTTCCCGAGGTCGTCGCCTGTGCTCCTGCTATCACCCGCCCGAGCTCGGACTTGCCGCAACCGACAAGGCCCGTCACGCCGAGCACCTCGCCCGGCCAGACCTCGATGTTCACGTCCGTCAGGCGAGCGCTGTTGATCCCGACGAGGCGTATCGCCGGAACGGCCGAGGGTCGTGGGACCGCGTCCGACCGGAGCGCGACGACCGCGGCATGCACCTTGTCGGCATCGGCCAACACCTCGGCGCCCGAGCCGAACATATATGTCGCCAGTTCTTCCACCGACGACTGCTCGGAGCGGACGCGGGCGACGACCGCGCCGTCGCGGAGCACCGTAACGGTTCGCGCGACCGACAGGGTTTCGGTGAGGTTGTGGGAGACGAAGAGCACCCCGGCTCCGCGCGCAGCGACCAGGGCCATCACCTCGAAGACACGGTGGACCTCGTCGGGCGGAAGCGCCGCGGTCGGCTCGTCGAGGACGAGTACGCCGAGGTCCTCCCCAAGGGAGTGCGTCGCCCGAGCAATCGCGACCAGCCGTCGCTCCGTCCCGCCGAGGCTGCCGAGCTGGGTGGTCGACCTGACCCGCAGCCCGAACTCTTCCAGCAGCGTTGCGGCCTCCTGGCGCATCGACCGCCATCTGATCCTCCCCAAACCCCCCGTCTGGTAGCCGCATGTCAGCGCCACGTTTTCGAGCACGCTCATCGAGTCGATCAAGCCGAGGTCCTGGTGCACGAAGGCGAGCGTCGGTTCCTTAGCGGTCCGCTGGCCGCTTCCCTGGGGGCGGGTCACTGCGGTGACCCGCCCCGCAGAGGGTTGGTGGTAACCGGAGAGGATCTTGATCAGCGTCGACTTGCCGGAGCCGTTGGCGCCTACCAGCGCCTGGATCTCCCCGCCGAAGACGTCGATGTCGACGTTGCGGAGCACAGTGACGCCGTCGAAGGTCTTCGTCAACCCTCGTCCCTCGATAAGGGTTCGGCGGGTAGCTCCGCTGTCGGTCACGTTCGGCCTCCTGTGCCGCTCAGTGGACGGTGCTCAGCCCTTGCCCCACAGCTTGAGGTAGTCCGTCTTCGAGGTGAAGCCGCCCAGGTACGGCGGCGTCTCCTTGTCGATGATCTCCTTGGTGATCAGGCGCAGCGGATAGGCCTCGTTCAACGGCGGCAGACCGGAGAGCGCCCGGACCACCTCGTTGGTGGTCGGGTAGCCGGCGAGGCTCACCGTGGCGTTAGCGCAGGCAACCTCACCCGTCTGATCCTTGATCGACTGCACCTCCGCGTCGAGGCAGTCGACGCCGGCGACGCCGATCTTGCTCGAGAGGCCCGCCTGTTTGAGCCCGGTCGCCGCGATCGTCGCGTACTGGGAGATGTCGACGAAGATGTACTGGATCTCCGGGTGGGCGTTCACGGTTGCCTTGACCAGATTCGTGAACTCCGACTGGCTGACGAGGCCATACTCCTGATCGGAGACGATCTGGCAGCCGGTGCACTTCTTCACCTCGTCGGCGAAGCCCTTGTACCGGTTGACCGTCGAGGCCAGCGATGCGACGTGGAACGAAGCGACCTTGGCCGTGCCGTTGCTGGCGACGATGAAGTAGTCGGCGATCGCCTTGCCGCTCGCCACGGTCTGGCCGCTGATCTCGGCATAGACCTCGCCCACACCGCTGCCGACCGGGTTGTCACCGACCACGCTGATGACGGGCACCTTCGCGTCCTTGGCTGCCGTCATCCCTTGGATGATCGCCGGCGACGGGATCGCCAGCAGGACGATGGCATCGGCCTTGTTGTTGATCGCCGCAATCATCGCCTTGCTGTACTCGTCCGGGGTGCCCTTGCCGTCGATGACATCCGTCGTCCAGCCGAGGGCGTCGTCGGCTTCCTTGACGTTGGCTGCGCCCGCGGCGCAACCGGTGTTCACCGCCGCGCACATGATCACCGCGACGCGCTTGCCCGTCGGCGGGACCGGGCCCTTTGTCGGACCGTCGTACTTCGGCGGCGCAGTCACCTTCGCCAGTTCGGCTTTGAAGGCGTCCATCGAGCCACCGACGGCCGTGCCGCCGGCGGTGGTTGCGCTCGCTGCTGCCGTCGTTGCGCTCGACGCCGCTGTCGTCGCCGAACCCGCTGTCGTCGCCGAACCCGCTGTCGTGACGGTTGATGCCGACGAATTCGCTGCGGACGTGCTGCTCGACTTGGAGGACGAGCCGCACGCGGCCAGCGCCAATGCGCCGAGGGCCGCCAGCGCCAGGGGAAGTCGGCTGCGGTGGCGCCGGCGCAGCGATGCCTCCGGGGTCGTGGGACGTAGGGCCTTCATGGTGTTGCTTCCCCCTTGCGGTAGATGGTCATCTGGGCGCATGCCTCGACGTGTCGCGCGAACGGCTTTCATTTCATGCGTTGAAACCCCCAACGAATTCCCACGCACTGACTCAGTGTCTCACAGAGCACCTCGTCGACCGGCGGCCAGCCGCGTCAACCCCGATACATACTGACCGGTCGGAATCTACGTCGTGACGGGACGCTGCGTCAAGCAGCTTCCTCGTCGCCGGCGAGACATACGGGAGCCGCCCTTGGAACGCTCGCCCTCATGTGCTACCGTCAGACCAACCGGTCGGAACGTAGTGCTTCGACCCTCGTTGAGAGCCGGGGGCCTCGATGTACCAGACGCCAGAGCGCGACCTGTCGGGCAGGTTCACCCTGCTGCCCATGGACGACGTGTTCTACGGGCCCGGCTCCGTCGCCAACCTTGCCGAGGTGCTGGCAGCCAACGACGTGGAGCGCGCGCTCCTTATCACCGGGACCACGTTGGCAACGAATACGGACCTCGTCGGCAAGGTCAAGGACGCCGCAGGCGGCCGGCTGGCCGACGTGTTCCACGAGACCGTGATGCACGTCCACTCGGCATCCGTGCTCCGCGCCGCAGAGCAGGCACGCCGGATCAACGCCGACGCGATCGTGACATTCGGAGGAGGCACGCCGAACGACACGGGCAAGGCTGTCCTGCTGGCACTGGCCGAGGACATCACCGACCCAACCGGGTTCGAGGCGGCGTGGGTCATGTTCGAGTACCCCTCGACGTTCGAGGTCCCACCGATCTCCGGCACCACGCTGCCTTTGGTCGCCGTCTCAACCACGCTCTCTGGCGGCGAGTGCACCCACTTCGTTGGGATCACCGACGAGGTCAGGCAGGTCAAGGACCTCTACATCGACAAGAAGCTCACCGCCAGAGCCGTCATCCTGGACGCGGAGCTGACGATGGCGACCCCGCAATGGCTGTGGTTGTCGAGCGGACTCCGGTCGGTGGACCATTGCATCGAGGCGATTTGTTCGAACAACTCGCATCCGTTCACCGATGCACTGGCAGCACACGCGCTGCAGATGCTGACCCGCTCCCTACGTCAATGCAAGGAGAACCCCGATGATCTGATGGCACGCACCGAGGCCCACCTAGCCGCCTGGATGTCGGTGTGCGGCCTGGCCAACGTCACGTTGGGTCTGAGCCACGGCATCGGTCACCAACTCGGGGCGCGTTGCAATGTGCCCCACGGCATCACGTCGTGCGTCATGATGCACGCGGTCATGACGTGGAACGCCGACCACGTGGGCGACAAGCAGCGCTGGATCGCCGAGCTCATGGGTGTCGACACCGACGGCATGGACCGCGACAAGGCCCGGCTGGCCGGTCGTGAAGCGGTGCTGCAGCTGGTCAGGGACCTGGACCAGCCCCACCGTCTGCGCGACGTCGGGGTCACCGAGGCCGACTTCGAGGGCCTCGCCCACGACGCAATGGGCGACATGATCGTGGCGACCAACCCGCGACCGGTCAAGTCGGTCGAGGAGGTCTACGAGGTGCTCCGGCTCGCCTACTGAAGTCCGGATGATGTGTCACAAACACCCGACGTACAGCCTGGAGCACACGATGGAATTCTACGACGTCGTCTCTACGAACTGGACCAACCGTTACTACACCGACGAGCCGGTGGCGGACTCGCTCCTCGAACAGGCGATCGACGCCGCCCGCTATGCCCCGCAAGGGGGGAACCGGCAGCCGGTGCACTTCGTCATCGTCCGCGACGCCGAGACGAAGCGGCAGCTCAAGGAGTGGTACCTGGTGCCGTGGAAGGCGTACCTCAAAGCGGCCGAAGCCGAGGCGATCGGCATCGGCGGCCAGCCCACGTTCGAGAAGTCGCCGTACCTCGCGAAAGCCGACCGGTTCGCCGAGCACCTGGACGAGATCCCGGTCCTAGCGGTCGTCATCGCCGAGCTGTCCGGTCTCCATCCCACGGATCTCGAGACCGGTCGCTTGTCGATCGTCGGCGGAGGCTCGGTCTACCCGGCTGTTCAGAACTTCCTGCTCGGGCTGCGCAACGTGGGCTTGGGGGCGGCGCTGACGACGCTCCTGTGTCACTGGGAGTCGGAGGTCAAGCAGCTGCTCGGCGTTCCGGACGAGTTCATCACCGCCGCGACCGTGGCCATCGGGCACCCGGCGCGCGGGTTCCCCAAGAAGCTCAGCCGCAAGCCAGTCGAGGAGTTCTACTCGCTCGAACAGTACGGCCGGCGGGCGAGGTGAGCTCCCTCCACGTCACCGACGAGCAGTGGGAGGTCTTCCGGTCGGTGACCGGTCGCTCAACCGTCGGCGACCAGTTGCGCCGCCACGCGCTGAACCAGCCTGACACTCTGGCCATCGCCACGTTCGACGAGGCAGGCAGCTGCAGCGAGCGGCTCACTTACCGCGAGCTCAACGAGCGCGTCAACCGCATTGCCAACTCGCTCGCCGATCTCGGCGTTGTCCTCGGGGACGTGATCGCGATCATGTCCCGCAACTCCGCCGACTACGGGATGACCTATCTGGCCGCAGCAAAGCTGGGGGCGGTCACCACCGGCATCAACTACAACTTTCGCGACAGCGAGATCTCGTACCAACTGGAGCACTCGGAGCCGAAGGTCGTCGTGGTCGAGTCGACGCTGGCGGAGCGGCTCGCAACGCTGTCGGAGTCATTGTCGATCCGTCATCTCGTCGTGTCCGGTCCAATGGATGGCCTCGACGGCGGCAAGTGGCTGTCGTTGAGCTCGATGTACGCCGACGGCGTGTCCGCCGACGAGCCCGATTCGGCCGTCGACGAGCGATCCGTGCTGTTCCTCATCTACACCTCGGGAACCGAAGCGTTCCCGAAGGCGGTGATGATCCCGCACCGCAACTACGCCATCGCAACCGTGCCGGCATGGGTGCTCGGAGCGCCGTCCGAGGACGGTGGCCTCTCCGGAGGGATCGTCCAGGCGTCCGACCGCTGGCTGTTCCTCACGCCCCTGCACACGATCGCCGGCCTCGGGAACCTCACCATCGTGCTCAGTGCCGGCGCCTCGATCATCATGCCGCGCACCGTGGACGTCGAGCTCGCGGTCTCGCTGATCGCGAGCGAGCGGATCACGGTGATGGTCCAAACCCCGACCTTCTTCTTCGCCGCCACCCAATCGCCGTCGTTCGCCGGTGCCGACCTGAGCTCCGTCGAGCGACTGCTGACCTACGGCGGCACGATGCCCCAGCGGATGATCGACGGGTGGAACTCCAAGTCGGAGGGGTTGCGTTGGGGCACGTATTGGGGCCAGTCGGAGCTGACCCAGCTGGGCACGACCGGTTGGTTCAGGACCGTCGACGACATCCCCGGCCGCGACACGTCGTGGATCGGCAAGCCGGTCGCTGCGCTTGAGCTCCGGTTGGTCGACGAAGACGGCCAGGACGCGTCGTCCGGCGAGGCGCTGTGCCGGTCTCCCGCGGTGATGCTCGGCTACTACAAGGATCCGGAACGCACGGCCGAGACCTTCAAGCACGGCTGGCTGCACACGGGCGATGTGATGCGTCGGGACGAAGCAGGCAACCTCTACTTCCTCGACCGCCGCAAGGACATGATCAAGACCGGCGGGTACAACGTGTCGTCGCCCGAGGTCGAGCGGATGCTGTACACCCATCCAGCCGTCCACCAGGTGGCGGTGGTGGGCATGCCGGACGACTATTGGTCCGAGGCGGTCACCGCGTTCGTGGTGCTGCGCGAGCACGAGCAGGTCGAGCCGTCCGAGCTGATCGATCACTGCAAACGTCAACTGGTGAACTACAAGGTGCCCAAGGCAGTGCACTTCCTCGACCAGCTGCCCGTCGACAGCCAAGGCAAAATCCTGAAGCGCGAGCTCCGCCGTCTCTACAGCCAAGCGCCGAAGTAGTGGTCGGTGTCGCAGCCAGGCATCCCGACCGATCCGGCACGTCCCGCGTGGCACCTACGATCACCGCGCTGCTCGCTCGGTCCCACGGAGCTACGCCGCACGCCCCGCCGTGGTCTCCCCGGACTGCTCCACGCTCCACTTCGACGAGCTCGGCCGACCTGCCGCCCCGGCGTTCTGAGAGATCTGGGACTTTCCCCGCTGATCGGATCATCGTGTTGATGAAGAACCGTCGCGAGTGCTCCGAGATCGACAACGCGCTGCTGGCCGGCTCGTTCATCCGAGTCGCGCTCAGCTCGACTCCATCCGCTCGATGTCGTCAAGTCGCCCGCGCCTGGGAGTGCCGTTGCGATCATGGTCGACGCCGGGAGCGCTACAGCGGCCATCCCGGTGCTCGACCGCCACCGAAGCCCTGCTGCACGTACCCGCTCACCCACCTGAGCGGGTACGTGGGCGACCTGCATGAGCCGGGGCATCCCAGATGCCCATGCCGGGGTTCGATCCGGTCAGGTCTACCTGTTCATCAGACCGCGGAGGACGATGGACGAATACACGTCGCCGATCTCATCAGCACTGAGATCGCCGGTGTGCGACAGCCAGTGGTACGCCCAAATTGACATGCCAGTGATGCCGTAGGAGATGACCCGGGCTGATCCGAGGTCATCCCTGAGCTCACCATTGTCAACTCCGCTTTGGATGATGTCGACAAAGATCTGTTCCCACTCGTCCCGCTTCGCTTTCGCTTCAGGGTATTTGCTGAAATCGATCAGGCGGGTTTCTTGAAAGACGATCGTCATGTGTGGGCGGTACAGCTCCACTTGACGGAGAAGTTCATGGACGACGTGATCGATCTTGACGGCCGCCGCTCCCCGGAAGCCATGATCTCTCGACCACGGTCCAGCCCATAGCTCATGAACACGTCGTGGATCTCCAGCAGCAGGTCCGCCTTGCTCTTGAAATAGTGGTACAGCGCTCCCTTCGTGTACCCGGCACGATCCACGATCTCCTGCACACCGGTCGCCTGATAGCCCTGGTGGTAGAACAGGTCGACCGCCGCATCCATGATCGAGCTGCGTGCATCATGCGGCGGCGTCACGCCCGGACCAGACCCAATCGGAGGTGGACCTGCCGGCGCGCGAGTTCCTGTGCTCCGTTGTTCCTTGTTGACACCCGGCTTCGCCGACATACGGGCTGATTGTACTTACCGCCAACTGGCAGCGGTGGGCGAACGTCATATTGTGAGCCTCGGTGTCAGGGAGGCTTTCCACAGCGCGTGATGCGTCGAGCGAAAACCGCTCCGATCCGGCCGAGCGTCTTGACCTTGATCTGGACTGGGTGATAAAGACAGTGCACGAGCGCCGGCAGGTCGCTCGTCTGGGAAAGAGGACCGATGGAACTGGGCCTAGTCATGCGATC
>JBBQTN010000185.1:0-10576 GCA_038213195.1 Acidimicrobiales bacterium | reverse complement strand
TGAACGCGGGATCGACCAGTACTGCGCCCTCCTCGCCGAGAATCAGAGTCGAAGCGCAGGGCGACGAGATGATCGGACTGCCGTCGGGCATCTTCAGGTCACGTTGACGTTCGACACCGTCAACGACGAGGACTTCATAGCGCAGATCGGTCATGGATTCTTCCCTTCTCGCCGCCCATAGTCTCCACATGAAAGACAGAGGCGTAGTGTGATTACCTCAGTCATCATAGACCGAAGGAGAACCATGCAACTCGCCTCACTGCCAGATCGTCGGGCACTGACACATCCAGATGACCCTGCCGTCTCCGACAGTCGCGAGTCGCTCACGAACCATGACCTGTTGTCCCGCGTCCAAGCCTGCGCCGCGCACCTCGCCGAGGCCGGTGTGGGACCCAGGGACGTGGTCGCGGTCCGCCTGACGAACCGCAGCGAGCTCATCGTGCTGCTCTTCGCGGCATGGCGCCTTGGTGCCTCGGTGACGCCAGTCAACCCGGCACTCACGCCGGGCGAGGTGCAGCGACAGGTGCTCGACGCCGAGGCGTGTGTCGTCGTCGTCGAGGACGGCATGCGGATCGACGGGGTCGTGACCCTCGACGTGGACGCGGTGGGCCGTGATCACGTGGGCGCAACAGTCGCCGCCCATGAGGACTCCTCGGCGCTCGCGTTGCTTATCTACACCAGTGGTACCACTGGCACACCCAAGGGCGTCATGCTTGACCACGCCAACGTCAACCACATGGCCGCCATGATCGTCGAGGCGCTCGAGCTGGGCGCCGAAGACCGATGTCTGCTGATCCTGCCGCTGTTCCACGTCAACGGTCTCGTAGTCAGTGTCATCTCGCCGCTGCTTGCCGGCGGCAGCGTGCATGTGTCGGACCGATTCGATCCCCAGTCCTTCTTCCCCGTCGTACACGAACAACGCGCGACCTTTGTGAGTGTTGTCCCGACGATCCTTTCGATGCTCACTACCCTGCCAGACGACGCCCCCATCGACACCTCGTCGCTGCGCTTCATCGTCTGCGGCGCTGCGCCGGCCTCGGCAGATCTGCTGGATCGCGCCGAGCGCCGCTTCGACACGCCGGTCCTCGAGGGTTACGGGCTATCGGAAGGCACCTGCGCCTCCACGGTCAACCCGATGGCGGGCCCTCGTAAGGTCGGAACCGTCGGGGTCGCGCTGCCTGGCCAGGAGGTGTGCATCATGTCCGACGTCGGCGCGATCCTGCCTACGGGTGTCGATGGTGAGGTCGTCGTTCGAGGGCCCAACGTGATGCGCGGCTACCTCAATCGACCCGAGGAAACGGCCGCGACCGTGATCGATGGATGGCTCCACACCGGCGATCTGGGCTGCCTCGACGCCGACGGCTACCTGACGATTGTCGGACGCTCGAAGGACATGATCATCCGAGGCGGCGAGAACATCTACCCCAAGGAGATCGAGGATGTCTTGACGGCCGACCCAACTGTGCTCGAAGCGGCAGTGATCGGTGCGCCCGACGAGACCTGGGGTGAGGTCGTGGTCGCCTACGTGCAGCCACGGCCCGGCCGGACCATCGACGTCGAGGCCCTCACACACCGATGCGCGGACGCCCTCAGCCGCTATAAACGGCCGACCCTGATCATCGTGGTGGATTCGATTCCCACCAACGCCGTCGGCAAGATCGACAAGAGAGCGTTACGGGCGACCCATCTGTCGGCCACACAGGAACCCGAATGAAGTTCCGCCGACGACGGCTGGGCGAGCCTTTCTCGCCGAGACACCGGAAAGCGTGTGAAACTACTTGACAAAGGAACGTGAAAGTTCCTTTAATGTAGCGCGCCATCGCCACCGTCGAACACCTTTACAAATCGAGGAGCGACATGAATGAGCCAAACACGAAGCCTCCCGTCGATCTGAGCGGTGAGCACACGGTCTTTTCGAAAGAGGAGATCGAGGCCACACATCGCGAAGTCCATCAGTGGTTCTTTGAGGACTACCTGCCGCGTTGGGTAGCTGCATCGAGCGGAAAGTCTGGCGAAGGGCCGGAGTTCATCCTCGAGTACTGGGGTACACCCATGTACGTCACCGGGCTTGGGACCATGTTTTGGTGTCTCAGCGACGCTGACGTTCTGGCCTTTCTCGATGCCAACCAGTCCTCGCTCCGAAAAGCCGGATACGACCACACGGTCGTGCCGGACAGCAAGATCAACGTGTACAACACCACTGGCGGAGCGGTTGAAGTCATCTGGTCGCGCCGCGCCGCCGACGAGACGGAGATCCAACGGTGGGCAAACCACTTCGAGGTCGCCAAGACCGAGAAGGGCTGGCGGGTAGTCGGTGTCCAAGCGGCACATACCATTTCAGACACACTCGCCGAGTCTTGGGCCCACGGGCGAGCAACGTCGGAGCCGACAAATGGCTGAGAAGGAGTACCCACCTGTCGTCATGCCCGACAACGTCCGACGTACCGCCGTGATCGTCTGGTCCGAGGGTCTCGCGCTCGATGCCGACATCTACCGACCCACCGATCTCGCCGCGAGCGACACGATCCCAGCGGTGGTACTCGCGCACGGCTGGGGCGGAAGCAAGCTGACCGCCGAACGGTACGCAGCACTGTTCGCTGCGTCCGGAATGATCACCCTGACGTTCACCCAGGCGACATGGTTCGGCTCTGACGCACGACTGCAGCAAGTCGACCGCACGGATCATGTCGAAGGCGTGGGCCCGATGGAGGTACGCCCGATACGAGATCTCGTCGACCCGTTCGCATGGGTCGCCGGGATCAGGGCTGCGCTCGACTACATCGAGGGCGAGCCGAACGTCGACACCGAACGCATCGGTCTATGGGCAACCAGCTTTGGTGGTGGGATCGCAGTGCGCCAGGCTGCCGACGATCGTCGTGTCAAGGCGCTCGTCGTGCAGGTACCGGCCATCTCCGGGCTTCGTGGTCCAGCGTTGGAGTTCGCTCGCCGTCGTGCCATCGAAACCGCGCGAGGTGACGCGCCGGCCATCCCACAGGGAGTCGATCCGTGGCCCAGCATGTCTGGGACCCCGTTCATGGCACACCTGGCGCACTTCGACCCGCTGTCAGTAGTCGACCGCGTGCGCATCCCGACGCTCATCATGGACGCAGGCAATGAGGAATTCTTTGCCCCCGCCGAAAACGGCTGCGCGGCCGCGGAAATCATCCGTGCGAATGGTATACCCGCCGACTACCACGTGATCCCCGACATCGATCACTACGGCATCTACTTCGACGGCTACGAGTTCGGCAGCACACACGCGTTGGCCTGGTGGCAGCGCTATCTCTTCGAGCCGTTGGTCGCGCTCGACCCAACCAACGACCAGCGACCGCAATGACGCAGTGATCGAGTCAGCGCGGCGAGGCGATGAAGACTGGGATCTCTCGCTCGGTCTTCGCCTGGTACTCGGCGTACGGCGGATACGCCGCCACCGCCCGTTCCCACCACGTCGCCTTCTCGTCGCCGGTGACCTCACGGATCACCACGCCGAACGGCTCCGGTCCGTCCTGCACGAGAATCTCGTCGGGATGGGCCAGCAAGTTGTGGTACCACACGGGATGCTTGGGTGCGCCACCCATCGACGCGACCAACGCGTACTCGCCGTCGTGCTCGACTCGCATGAGCGGCGTCTTTCGGACGACGCCCGTGTGGGCACCCTTGTTCGTCACCACGATGATCGGCATGTCAGTGTCGCTCAGGGTGTTGGCGCGCGTGCCTCCCGAGGCTTCGTACTCGTCGACCTGGTTGCTGACCCAGTCCCATGGACTCGGGATGTACTCATTCGACATGGCTGTCTCCACTGCGCTGACGGCATCGTTCGTCGATGCACCTGACTGGTACGGACTCGACCGTCCACAGCGCTCCGCGTTCGGGCTCCTGCGTTCCGGTTAGTTCCATGATGAAATGACCCTAGCTTGAAAATGTGCGCGATGCAACGAGCGTTAGCGACCCGGCGCATGACGCGTCGCCGACGGGTCGTCGGTCGACGGTGAACGCGAGAACCCGGCCGGTGCGCCGGGGCCGGCGGTGGCAACCACATCGTGAACGTCGAGACGTTGGTCGCACTCGCTGCAGACGACAACGGCGTGCATGTCGTGGTCGCAGGTCGTGTGGTGCAAGACGAGCGGGGTGCCTTCGGGGCCGGTCAGCCAACGGTCGCCCCACGCGGCCATCGCGGCCAGGATGGGGTACGCGTCGCGGCCCTTGTCGGTGAGACGGTACTCAGAACGGGCTGGGCTCTGCTGGTACTCGACGCGACTCAACAGACCTTGATCGACAAGGCTGGCGAGGCGCCGCGACAACATGTTGCGCCCGATCCCGAGTTCGCGTTGGAAGTCGTCGAAGCGGCGCGTGCCGAGGCAGGCCTGGCGGATGAGCAGCAGATTCCAGTGGTCGCCGAGTACCGCGGCGCTGCGGGCGATGGTGCACAGCCAGTCGGATGTATCGACGCGCTTCACGCGCTGAGCCTACGGCAAGGGTTGCATGATGGAATGGCCAGGTTCTCCGTCGCCCCTTGAGGGGCCGGAGCCCGTCGGTTCAGCCCCGGGCCGCAGCGATCGCGGCGGCGATGGACTTTCCCGCCCGCTGAGGGGTGTCCCCGAGTCCGACGGCGACATGAGTCATCAGTGAGGCGAAGACGTCAGCGATCGGATCTGCAAATTGGGAGAAGTAGCCGCCGAGGTTGAGCGCAGTGAAGCCGTGCGTCACACTCCAGAGCTCAGCGGCTACTCGCTCCGGGTCTTGGCGGCGAAAGCGCTTGTCGTGGATCGCTCGTTTGGCGCGATCGACTACTGGACGGTACGCGTCGTCCAACCCGGTTCCGTCCCCTGCTGGAGGCGTACGTCGGGGCCGGGCGATCTGCCGGTAGCCGCCTGGGGTCGACAGGCCAAACATCAGGTCGAAGAGGTGCGGATTCTCGCGGCCGGCCTCGTGATAGGCGAGCGCGACCGTGGCCATGTCGGCGACGGCATCGTGAGTGGGTGCGACAGCGGCGAAGCACGCTGCCAGGCGCCCGAAGCCTTCCTCGATGACCGCCTCGACCAGCTGGGGCATCCCGCCGAATCGGCCATACACCACCATCGAGGAAACGCCGACTGCCGAGGCGACCCTCCGTACCTGCAGGGCCTGCGGCCCTTCCTCGACGAGCAACTGGATGGTCGCGTCCACCATGCGCTGACGCACGTCTGCGTCTGCGCTCTGATCTTCGGACATCGGCGGGCGAACTCCTTATTGCCGGTGGCTTCGTTCTGCGAAATCCCGTCCGGAAACCACGAGAAACACCACTGCACCGCTCGGACACACTGAAAACAATGTTACCGACCGCCGGTGGTCGGGGTCTCCACGTCACCTCGCGGTGGGCTCACGCTACCCCGAGGTGACGGACAAGAAACTCGGTCTGGTCGCGGACCGCTCGCTCGAACGGCTCGCCCAGGTAGATATCGAAATGACCGATCGGGTAGCGCTTGACCTCTCCGCGTGGGGCGGCTGCCGCGTAGCGCGCCGCGGTCTCGGCCGGCGCTACGGCGTCGTTGTCACAGATGCAAAACAGGATCGGTGCGCTGACCTTGCGGGCCGAGCGCCCAGGGCGGTAGAGCGCGATCCGATTGATGATCCGCGCAGCAACCCCGCCTTCAGCGTTCATGTCCGGCGGAATCAGGGCGTGGTAGCCGGCCACGGAGTCCGGTGACGTCAGCAGCGCCGTCGATCCCGGGGCGCCGACAAGTGCGACGGTCACAGGAGGCTTGTGCCGGACGCGCGCCAGCTCGTCGCGAAGCGCCGGTATTGCCAGGCGAGCCAGACTCCGCGGGCTTGCCGCTCGCAACGAGGCGAGTCCGTCCGTGAAGGGGCATTGGCTGACAACCGCGGCGACCCCGCTGTCGCGAGCGGCCACCTCGATCACATGGCCTCCGCCGAACGAGCTGCCCCACACGGCGATCCGCGAGGCATCGACCCCGTCAATGCTTCGAGCGTACGCAAGCGCCGCGGCCCAATCGCCCAGCTGGTGCTCGATATCGAGCAGCTGGCGGGGCATCCCGTCGCTGTCGCCGAAATGTCGGTAGGTGAACACCAGCGCAGCGATGCCGGCATCTACGAACCGGCGCGCATACGGCTCGAGGCCCATCTCCCGGGTTCCCCCGAGACCATGTCCGAGGATCACCAGCGGCGGCGGCCGCTCGGTGTCCGGCATGAACAGCCAGGCCCTGCAGGTATCACCGTCCGAGGGAAAGGCGACGTCTTGTCTCGCGGGGTTGCCAGAAGTCATGCTTGCCAGCATAATAACTTTGTTACCATTGTCAATGACATTGTTATGCGACGCGAGGAGTGCGGCATGGTCCACCAGCAAAATCATCAGCCCGGGATCGACGTGGAGCAACGTGGCCGTGTGCTCCTCGCGCGGATAATCGGGGGGCCGCACGGCGAGTTCGGCCGCGAGATCGCCGCCGACCTCGCGGTGCTGGTGACGCGCGCGAACTCCGATGACGGAGTCGGCGCGGTCGTGCTCACGGGCACACATCCAACGCGCTTCGTCGCTCACGCCGAGCTCAGCTGGCTTCAGGAGATGGGCGCCGCAAGCCCAGTCATCGGACCACGGGTCGCCTCGGCGGTCCTGAGCACAGCCAACGCCGGGCGCCGTACCCCCGGCCTTCGGCGGGTGATGGAGCACACCCCACTCAGCGACGCGGTGGATTTCATCAACTTTCATGACACCTTGCTGCGGATGAACACCAACGGCGCGGCGTTCGTGGCGGCGCTCAACGGCTCGGCACTGGGGGCTGGGTCCGAGCTCGCGCTGGCGTGTGACTACCGGTTGATGGCCGCCGGTGACTACATCATCGGTCAACCGGAAATTCTGCTCGGCTTTCCCCCGGGTGGCGGCGGCACCCAGCGCCTGACCCGGCTCATTGGAGCCCACCGAGCACTCACCCTGATGCTGGAGGGCGCAGGCCTCGATCCCGATTCTGCTGCGCAGATCGGATACATCGACGAGGTCGTTGATCCCGACGAACTGCTCGAGCGCGCGCTCGAGCACGCCGACCGGCTCGCACGACGCGTCAAGACCGCCGTCGCGGCAGTCAAGCGCGCCGTCTACATCGGTGGGTCACAGAGCCTCGAGAAGGGTCTCCACCTCGAACGCGCCGAGTTCCTCTCTACTATCGCCCGACCGGGCGCGCAGCAGGCGATGACCGCGTACATTGAGCAGACGGTCGCGACCGGCGATCTGCCCGCCTACGACCCCCAGGCCTACGAGCGGATGCGGGATGCGGGAGGTTTGGGATGAGCGCCCAGGCATCACCAATGAGCACGACCTACGCCGCGAGCGCGGCGGAGACGCAGTACGTCGACGCCCCGTCGGCACGCTTTGCCTACCGACGCATCGGCCCTCGGGACGGCGTCCCGCTCGTGCTGCTGCACCGCTTCCGCGGCACCCTCGACTGGTGGGATCCGGAGTTCCTGGACCTGTTGGCGGTTGACCACGACGTGATCCTGTTCGACAACATTGGCATCGGCTACACCGAGGGTGAGCCTTTGACGACCGTGGAGGGCTTCGCGACCGGAACCATCGAGTTCATCGAAGCGCTCGGCCTGTCCAGCATCGACATCCTCGGGTGGTCTTTCGGTGGGGTCGTCGCCCAGGCAGTCGTGATGATGCGACCGGACCTGGTTCGCAAGCTGGTCATCGCCGGCAGCGGTTCCGGCGTCGCTCCGGGAATGCCGGTGATGGGTGAACGCGTCATGAACATCATGAACAAGCCAGAGGCGGATCTCGACGACACCCTCTACCTGTTTTACCCCGAGACCGAGAGCGCCCGGGCCAAGGGCTTGGAGCACTTCGGCAGGGTTCAGGCCACGATGCCTGCCGACGCCCCCGCCGTGAGCCAGGAGGCTGCGATGGGTCAGCTCCAGGCGATCATGACGACGCTTGGTGCTCCGTGGGAACAGGTCGTCGAAAACCTCAAGTCGATCACGCAGCCGGTTCTGTACGCCAACGGCTCGCACGACGTGATGATCGACGCATTCGCGTCGTACGCAGCGGTCCAGGTCCTGGCCGACGCGAAGCTCGTGCTTTACAGCGACGCCGGCCACGCGTTCCTTTTCCAACACTCGAAGGACTTCACCACCGAGGTGAAGAACTTCCTCGCGGGGTGAGCCTTGACCCGGCGCACGGCGACCGACGGTGCCGCTCTGGTCAGACCTGGTCCCGGGCGGCAGCGAATGAAGGCGGCGTGTTCCAGTGATCGGTGAAGGTGAAGTCCTCGACCGGTCGGCGGCGCAACCGCGTCACGGTTGTGTGCGGATAGCCGAGCGCGACCACTGCCGCGATCGCTTCGGATTCTGGAAGGCCGAGGAGGTTGCTTGCCGCTCGGTGCTGTCTGCACAGAAAGGTAGTGAGTAGTCCTCCAACGCCGACTGCCCGTGCGGCAAAGAGGAGGTTCTGAATGAACGGGTAGATCGATGCGCCGCCAACGATGCTCTGATGGCCTTGATCGACGTCCTGCACCGCTAACGAAGGTAGGTGGGCCGTAACGACGAGCAGCCGCGGTACGTGTTCCAGCGTGTCGACGAATGGCCACGGTGTCGGCGTGGCGCGCGCTTGTTCTAGGTCGACATCGGACGCATGCCACACGCCGTCTTCGCCGGGCGCGAACGGCCGAATTCCCGCCTGTAGGTGCGCGGCGTACTCACGGAACCCGAGCTGCACCAGCTCTCGGATCGCAAGCCTCACGGCGGGATCGTCGAGGACGATGACATGCCATGGCTGCTGATTCCCGCCGCTCGGTGCGAAGCGGGCGTGATCAAGAATGTCATGCAGCACTTCGTCGGGGACCTGGCGATCGGTGAAGTCCCGAACGGACCCCATCGTCCGCATCAACTGGAGCGTCGTGCTGTTCACATAATCCCGGTCGTTCGTCATCAGGAAATCGGTTCTTCGTCGGCGATCAGCGCTTCGAGCGTGATTGGCAGGTGGCGGATGCGTTTGCCGGTGGCGTGGAAGACCGCGTTAGCGATCGCCGCGGCGACACCGGTCGTCCCGACCTCGCCGAGGCCGACGATTCCGAGGGGCATAGTTTTGTCGGGCTCGTCGAGCCACGCGACGTCGATCTGCGGGATGTCGGCGTGGACGGGCACGTAGTACGAATCGAGGCCCGCGCTCATCGTGCGTCCGTTGCGTGGGTCGACGAGGCTCTGTTCGGACAGGGCCATGCCGATGCCCATCACGATCGCACCACGCAGTTGGCTTGCCGCGGTTTTGGGGTTGATGATTCTGCCGACGTCGAACACCCCGAGCCATCGCGAGATCCGGATTTCTCCCGTGTCTGCATCGATTCGTACTTCGCAGAACTGGGCACCACGCGCCGCCTTGGACCAACGCTGGTCGCGTGCAAACGTGGAGAGGAACTTGGCCTGCCCAGCGATCTTGCCGAGCCGCGTGTCGGAACCGACCGAGACTTCGATGAACGGCAGCTTGGCTGCGGCCAACGTCGTTACGTGCTGCTCACCGACCGTGTTGGTGCGGCGGGCGAGCGTGAGCAGCTTCGTGCGCAGTTCCTCGCACGCTTTGAGCAGACTCGTCGCAACGGTGGCGGTCTGATTCGATTGCCCAGCTAACGGTCCCCGAGGAAGGTCCGAGTCGCCGTATTCGATCTTGACGGCCTCGAACGGAACGCCGAGCGCGTCTGCGGCGATCTGGCCCTGTGCGGTGGCTCCTCCCATGCCCATCTCGTGGAAACCACACCGCACCAGAACGCTGCCGTCGGCCGCCATCCGGACGGTGAGGTTGGCAGTGATTCGCAACGCCGAGTGGAAAGCTGTCGCGACTCCGATGCCGACGAGCCACCGACCGTCGCGCATCGAACCCGGCTCCGGTGTGCGCTGTGACCAGCCGAAGCGCTCCGCACCGACGTCGAACGTCTCGCGCAGCATTCGCTGCGAGAACCGCTTGCCGTCGAGCGGATCGGTTTCCGGCTCGTTCCGCTTCCGCAGCTCGATCGGGTCGATGCCCAGCTCGTACGCGAGCTCGTCCATCGCTGACTCCAACGCGAACGTTCCGATCGCTTCACCCGGGGCGCGCAACCAACTATTCGCGAGCAGGTCCAGTTCGACAACACTCTGCTGGGTCAGCAGGTTCGGCGTGTCGTAGAGGTGGCGGGCAGGCCCAGTGGTCTGTTCCAGCGTGCCACCGACCCGTCCGAGCCGGGTTGTGCTCGTGTGCACGATCGCCGTCAGTTTTCCGTCGGCGTCGGCGCCGAGCGCGACTCGGTTCGTCGACGCGGTGCGACCGCCGACGGTGCGGCTGACCGCCTTGCGCGTCAGAGCCAACCGGACCGGCCTGCCGACAGCGCGCGCGGCGAGCGCGGCGAGGACGGTACCGGGCCACACCGCGAACTTGCCGCCGAATCCGCCTCCGATAAACGGCGAAATCACGCGCACGTTTGTCGGCGGTACGGCGAATCGCCAGGCGATGTGGGCACGCATCGCACGGATGCTCTGGGTGACGTCGTGGATCGTCAGCCGATCGCCCTCCCACACAGCGATCGTCGCATGAGGTTCGATCGCGTTCTGTTGAAGGGGCGGC
>JBBQTN010000184.1:0-10619 GCA_038213195.1 Acidimicrobiales bacterium | reverse complement strand
CGCACCTCGCCACCGCCCGGTGTGGCCAGCCCGGCTGCACCGGCGCTCGGCGCAGTGGTGGTCTGGGCCTGATCGCGGCCGCTGACCCACAACGCCGGCAGCGCGACCACCGTGAACACGGTCGCGAAGACGACCCGGCGGCGGTCGCTGGTGTTCATCTGGGGATCGCAGTGCGCTTGGTCATGATCTGGACCGCGCGTGTCGGGAACAGCCCGACGCCCGCAGGAAATGAAGAAGCTATGTACGCAACGCGGGAAACGCAAGGTGTGCGTTCTGCGTCGTGAGGTCGCGGACGCGCTCCGTGGTCGTGCCGCGGACCTCGGCGAGCCGCGCGACGACCTCGGTGACGTACGCCGGCTGGTTCGTGCGGCCGCGGTGCGGCACCGGTGCGAGGTACGGGCTGTCGGTCTCGACGAGCAGCCGGTCGTCGGGGCACAGCCGCGCCGCGGCGCGCAGGTCGTCCGCCGTCTTGAACGTGATGATCCCGCTGAAGCTCAGGAACGCGCCGAGATCGAGGCACCGACGCGCTTCGTCCGGGCCGCCGGTGAAGCAGTGGAACACCGTCCGCCCGGGCACCCCTGCCGCGGCGAGGACGTCGAACGTGTCGGCCCACGCGTCGCGGGTGTGGATCACAAGTGGCAGCCGGCGCTCGTTGGCGAGTGCGATCTGGTCGGCGAAGGCCAGCCGCTGGACGTCGCGCGGCGAGTGCACGTAGAAGTAGTCGAGCCCGCACTCGCCGACCGCGACGACATGTGGATCGTCGAGGAACCGCGTGATCGAATCCACCCCGTCGACGGCCTCGTGCGGATGGAGACCGGCCGTTGCGTACACACCCTCGTGCGCTGCGGCGATGGCGATCACCTGCGCAGTCGTTGCCGCGTCGCACCCGACGTTGATCATCGTGTCGACACCGGCGGCGCGCGCCGCCGCGACGACGTCGGCGGGATCGACGCCACGCGTGTCGAACAGGTGGCAGTGGCTGTCCGTGTAGCCGCGAGCGGAGGGCGTCGGCGTCGCCGCTCTCACGCCGTCTTGCGCGGGAACAGCGACGCGCCCTTCGTGACGGTGAGCCCTCCGGGGTAGCCGCCCCATGCCGCGGCCGCGGGAAGCCGTTGGTCGGTCACCGCGCCGGGCAGGCCGATCCGCTCCCACACTGTCTGGCTGGTGCCGGGGAGCGCGGGCGACGAGAGCACCGCGACGATCCGCAACGCCTCGAGCGCGTCGCCCATCACAGCATCGACCATCGGACCCGGCTGCGCCTTCCACGGTTCGTTGGCCTCGAGGTGCGCGTTCGTCGCGCGGATCAACCCCCACGTCGCTTCCAGGGCGCGGTTCGGCTGCAGGTCCGCCCAGGCCGACGCGGTCGCCGCGTACGCTGTTGCCGCAGCCGCTGCGAGCGGTGAATCCGGTGACGGTGCGGGGCCGACGCCGCCGCACTTGCTGCCGACGACGGTGGCGACCCGGGCGAGGAGGTTGCCGAGGTTGTTGGCGAGATCGCTGTTGTACCGGCCGATCAGGCCCTCGTAGGTGAAGTCGCCGTCCTGCCCGTACGGCGTCTCGGCGAGCACGTAGTAGCGGAACCCGTCGACACCGACGTCGGCGATCAGATCCAACGGGTTGACGACGTTGCCGGATGTCTTGCTCATCTTCTCGCCGCCGGCGAGCAGCCAGCCGCCGACGCCCCAGCCCGCCGGTGGCTCGATTCCTGCGGACATCAGCATCGCCGGCCAGTACACGCAGTGGTGGCGGATGATGTCCTTGCCGATCAGGTGCCTGCCGGGCCACCAGTGCTCGAAGCGCTCCTCGTCGGTGCCGAACCCGATCGCAGTGATGTAGTTGGCGAGCGCGTCGAACCACACGTAGGCGACGTGCTCGGGGTCCCACGGCAGCGGGATGCCCCACGTCAGGCTGGTCCGGCTGACCGAGAAGTCGCGCAGCCCGCCGCGGATCAGCCCGATCGCCTCGTTGCCGCGGAACTCGGGGACGATCGCTCCGGGGTGCGCGGCGTACCAGTCGAGCAGACGGTCCTCGAAGCGCGACAGGCGGAAGAAGTAGTTCTCCTCCTCGAAGTAGTGCACCGGGATCTTGTGGATCGGGCACAGGTCACCGGGCAGCAACTCGTCGTCGGTGTAGTACTCCTCGCAGGCGATGCAGTACTTGCCGGCGTAGAGGTCCAGCTCGATGTCGCCGGCGTCGTAGCACCGTTGGAGCAGCGCGGCGACACCGATCTTGTGGCGCTCCTCCGTGGTGCGGATGAAATCGTCGTTGGCGATGTCGAGTTGCGCCCACGCCTGTTGGAACAGCGGCGCGATCGAATCGGTGAACGCCTTCGGAGTCATCCCAGCGGCGTCGGCCGCCTGCTGGATCTTCAACCCGTGCTCGTCGGTGCCCGTCAGGACGTGGACCTCGTCGCCGAGCAGGCGGTGCCACCGCGTGACCGCATCGCCGACGATCGTCGTGTACGCGTGGCCGAGGTGCGGTTGGGCGTTGACGTAGTAGATCGGCGTGGTGAGGAAGTACGGGCTGCCCACATGGCTGAGGCTACGGCGCGCAACAACCTCGGGCTCGTGCCGGTTTTCGGGTGCGCGCCGCCCGCCTCCCTCCAGAATGTCCGGATGAGTGAGTTCGACGAGGCGACGCGCGTTGCCGCAGACGGCAGCGGCCGCATCGCCCCGGGCTGGGACATCAACGGCAACGCGAACGGCGGCTACATGCTCGCGCTCGCGGGGAGCCACCTGCGCGAGGTCTCCGGGCGCCCGGATCCGATCACCGTCACCGCGCACTACCTCGCGCCCGGCACAGCGGGCCCGATCACGATCGAGAGCGAGGTGATCAAGTCCGGCAAGCGGTTCACCACCGTGACGGGCACGATGCGGCGCGACGGCCGGCCGATGCTGCAGGTGCTCGGCTCGTTCGGCGATGTCTCGCGCGGCGCGGGTGGTGTCGAGATCAGCACGTTGCAGCCGCCGCTGCTGCCACCGATCGAGGAGTGCGTGCCCCGCGAACGGAGCCAGGCGATGGTGCCCGTGCCGATGATGGACCGGCTCGACGTCCTGCTGCGGCCAGAGGACGCCGGCTACTCGCACGAGGCTCGTTCGGGCGTGGCGGAGATGGCGGGGTACTTCGCGTTCGCGGACGGCCGCCC
Organism: Acidimicrobiales bacterium; assembly: GCA_038213195.1. Classification (GTDB taxonomy): domain Bacteria; phylum Actinomycetota; class Acidimicrobiia; order Acidimicrobiales; family Ilumatobacteraceae; genus JAODBQ01. The sequence goes on along the minus strand of JBBQTN010000184.1, from coordinate 7,474 downwards.
GATCGACACGCTGGCCCTGCTGATGGTCTGCGACGCGTTGCCGCCTGCGGTGTTCAACCTCGACGTTCCGGTCGGCTGGGTGCCGACGATCGAGTACACCGTGCACATCCGCGGCGTCCCGGCGCCCGGTCCCGTGCAATGTGTGTTCCGCACGCAGATGGTCCGCGACGGCTTCCTCGAAGAGGGCGGTGAGGTCTGGGACAGCACGGGACGGCTGGTGGCGATGAGCCGCCAACTGGCCCTCGTCGCGACGTGAGTGGCTGAGTTCGGCGGCGCTCGGCTGGGTCAGTGGTGGCGGGCGTAGCGCAGTCCGGCGGCGAACCCGCCGGCGGCGACGCCCGCCGTGCCGACGGCTTGGGTGGTCCGACGGACCACGGCCTTGGTCTTCTTGCTGAACACGATCACCGGCCAGCCCTCGTCGCCGGCGATCCGCTCGAGCTTGCCGTCGGGGTTGACGGCGACCGGATGACCGACCGCGTGGAGCATCGGCAGATCGCTCGCCGAGTCGCTGTACGCCCAGCATTGGGGGAGGTCGAAGCCCTCCCAACGCGCCAGCTCAGCGATCGACTCGACCTTGCCGGGTCCGTAGCAGAACGGTCCGGCGAGCTGGCCCGTGTACACACCGTCGACCATCGCGCTGCGCGTCCCGATCCCTGCGGTCATCCCCAGCGCGAGCGCCAGCGGCTCGACCAGCTCGACAGGCGAGGCCGAGACGATGTACGTGGCCCGTCCGGCATGGCGGTGCAGGTCGAGCAGCCGGCGGGCCTCCGGCCGCACCCGTTCGAGCAGCCTCGGGACGATCTGCGAGTTCAGCGCGACCAGGTCCTCGTGGCGCACCCCGCTGACGGCGCCGAGGATCCGATCGCGCACCGCGTTCGAGGTGTCGTCGCCGGCCCCGCGGAACCGGAATGCGAGCGCGCCGAGTGCATCGCGAGCGAACTGGCGGCGTCGGATCAAGCCGGCCCGCCACGCGGCGATGCCGAACACGAACACCGACGAGCCGCTGATCAGGGTGCGGTCGAGGTCGAAGAACGCCGCGCTGGGGCCGCTCGCGGCGTACGTGACGTGTTCTGGGAGGTCGGACATGGCGGGACGCTGCCGTTGGTTCAGGGCGCCGGGGCGCAGGATTCAGCGGGGGATGGTCAGGGCGATGTCGTAGACGCGCCGCCTGGCGACGCGATGGGCATCCGTCACCGTAGCGATGGCCGCGCGTCGATCGGCGCCAGCCTCGAGTGCCATCCGCAACGCGGCGCGGAGCTGGTCGTCTGTCACGTCGGCTGCGGGCGCACCCGGTGCACCACTGAGCACCAGGACGTACTCCCCGCGGGGCGCGGTCTCGGCGAGGTGGGCCGTCGCTGCCCCGAGGGTGCCGCGCCACACGTCCTCGTGCAGCTTGGTCAGTTCGCGGGCGAGCGCGACCTGTCGCTGCGGGCCGCACGACGCCGCGAGATCGTTGATCGTGCGGACGACGCGGTGCGGCGCCTCGTAGAGCACGACGGTGCGACGCTCGGCCGCGACGACGGCGAGACGCTCGGCGCGGTCACGACCCGTGCGCGGCAGGAAACCCTCGAACACGAACCTCGTCGTGTCGAAGCCTGACACGACCAGCGCCATCACCAGCGCAGCGGGACCGGGCACCGCGCTCACCTCCTGACCGGCATCGATCACAGCGCGCACGAGCCGCGAGCCCGGATCGGAGATGCCCGGTGTCCCGGCGTCGGTGACGAGGGCGACGTGCGCGCCGGCGGCGAGCAGGTCGAGCACCTCGACCACCCGGGCCGCCTCGGTGTGCTCGTTGGTGACGGTCATCCGCACGCCACTGATCCCGGCGTGGGCCAGCAACTTGCCGGTGCGGCGGGTGTCCTCGCAGCAGATCAGTGCGGCGCTGCGCATCGCTTCGACGGCGCGCGGGGAGAGATCGCCGAGGTTGCCGATCGGGGTGCTGACGAGGACCAGCGAACCGGGCCGGACGGCCGTCAACCCGCCGCCCGCTGCTCGTCGGCGTCGTCGTGGCGGTCGTGCGCAGCGCGGACCTCGACGGTCTCGCCGAGGCGCAGCCCCCACCGCTCGAACGCGCCGGCCTGCGCCTCGATCACGGTGTGGGCCTGGAGGACAGGCGCGCCCACCCGGTGCCGAGCGACGCGCACGATCTTGATGACCACGCCGGCTTCGTCCAGGTAGGCGACGTCGAGCGGGAAGCGCATCCCGAGAGTGTGGATCCAGTGGCACCGGGGGATGACGAAGGCTCCTTCGAGGCCGTCGCGTCCCAGCAGGCCCTTGCCCTTGTCGCGATGCGACGTGGCCACCTCGGCGGATGCGAGCACCCTCCCCTCGGCCACCAGCCACGTCATGGGCCAGAGCTTTGCACGCGGCCCGACTACTATCACCGCACGTGCCGCCGACCCCGCCGCCCAGCACGGTCGGCGATGTACAGCTCGGCCGTCATGTGACAGTGCTCACCGGGGCCGCCAGCGGCAAGTACCCCGACGGCAACAGCGTGCTCGTTCGCGGCGTGGACGGCACCGTGCTGATCGATCCGTCGCTCACGGTCCACGACCGTGGTGGGGTGCCGGACGTCGACAGGGTCCTGGTCAGCCACGCCCACGAGGATCACATCGCCGGGCTGTCCGCTGTACAGGCGCGGCACATCCATGCCCACAGCGAGGACGTCCACGGGATCCGCTCCGTCGACGGGCTGCTGTCGATCTACGGCTTGGCCCCCGACGACGCGGCCCACTTCCGGGAAGAGCTGATCACGTCGTTCCACATCGGCGACGTGCCCTCGGCGACCGGGTTCGCGGACGGCGACGTGTTCGATCTCGGCGACGTCACCGTGCGCGTGCTGCACCTGCCGGGCCACACCCGCGGCCACAGCGCGTTCGTGATCGAGCCCGACGGAGTGGCGTTCGTCGGCGACGTCGACCTGTCCAGCTTCGGCCCGTACTACGGCGACCACTGGAGCGATCTCGAGGACTTCGTCGCCTCGATCGCCACGGTCCGCGAGCTCGATGCCCGCCACTACGTGACGTTCCACCACAAGGGTGTCGTCACCGGGCGCGACGAGTTCGTCCGCCAGCTCGACACATTCGCCTCCGTGATCGACCGGCGCGACGAGCGGCTGCTGGAGATGCTCCGGCGACCGCAGTCGTTCACCGACCTGGTCGGGGAGGGTCTGATCTACCGGCCAGGCACGCGGCCGGAGTCGTTCGGCGAGGCTGTCGAACGGCGTTCGATCGAGATGCACCTCGCCCGTCTGCAGCGCACCGGCGCCGTCGTCGCCGACGCCGACGGCCGGTTCGAGGCGGCGTGATCCGAGACGGTGCTGGTCGGACCTCGTCCTCGGAGATCGCGGGGTTCCCGCAGTGAGCATCGTGGCGCGTCCTGCGGCGCGATCGTTCAAGCCGCGGCGGCGTGGGCTGTCGCCGGTTCGTGCGGCCGCCTATGCCGTGGCGATGGCGAGGATCGGCATCGCCGTGGACGGGCCGGTGCTGTCGCTTCCCGACGAGTTCGGCGCCGGCGGCCCGTTCGTGCTGGACATCGGCTTCGGCGCCGGCGAGGGTCTGCTGGCCATGGCCCGCGAACGTCCGGTGGAGTGCGTGGTCGGCGTCGAGGTCCACACGACGGGGATCGCTGCAGTGATGGAAGCCGTCAACGCCGCTGGGCTCACGAACGTGCGCCTCGTCGAAGGCGACGCGCTCGAGCTGCTCGGGCGGATCGCCCCCGAATCGCTCGACGAGGTGCGGATCTGGTTCCCCGACCCGTGGCCCAAGCAGCGCCAGCGGCACCGCAGGCTCGTTCGGTCCGGAGTCGTCGCTGCGCTCGTCGACAGGCTGCGCGTGGACGGGAGGCTGCACCTCGTCACCGACGTGTCCGGCTACTCGTTGCAGATGCAACAGGTGTGCGGTGCCGAGGCTCGGCTGGACGGCGGCCTCGTCGATCGTCCAGCGTGGCGTCCGGCCACCCGGTTCGAGGCGCGCGGCGCCGCGATGGGCGCAGGCGCCGCCGACCTGATCTATACCCGGATCCGCTGACGGCGGCGGCGGCGCGGCGTGTCGGTCAGACTGTCGCGACAGGATTGCATCGGACTGGAGGGGCGCATGGACGTCGAGGTGGAAGGCGACCCGATCGAGACCCGCCACGGAGCGGATGTCGACCGGGCGGAGGAGTGGGCCGAGCTGCGCCGGCGGCACCTGCGCGGACGCGATGTCCGCCCGGAGTCCTCGGCTCGCGGCGTGCACCACGTTGCGTTGCTGTGCACCGATGTCGAGACGACGATCCGCTTCTACCAGGACCTGCTCGAGTTCCCGTTGATCGAGCTGTTCGAGAACCGCGACTACCGCGCCTCGACGCACTTCTTCTTCGATATCGGGCACGGCAACTCGCTGGCGTTCTTCGACTTCCCCGGCCTCGACCTCGGTCCCTACGCCGAGGTGCTCGGCGGTCTCCACCACCTCGCCATCTCGGTCGACCCGGACCGGTGGGAGCACCTGCGCACGAAGCTCGCCGACCACGGCATCGTCACGGCGCACGTCAGCGGCACGTCGTTGTACTTCAGCGGACCCGACGGCGAACGCCTCGAGCTGATCGCCGACCCGCTCGGTGAGATGTACGGCCAGACTGTCGGCTGACCCGATCGACCGCTTTGCCCACTGCCGCGAAGGGCCGCACCGGTGGGTTTCATCACGTCTTCCTTGACCGGCACTGACCAGTAGTCGCTCTTGCGGCTGTGCCCCGCATGCGGGGCGACACCGACGAGACTCGAGTTGCGCGCCACCCGACCTGCCAGTGGCGCATCACGCGATGAACTGACAAGCCGCGAACTCGCCGCCTGCTCTCAGCAGAGGCGAGCGAGATCTCCGTAGTACGGAGCCAGCTCGCTGTACCACGTGCCCACGTACACGAAGCCGATGTTCTGTTGCTTCAGCAGGTTGCAGGCGGTGGCGGGTTGCGCGGTCCCTGTGGAGTCGGGTGCGTCGTAGATCAGGGCCGCGAAGTCATTGGCCGGGTACCGCTTCTCCCAGGCTGCTGGTTGCCACGCCGTGTACGGGTTCATCCCGGGGGTGTTGTAGGCGCCTTCGAAGGTCACGACGATGTCGGCGTTCTTCGCATTGCTCGCACGGAGCATCCAGTCCGATCCTGGATTCTGCCCGAAGTTGAGGACGACCAGATCGTTGTCATCCGTGCGGCTGTGCACGTACGTCGACAGCGTCTGGTAAAAGGCCTGGTTGCTGACTCCCGTTTCCGGGATCGCGTCGGACACTCCGTCGAGGAAGATTCCTGCGATTTGCCCCGGGTAGAAGGCATACCAGTTGTCGATCTGGGCCTTGATGCTGGCGATGCCGGCTTGTGAGGCGCGGCCGTAGTCCGTCCACACGTACCCGATCACCGATGCTCGTCGGTACGTGTAGCAGTCCTCGATCACCTTTGCCCAGTTGGCCATGGGTGCCGTTCCGGGACCGTGCAGGGGATCGGCAATGATCCATGAACCTCCGCCTGACCCGTTTGCCTGGGAGCACGCCCGAGACCAGTTCGCGGGATTCGCGTCGTCGTACAACGGGACGAGGAGGTTGGCGTGCTTCTCCCGCGATGCGGCAGCCGCACCGGGCAATCCGACCCCTGCGACGACGACGCCCACACTCGTGACCATTCCCAGGAAGACCATGAACCGACCGAACGTTGTTCTCACTTGCGCTCCTCGCGTGTGCCACCACAGACCCCTCCAGGTATGTGCTCACGAGCCGAGGTCATGAGAGTCGCCGCACTCGCAGACCATCTCAGAGCGCTGCGGTTCGAGCAACCCGAAACATTTGGGCGTGCCCGACGGTCATGTACGGCTCCGCACTGGTGTGAGGGACGCCGAACCCGCAGGGTACGGCGTCAGCACCCTGAGCACGAGGAGTCCGGGCAGCCCGCTCCGACGCGCTCGATCCTCACGGAACTACTGCGAGCCCGGCTGGTTGCCGGAGGGGCTGTGGTTGGGGGTCGCACCTGCGAAAAGGCCCTTCTGCTGCGGGAAACTGAGCTGTGCCGAAGGTCCAGTTGCAACACCCCAGAAGGGCACTCAGTTGGTGAATCGTCGTCGTCGTCCCTGCCTGAAGGTCTCTGCTGGTGGGCGTGGGGTGGTCAGCCATGTCGGTGCCAGGCTGCTGTCGGACCTCGCCGACCGGGAAGTTGATCTGCCACCCACATCGCCTACGACCTCCTCATCTGGTGCCAGCACCCCTGCCTCACCCGTGACCTCGTCCGCGCCGAGCCGAAACGACTCCGCTACACCTCCTGCACACCGCAGGACTGCTCGCCCGCACCGGTCGCCAAACCCGGCTCCGCGTCGCCGCTGGCTATGGGCCACCCAACTCGTCACCGCGTTCGACCGCTGCCACCAACTCCGCCACCACCTGGACTCCTCGCCGCGGGAATCGCGAGCAGACACCGAGGGCGGGACTCGTCACCCGCTGACGATCAGATAACACCCGTGTAATGCTGCGACTGACCACTCAGACCAGCTCAGAGGCGCTACGGCGAAATCGTCGCAGATAGCGAAACCCCTGTTATACGTTGAAGCGGAACTCGGTCACGTCGCCGTCCACGAACTCGTATTCCTTGCCTTCGACGCGCAACTTGCCGACCTCTTTGGCCTTGTTCCAGGAACCGAGCGCGAGCAGTTCGTCCCACTGGATCACTTCGGCGCGGATGAAGCCACGCTGCATGTCGGTGTGGATGCGGCCGGCGCACTCCGGAGCCTTTGAACCGGCGTGGAACGTCCAGGCCCGGCTCTCCTTGTCGCCCGTCGTCAGGAACGTGCGCAGCCCGAGCAGGTGGTACGCCGACCGCACCATCCTGAACAGCGCGCCTTCACCGAGGCCGAAACCCTCGAGCATCTCGGCGCGCTCGTCGGGGTCGGTGATCGTCGCTGCCTCGGCCTCCAGCTGCACGCACATCCCGATGACCTCGACGTTGTCGCCGGCGGAGGCGAACTCGGCGCGGACCCGGTCCTCGATCTCCGGGATGGAGTCGAGCTCGTTCTCGCCGACGTTGACGACCGCCAGCACCGAGCGGTTGGTGAGCAGGAAGTACGGCGCGAGCAAGGCCTTCAGTTCCGGCCTGAGCCCGGCCCGGTACAGCGGACGACCGTCGCTCAGGGCGTCATAGGCGGCCTGGAGGGCCTCGAGCTCCGCTCCGAGCGTGCGGTCGAGCTTGGACTGGCGCTGCGCCTGGTGGAACCGCTTCTCGACCGTCTCCAGATCGGCGAGCGCGAGCTCGATCTCGACCACACGGAGATGGTCGATCGGGTCGTCGGGCCCGTCGACGTCGTCGTCCACGAACGCGCGCAGCGCGAACACGATCGCGTCGACCTCGCGGATGTTGGCGAGGAACTTGTTGCCGAGACCCTCACCTTTGCTCGCGCCCTCGACGAGACCACCGATGTCGACGACCTGCACAGCGGCGTGGACGATGTTCTTCGACTTCGACATCA
>JBBQTN010000183.1:0-10776 GCA_038213195.1 Acidimicrobiales bacterium | reverse complement strand
TCGGGCGGTGGTGCAGCGGCCACCGACGTGGGTGTCGATGGGGATCGTCGGAGTGATGGCGCTCGGGGTCGGGATGTACAACGGTCAGCTTCGCCAGTACGACCGGATCGCCAACAGCTTCGGCTCGCCCCGGTTGGAGAGCTTCGCGCAGAGCAAGGAGACGCCGGACGGTTGGAATCTCGCCGACGTCGCCCGCTACGACGCCTACAAGCGGTTCTTCGGCAACGACTCGCAATGGGAGCGATACCAATACTCGTTCGCCGGCCCGAGCGGATCGGCTTTCCAGTCGAACGTCGCGATCACCGCCGACGTGATCGACACCAGCGATCGTGCCGCGTTCTCGGCGTACGGGGTGGAGGCGTGCTACTCGTTCCACGGCTACGCCGTCCACGGTCGCGAGAGCGTCGACCTCGGCTCCGGGATCGTGGGCGGACTGTTGACCTGGACCAGCCCCGCGACCAGTCTGACGTGGACAACGCTCTACTGGCACTGGCCGATCAAGACGCCGAGCGGCACCCGGTATGAGCGGGTCACACTCGTGATGAACGACCAACCGACCAACACCTTCGTCTCGCCACCAATCGCCACCGACACTGCTCGCCAACTCCAACTCGACATCAACGACGTGCTGCGCGGGGTCGGCACCAGCGAGGACCGCGCCCGGCTGGTGGCCACCCGCCAGTTCATGGTCGGCTTCGCCCGCGACCTGATCACGCTCCGGGCACCCGCACCCAGCAGCTGAGGCCATGGAGATCACCCGCGTCATCCAGGTCAGCGACTCCCACCTGTCGACGCGTTCGCCGTTCGCCGACGCGAACTGGGACGTCGTCGTGGACTACGTCAACGCCAACCGCCCCGAACTCGTCGTGCACACCGGCGACATCAGCCTTGACGGGGCAGACCACCTCGACGATCTGCTCTACGCCCGAGCCCAGCTGAACCGGCTCCGGGTGCCGTGGCTGGCGATCCCAGGCAATCACGACCTCGGCGATCTCGGGGAGACGACGCAGCCGGTCACAGCGGCACGACGAGAACGGTACGCCGCTGTGTTCGGCCAGGGTTCGTGGATGCTCGATCTCGGCGGTTGGCGCCTCGTGGGGGTGGATGTGCAGACGCTGGCCTCCGATCTCGACGCTGCGCCGCGACTGTGGCACTGGCTCGAGGCGACGCTGGCGGTCGATGTGCCAACTGCGCTGTTCCTACATCGCCCCTTGCAGCCATGGCGATCAGGCGAGAACGACGACCCACGGCGGTACCTGCAAGAACCCGCGCGCGGCAGGCTTGTCGCGGGCATCGCAGCCGGCTGCGTTCGGTTGGTTGCCAGCGGGCACGTGCATCAGTGGCGTCGGGCACGCGCCGCCCCGGCTCGGGTGTGGGCGCCTGCAACGTGGGCGTCACTATCGGACTCGGCCCAACCGGTGATCGGGGCGAAGGTCGTGGGTTTCGTCGAGCATCAGCTGGACCGTGACGGAACCGTCCGCAGTAAGCTGCTCGACCCGATCGAGATGTCGAACGTCGTCATCGGCGTCGATTTTCCGTCGCCCTACGTGCATTGACGAATGGCGCGCTCCGCGCGCAGCACGACGGGGTGACGAGCTGTTCTGTGACGCTCTTGAACAGCGACGAGACCGGAACGAGGCCGAACCCGTTGACGAGGGCAACGACCACCGGATCGTTGGCCTCGTCGTCTCCTCGAGCGGTGGCGCGCACCGCTGCCTCCACGACCGTCGCCGAACGGTGGACGACGAGGGCGAGCGGCGGCTCGAAGCTGGAGATCGGCCTGCCCGAGTACAGCGCCCTCCCGTGACCGAGCCGACCACACAGGAACGCCAGGAACCTGCCGCGGTCGACGAGTCCGACGGTATCGGGTCGCAGCGTTCCGAGCACCAGCACCGCGCCGAGGCTGTCGTCGGCCCGAAACACCGATTCGATCACCCCGTTGAGGGTCTCGTCGCCGAACAACACAGCGGGTACGGCGAGTCTCGTCACGTTCATCTTTTGTGATCGACAGAACTTCACGATCACTCGAATGAACGGATGGGGAAGATTGGGGAATGAGTGTGCTCGCGTCGAGCAACTCGAATCGTCAGACGATGACCAGCCGGGCCGGGCGCGGGTCGCGGCCGCTCAGAGCGCGGCCGGGGACCGACGGCGCCGGGCCAACGCGATGGATCCACCGAGCAACACGATCGCGATGATCGACGGCAGCGCGACGACCGGGAACTCGGGAACATCGCTGGGTGGAGTGCTGCCGATCGCCGTGCACGGCAGGTTGCCGCTACGGATCGCGACGCCGAGGTCCTCGGTGTCGTCGGCCCAGTAGACGGGCTTGCGGTTGTTCACGCACTCCGTCGCTGGTGCGATCGCAAAGCCTTCGTTGTTGTAGTTGGGCATGCCGGTGGGACGGTCGAACTTGAGCGCCACCGCGAACTCGCCCGCGGCGGGGTCGATCCGCAGCAGCGCGTGTTGCCCGTTGCACGTGTTGTCGCACACGGCCCACAGCTCGTCGAGGTCCCGGTCGAACTGAAGCTCCATGATCGCCGGGAACGAGCTCGAGATCGTGGCCACACGAGTGAAGCCACCTGTCACCTGGTCCAGGGCGTACGCGTAGATCATGCCGCTGCCCTCGACCCCGACGAAGAACAGGCCACCGTCATGATTCATGTAGTCGGCAGGGTTGTACGCATGCAGCGCATGCTCGTCGAAGAATTTGTTCGACACCAGATATGCGTCGGGGATCCACGTGATCGCCTCGAGGCCGAGGTTGGGACCGGTGGCCGGGAGGTCGCCGGTGAGGTTCCATTCTGTCGTCGCATTCAGGCTCGAACCGGCACCGGTCGGGTCATAGCGGAGGATGCTGAGCCGGCTGATGGTGTTGACCAGGTTGTTGCGCTCGGTCGAGACGAAGATCCCGTCGGCCGGGCTCGGACCGGCGTACGTCACTCCCTCCGCATCAGGATCACCGGTGCCGTCGGGGTAGTGCAGCGCCTTGCCGTTGCTCCAGTTGTCGGCAGTGTCGGGCGACCAGTTCGTGCCGTCCCAGAGAAGTCGGAACAGCGCACTCGGCCCGTTGCGCACGCCCCAGAGCACACCCGGCGCCACGGCCCCCGAACCCTGCTCGATCAGGCCACTGAGGTTCCCGCCGAACGCATGGGTGGACGCGTTCTGCACCGCCTGATCGCCGGGCCACGGAGCAGCACCTGAGGCCACGGTGGTCGACGGGGCCGCGGTCGTCGTGGTCGCGGCGAGCGTGGTGGTGGTCGTGCCCGTCGTCGAGTTCGCGATCGCGCCTGGCGAACCGATCGCCGACTTGTCGGGCGGCGCCGGGACAAGGAAAGCGCCGTTGACCCCTGGCGTGCTCAGCATCGAGATCGTCGCGTTGTCCACCCCAGCCGCGTTGTCGAAAGTCGCGAACGGAGCCGTCGCGGGTGACGTGTCGAACGCGACGTTCGCTTGCAACACGCCCGACGAGTTGAACAGGTTCACCGCGTCGCCACTCGTGCTCAGACCGACACCTGAGCCGCTGTACGTTCCGACGTGCAGGCCGGCAGGAACGCTACCGCCGAACCACGCAGAGGTGAACGCCGGGATCGCGGTCGACGGCGTCGAGCTCTCGAGGAAGATGACCGACTCGCCGCCGGCGATCGAACTGATCCCATTGAGCGCAACCGACAGCCCGAATGAGTTGGAGTTGTCGTCCATGGTCCACCCGGAGATGCCGATCGCCGAGTTGCTCGTGTTCGTGACTTCGAACCAGTCCGTCATGTACGGCGAGCTGCCACTCGCCCACGGCGCCACCTCTGAGATGATGATGCCGCCAGCCGCGTGCGCGGTGCCGGCCATCGAGCAGGCAAGAGCCGACACCGCAGCAATCATGCCGGCCGACGCCACCAGATTGAGCCGGACGAACCCACGACACCGCTTGCGAACTCTCGACACGATCATCCTCTCCTTTGGGCCGGTGCTGCGACAGAACGGAAAGTAAGCGGCCCAACCGACGCTGAGATGAATGGCCGTTGTCGCAGGCCCGAACGCCGAGTGCACAATTTCCGTCAACCTGTCGGTGGGCGATCAGACGCAGGGACCTGGGCGGAACGCAGAGGTCGGCAACCTCGGGCCACATCAACGAACGCTGTGGTCAACGGACTGCGTTGCGCCGTCGACGCAGGAGCCCGAACCCACCGATCGCGACAACTGCTCCAAGCGGCATCAGCACCGGGAGCGGCGCCTCAGGGACGTCGGACGGCGGTCCATCGCACTGTGTGAGCACACGGACTTCATCGAAGCCGTCACCTCCGAATGTGAACCCCAAGGTCTTCGGCGACGCCGGGGCGAAAGAAAGCGCATCCACCGACACCAGCGGTTCGATTCCTCGCGCGTTGTTTCCTGGCGTTGGATATGTGGTGCCAGCCGCGCCGAACAACGCATCCGTCTGGTCGAGCGGACGACCGATGATGGGAAGCGGGAGGTTGGTCGGGATCACGCCGACGATGTTCTCCGTGAACGTGGCCGTGCCGACCAGGGTCGGGCTGGCGGAGCCGACTCCATCGTAGTGAACGAGATGCGATTGAACGCAGTGTCCGACAGCAATGATCGACTGCGACGTCGTCCCCGACGAGCTGATCGACCACACGGTCAGAGCGGCTGCCAACGTCACCTGGGCCTCGGTGAACACCCGGATGTCCGTAATGCTCTCGTAGCTGCCGACGGCCACGTTTGCCGGCGGAGGGGTCACGGCGTGTGCTGCGCCCGTCGTCGACGCCACGGAGGCGTTCGCCAGCGCCGCGGTGGAGAGCGCTCCCACGACCGTCGCCACACCAGCGACAGCCGCCCGTCCCATCCAGCGCGCTCCGGTTCGGCGAGGCCGCGAGCGATGCCGGGCGGATCCGGTTCGTGGAGCAGGAAGCGACGTCATGGTCAGCACGTTGACAACGAAGGAGGCAGAGAACAAGAGCGGCGCGGAGTGTTCATTCGCTCATTCGCGTTGTTCATCGGGCCGATTCTTGGACTTCCACGCCCAGCACTGTCCGTCCTATAGCCACACGCTCGGTGGCGTCCGTTTTCACAGGAACCCTTTGGGCGCCGGTCGTCCAAAGTGCGAAGTCCTGCGCACTCAACCACGTCGAAGCGAAATCTCGAGTCTCCCGACCCCGGCGCGCTCCGGGAGCGGCGTTCAGCAGAACGCCTCACAATGTTCACCTGGGGGTCGCGCCTTCGCCGGTCTGCAGCCAGCTCACCATGTGACGCTGCGCCGCGGGTCCGACATATGGCCCGTGGAGCCGCTACCGGGAGGGTCGAAGTGGATCATTTGGATGACGTACAGCGAGGTGCAGGATCGGCTGGAGGAACGCTGCCGCGGCGCGGGTTCCTCAAGATCGGCGCGCTTGCCGGCATGGCAGCGGCGACCCCGCTGCTCGCCGGAAGATCGGTCGACGCGGCTGCGCCAACGCACGCGCAGCTCGGGCTACAGTTGCTGCGTCAGCCGGACCGCACAGGGGCGCCGGCCGCGGATCAAGTGCACCTACAGTTCGGCGCTGACACCGCGCGTTCGATGGTCGTGTCGTGGTCGACACCGGCACCGGTGCGGCGACCGGCGGTGCGCCTCGGCACTCCCGCAGGTGGACACGGCCGCGTCGTTCACGCCCGGGTCAAGAACTACACCGAAGCGATCACTGGGGAGACGGTGTGGACCTACCACGCCCATCTCGATCAGCTGCACGCCGACACGGACTACATCTATGACGTGATCGCCGACGGCGCGAAGACCGCGAGCGGCGCGTTCCGGACGGCACCGCGTGGTCGCCGCCCGTTCCGCTTCACCAGCTTCGGCGACCAGGCCATCCCGATGGCGGTCGGCCCCGGGTTGTCACCCGGGCCGCACACCCCCAACGCCGGCTACGTCGTCGATGCGCTCAACGGCCTCGACCGACGGCCCCTGTTCCACCTGCTCAACGGCGACCTGTGCTACGCCAACATCAGCGACGATCCGGTGGCCACCTGGCGCAGCTTCTTCACGAACAACATGCCCGCGGCCTCGCAGTACCCATGGATGCCAGCCGCTGGCAACCACGAGAACGAGGTCGGCAACGGCCCCCAGGGCTACCTCGCCTACCAGACCTGGTTCACGCTGCCGGACAACGGCTGCGACGGCGACTTCCTCGGCAACTGGTACTCGTTCAAGGTCGGGTCGGTTGCGGTCGTGTCGTTGAACAACGATGACGTCTGCTACCAGGAAGGGTCGTTCAGCGCGTACCGCAACAACCACCTGCTCGATCCGGCCGCCAACCGCGACGACTACATCCGCGGCTACAGCGCCGGTGTCCAGAAGGACTGGCTCGACCGGACGCTGTGCGATCGGCGCAACGACCACGAGATCGACTGGATCGTGGTGTGCATGCACCAGGTCGCCATGTCGTCGGCGAACTTCAACGGTGCCGATCTCGGGATCCGTGAGGAATGGCTGCCGCTGTTCGACCAGTACGGTGTCGATCTCGTCGTCGCCGGCCACGAGCACCATTACGAACGCACACATGCGGTGCGCGGTGCCGACCACGCCAACACCGCGCCCAACGGCAAGGACCTGCTCACCCCGCTGCCCCAGACCACCGGCGACGTCACGACGTTCGACACGACGCAGGGCACCGTGCACATGATCCTCGGCGGTGGCGGCCACTCTACGGCAACCCCGCCCTCGTCGTTCGACGACGACGCCCACGGTGTCGTGATCTGCGGCCTCGGCGCGCCCGATCCGACCACAGGAGCACACCCTTCACTGAAGGTGACCGACGAGCCGTCACACTGGTCGGCGCACCGTGACCTCGTCAACGAGTACGGCTTCGGCGTCTTCGACGTCGACCCCGGCACGGCCCACGGCACCACCACGATCACCTTCACCTACTACGGCACGACACTCGGATCATCGACCTACACCCCGCAAGACAGCATCACCCTCACCCGACCCCGAGGTCACTGACGAGAGCTGACGACACTCGGTGACGACACTCGGGCACCAGGGGCTCGGGTGCTGTCACCCGAGCGCCGAACGGCCACGGTCCTCGTAGCGGAGCCCTCGAGAACCTGATCCCATCTGAGCACGTCCAAATCACACTTCGCTCTGCTCGCGCCCGCCTCGTCGGCAGACCGGCCTCACTGGTCGGCGACGCCGATCATCAATTCGCGAACTGAAACGACGTGGCCCTTCTCGCGGAGTTCGGCCGCTATCTCCGCCGCTGATGAGAGGTCGTCAACAATGAGCAAGATTCCGTCGGACGTCGACGGACGAGATTCGAGGATGACGGCGAAACTTGCCATTGAGGTTGTTCTTCTCTCGAACATGCGGAGCCGGCACTACTGGACGGGTTTGGCGTCGGCAGGTGCCTTCATCCGGGTACGTGGGGGACGCCCCAGGCGACGACCTGCCGACGCTTCGAAGTGTTTCACTGCCAGGTGGACGCAAGGCAAACGGGTCTGAACGGCCGGATGAAGCTCCCGCGCGCCCACGACCCGCGTCGCCCACGATCGTCACGCGGTCGACCAGGCATGTCCGGCCGCTGTCCACCCCCGAGCTACGAGCCCGCGGTGAGCCACGCCTGTCTCGCCGCCGCGAGATCGTTGGTCCCAACGGCAGCGACCAACGCGGCGGTGTCGCGTCCCAGCACCACGAGGCCGCTGCCGACCAGCCGCGAGGACGCGTCGCCGGAGATGACCACATCGTGAGCTCCGCCGCCGGCGGCGGACAGGCGACCGCCGACCCGAACTGGCGCAAGCGCGCGGAGCAGATGCTCGGCCTGATCGTCGACGGCATCCGCCGCACCGACACCCCTCCGACTGGCCGAGCATCTCTGGCCACCTCGGCCGCGCGCGGCTTTGGGCGTAGCGGGCCTCGGCGCGGTGGATGACGGCCTCGGCTGCGACGGAGGGGCCAGGCCGTCGCCATTCCACCTGAAGTCGTGTGCGGACAGGTTCAGCCGACTGCGTTGGCTCGCAGCACTGCGGCCGGGTTCAGTCGCGCCGCGGCGCGACTCGGGACCAGGGCGACGAGGTTGGCCAGCAGCACTGCGCCCGCCGCAGCGAACACGACCGCCCCGATCGGCACCGCGGGATCGGGCACCGCGTGGATCGTGTGTGCGAAGAGCAACCACAGCTGGCGGCCGCCGATGACCCCGAGGGGCAAACCGATGACGATGCCGCACACGGCGGCGGTCGTAGCGTGCCACGCGACGGTGGCGGCGACGGCGCGGTTGGTGAAGCCGAGCGCCTTCAACAACGCGAAGTCGCGGCGGCGCCGGCGCACTGAGGCCACCAGCGTCAGCCCGAGCGCCAGCAGCGCACCGCCACCTAGGCCGACACCGAGCCGCCGGAGCGTGGAACCCATCGAGCGGTAGTTGACGATCTCGGCCGGACGCTGCGCGGTCAGCGCCAGCGCCCCAACCTGATCCGGTGGGAACAGCCCGACCGCGATCTTCTGCAGCGCCGCGTACGCGTGCTCCGGATCGACCCCGGGCCGGAGCTTGATGAAGATCGCCTGTGGACCCGCAGTGGGGTCTCCGAACGGGCTCTTCGCCACCCGCGGAATGAGAGTGGCATCCACGACCGCACCGTCGCCCATCGTCGGATGTACTCCACCCGAGTTGCCCACCGTCGGCATGGTTGCCGTGCCGACGATCCGAAGTTGCTGCGTGCCGGTCTCGGTGGTCAGCTGCACGGTTTCGCCGACGTGCTTGCCGAGGTCGCGCAGGGTGGACGCGCCCAACACGATCTCGTCCGCTGCCTCGAGCTCGTGCCCGCTGAGGATCGGCGGCGCCAACACAGCCCGCGGGTCCGTGCCGAGCGCCGGGACGTTCCGGCCGTCGATCTCCAACGTGGCGAAGTAATAGCCCGTCCAATCGGCCACGTCCTGGTCGGCGTTCAGCTGCGCCGCCACCGTGTCACCCGGCATCTCGTTGGAGCCGGCGAACAGCTCGAAATCCCAGTTCCACCCATAGAGCGCCGGGTGGGACACGAGGTGGTCGGCACTCGCAGCGAAGGTGAACGTGCCCGTCAGCACGATCACCGCCAGGGCCGCCCCGATCACGGCAGAGCGGACTGGCGCTGCCGAACGGCCGGATCCAGGCGCGAGAGCGAACTCGATCCCTACCACCGCCGACACCGGGAGCCCAGCTGCGGCTGCTGCCTGAGCCGTGCGCGACACGCGCCAGTGCGAGGGGAGTGGGGCCGCCCTGCCTTGCCGAAGCCCGAAGGTCACGGCAGCCGCGCCGAGCACGACGACCAGCAACCCAGCGCCGAGTCCCAGCACGGTCCAGTCGCTGTCAATGCCGGCGTGCGGACGGATGTGACGCACTGGGCCGATGGGCGCCACGGGCGACAGCCCGATGGCCACCGCAGCCGCCAGCACGGCGCCGAGGATGATCGCCGCGAACAAACCGGGCACGCTGTCGGTGGCGGTCGTCGTGGTGCCGGCGCCGAGCGCGCGCAGCACCTCGACATCGGCGGCGGTGTCGCGGGTCACCCGGCCGATGAACTGGCACGCGATCAACAACGCGGCCACCAACGCGATCAGACCGAACACGCCGAGCGCCAGGGATTCCGGCTCGATGGCCCGTTCCGCTTTGACCTCGGCGGTCGAGGTGACCCGGAAGAAGTGCGGCACGCCCGGTGGCAGCACGGCCGCGATCCCCGACTCGACGCTGGCCACGTCTCGCGATCCGTGCGCGAGCTGCAGCCCGGACGCACTGAGGTACGAACAGCACGTCGCGAGCGACGTGGTCAACGCTGGGGTGAAAAGCATCGTCGTCTCGGGGAGGTCGGCGTCGTCACGCACGACCGTGCTGGACACCTGGCCGATGCCGACGAGCGTGGCATTGATGCGCAAGTACGGTGCACCCTCCTGCGTCGGCCCGCTCGACTGCGCATCCGTGAAGAAGAGGACAGGGAAGGTGGCGCCGACATCGAGCTTCATCGCGCGGGCGACATCGTCGGTCACGACCACCTCGTCCGCCTTCGTCGGATCGGCCATCCGACCACGCGTGATGATCACCTCGTCCTGGTTGAACAGCAGACCGTCGACGCTGCCGAGCGTGCTCTGGGCCGCGAACATCGGCTTGCCATCCGCGCCAAGGGTGAAACCCTGGAGGCCGACGTAGCTCTCGACGTGGACGACGCCGGGAATGTGCTTGATCTTCTCGATCACCGCCGGGTCGTAGCCCGTTCTTACGCCGGCCGACGGATTCCACACGGCCGTGACCGCGGCGAGGTCCGAGGGGTTGGTGCTGGCGAGCAAGGCGGTGAAGGACGACTGGGTCCGCCGCGCCGCGGCGACGCCGGCCATCGCCAGTCCACCGAGGATGCCGACCAACACAGCGACCACCGCGTAGCTGGCCCACCGGGTGCGCAGCGTCGCGCGGAAGCGCGCCCAGGCCACGCGGCGCACGATGCCGGCGGCGTCGTTCAGCTCACGCGGTGTGCTCATCGCTTCGCACTGCTCCTCGACGTCGATCTCCGCCAAGCCTGCGCGCCGTGGGTACAACGGTCAAGCAGGCCAGCACTCCGACCCGGCCGTGGTAGCACCACCAAAGTCAGCTCATCACGTGCCGATGCAGAAGAGGTGGCGGCTGGTGTGATGTTCCAGGCGGACTCGGGCTGACCGGAGAGGTCGTCCCGGCCGATCTCCGGGCGGACCTGGTGGGCGCAGAGGGATTCGAACCCCCGGCATCTTCCTTGTAAGCGAACCCATGCCACCTCGTCACCGCGCTAAAATGGCATTTGAGCTGGGCATTT
>JBBQTN010000182.1:0-10930 GCA_038213195.1 Acidimicrobiales bacterium | reverse complement strand
GAAGTGCGGCACGGCGAGCCCGACCCATCCGATGAGTTCGCCCGTCTCGATCGATTCGGCGGCGAACAGCCCGAACCCTTGCTCGCCCCAACGCGCTTCGAAACGCTCGATCGCGTCGACGGTCTGCGCGAAGGTGCGCACCGATCCGTCGCCGATGTACCGCATCACCGCTGGGTCGCCATCCATCTCCGCCAACGCCGGCGCATCGTCTGCTCGCCAGCGCCGCAGCAGAAGCCGCTGTGTGGCCAGCTCGACGAACGGACCGGGGTGATCGCCAACGGCCATGTGTCAAGACTGGCCCGTCATCCGCGTGTGCCCGCAGTCGCCAGCTTGATCGCCTCGACGACCGGCTTGGTCAGCGTGGCCAGAACGTCTTCCACGGCGGCCCTGGCGAGGTCGACGACGCTGTTCCAAAAGCCGGCAAGCCACCCACCGACCGCTCCCAGCGCGCCACCGATCGCGCCGTCACCGAACGTCCCGCTGACGTACGCGGCGACCGTGGCCGGGTCGATTTTGAACGCTTCGAAGATCTCGGTGAGGACGCTGCCGACGAAGTTCGCGACCGCCGAACACGGCTGCCCGACCCCGACCCGCTCCACCACGCGCAGACCATCGGGTGGACCCCGCTCGTGCCCGTGGCGCCCGCCGCAGGAGGATCTCCGGCAGCGGCGTGCGTCGCGGTGTCGGACACGAACAAGGTCAGCACGATCGTCGGGAACCGAAGGTGCGGTGCGTCGGCCCAATCCTGCTGGCCCATCAACGAACGCGCCGCGCCGGGGGCCGGGCCGCTGGCAGCGCTGATCCGGCCAGCACGTAGCTCATCGGCGGAGCGCCGGCGGGGAGCGGCGCAGCCGCGTCGAGGCGGCGCCGACGATCCCCGTGACGGGCTGCAGCTCGGCCGCGAACTGAGTTGCCTGCCACGCGCTGACGCGCGATCGGACCGAGAGCGAACGCCGGCAGCACCGGACGAACAGCCCGCAAGCCGACGCCAGCCGGGCACCGGTATCTGCTTTCGTCAGTTGGAGTCAGTCTTTCGGATGGCCGCCTGGGCCGGCCCAGTCCGCCGATGTAATCCCGGCAGCATGCCCCTGAGGCCACTGGACGAGCTCGATCTGGTTGCCGTCCGGATCGATGATGATGACCGTTCGCGGTGTGTCGGGGTCGTCCGGCGGCTCCGGCGTAGCGGCGTCGGTGACCCCGTCGGCGCGCAGCGCGGCAATGGAGTCGTCCAGCGAGTCGACAGTGACGACGATGTGGCTGAGCCCCGGCGCCCGAGCGTCGGGCGGATCGGCGACCAACTCGACGGTGACGAACTCGTCGCCTGGGAGCTTGAGCATCGTCAGGTGGCCGATCTCGGTGTCGGGCACGGTGCCGACCACCTCGTAGCCGAGCGAGCGGTAGAAGTCGAGCGACAGGTTGCGGTCACTGACCAGCAGACCGAAGTGGATGGTCCTCGTGGCCACGGGGGTTGACGGCGTCCGTGACGAGGTGCTCATCGCTTCACCGGGAACACGAGGTGGGTGACCTGCTCGCCTTGGATGCAGACCGTTGGGTCGCCGAGCACGACGTCGTCGACCGTGAGCTCGCCGAAGAACGGGCGTCCCTCGCCCATCACGACCGGGACAAGGTCGATCGCCACCTCGTCGAGCAGCCCGAGCTCGAGGCACTGTCGAGCGACGGTGCCGGCGGTGACGGCGACGACGCGATCGCCGGCGATCAGTTGGGCCTGTTCGACGGCGGCCCGCACCCCGTCGGTGACGAAGGTGAAGGGTGCACGGGGGTGTTCCTGCACCCAGTCCGTCGGGACCCGGTGGGTGACAACGACGACGGGAACGTCCATGGTGTGGCGCCCGTCCCACCCGTTGGTGAAGTCGAACAGTGTGCGCCCGCACACGAGCGCGCCGAGCGATGACACCCACGTGCGCCAATGCTCGACGCTCTTGGGCGAGATGTGGAACGTGATGTCCGGCGACGCTGTGGGGCACTCGACCTCACCGTTCACGTACCAGTCGAACAGGCGGCCGATCGTGTTGTCGTGCTTGGCGATGTAACCGTCGAGCGACATGACCGCGGCGGCAATGACCTTGCCCATGGAGATCTCCCATTCAGGGTCGAGGAGGTGTTGCAACGTTGGACATCCGCAACCCCGGGAAACTCATCGGTCGCATGCCGTGCCAGCCCGTCACGCGAGTGTCGTTGGCTGTGCGGCCTGGTCTGCGCGCGACCTTGGCGTAGCTTGGCGATCGTGGAGCGAGTCACCGGGATCGGCGGGGTGTTCCAGCGCGCCGGACAGGCCGCGAGCCTTCGGGGCTGGTATGCCGAGCACCTCGGCATCGACATCTCCGACTGGGGCGGCAAACCATTCGAATGGACGCCGGGCGGTTCCACGACGTGGGCTCTCTTCGATCATGACACCGAGTACTTCGGACGGCCGGAACAGGCGTTCATGGTGAACTTCCGCGTCGCCGATCTGGACGCGATGCTGGCCCAGTTGCGCTCGGCTGGAGTCGAGGTGATCGATGCGCTGGAGGAGTCGGAGTACGGGCGCTTCGGGTGGGCGGTCGATCCCGAAGGCACCCGGTTCGAGATCTGGGAACCTCCGCCGGGCCGCTGACCGCCGAGGTCCACGGGCGTCATCTTGGCCACTGCCGACATCGCCAGAACCGGCCGTCCCGGCACGAGGAGTGAGCCGCGCTCGTCGGGTCGCCACGTGAGCATTCTGGGACACCTCGGGTTGTGGCGAGCCGACCGGCCTTCTGCGTCGCACGTGGGTGGTTCGCCTCGGTCTACGGTGACCGCATGCCGTTGCAAGGTGAGTACGAGCCCGGGACCCTCGACTGGGCCCGCAAGCAAGCCGATCTGATCGAGGCGTCCGGTGGGACCGAGGGCACCGAGATGAACGGCATGCGCGTCGTCGTCGTGACGTCGGTGGGCAACAAGACGGGCAAGCTGCGCAAGACCCCGCTGATGCGCGTCGAGCACGAAGGCTGCTACGCCGCGGTGGCGTCGCTCGGTGGGGCGCCCAAGCACCCCGTCTGGTACTACAACCTCGTCGCCAACCCGCTCGTCGAGGTGCAGGACGGGCGAGTCAGGCAGGACATGACGGCCCGTGAGGTGTTCGGGGACGAGAAGGCCGAGTGGTGGAAGCGCGCCGTGGCCGCCTTCCCGAACTACGCCGAGTACCAGGGCAAGACCGAGCGCGTCATCCCGCTGTTCGTCCTCGAACCACTGAACACCTGAACAACGGCGCCAGGCAGGCGCTCGACGAGATCCGCAGACGTCGAGCAGCGACGACGTCGGATGTCGACCACCGAGCTGGGTTCGCGTCGCGCAGTCGTGTATGAGAGCATCGGGCCATGCTGCTGGAGCAACTTCGCGTCTCCGTCGACGAGTTCGAGGCGGGCAGCGGTTGGTCGCTGAAGCCGCACGGCGCGTGTCGCGGTGAGGTGTGCGTTCCGCTTCCTGCTGGTGCGGTCCGCGACGGTGCGGTCGACGTCGCCGCCGTGGCCGAGCGGCTCGGCATGCCACTAGTCGAGGACGCCGAGGCCGGCCTGTGGGCGCTGGGCCCTGAGACGCTGAGCGGCCACGCCCTGGCGTCGGCGGAGGCTCCCGAGCTGGTGCTCTCGGACCTCGACGGCGAGGAGTTCCGCTTGTCATCACTCCGCGGGCAGAAGGTCGTGATCGTCTCGTGGGCGCCCTATTGAGGGTGTTCGCAGGACCTGCCCGTGTGGCAGGCGCTGCGCACTGAGCTCCACCCGCTCGGCGTCGAGATCGTGACCGTCGGGATCGATGCCGCCGGGCCCGAGGCGTGTCGTCCGTTCATCGAGGCGGCGCGGCCGGACCACCCGTCCCTGATCGACACGACGCACAGGATGTCCGAGCTGTTCGGGGTGATCAACATCCCGAACGGGGTGTGGATCGACGAACGCGGCGTGATCACCCGGCCGGTCGAACAGGCCAGCCCCCACCCCCCGAGCGACGAAAGCCCGTTCCAGCCGATGGAGGGCCTGCCCGACCACATGAACGAGGTGCTCGACGAAGCGTCGCGGATCAGAGTCGATGGCCGCTACGTGGAGATGTTGCGCGATTGGGCCGCGCGCGGCTCCGCGAGCCAGTACGCCTTGAACCCGGATGAGGTCGTCGAGCGCTCGCGGCCGCGCGACAACGCCAACGCGCAGGGTCAGGCACACCTCGAGCTCGGTGCTGCGCTCTGGGCACGCGGCGACGAGCGGGGCGCCGAGCAGCACTGGCGCGAGGCCCATCGTCTCGACCCGATGAACTTCACCGCGAAGCGCCAAGCATGGTCACTCGCCGTTCCTGACGGCGGCGACTTCGCCCGCTCCTGGCAGGGCCCACTCCCCGGTCGAGAGGACGAGTGGCCGTACGAGACCGATTGGCTCAGCGAGGTTCGGGGCTTCGGGGCCGAGAACTACTACCCCCCGATCCAGACCTGACCGGCGGGTGCGCCAGGCACGCTGCGCGCCGACAAAGATGCGGTGATGCACACCAGCTCGCCACGCGATGGCGTTGCGCGCCGGCGAGCCGAGGTGCTCGGTGTCCGACCGGAGCTCGCCGCTGCTCATCAGCAGCTGCTCGCGACGATCTGGGCGGGTCCCGTCAGCCCGGTGACACTCGAGCTGTGCCGCCTGCGGATGGCGCTGCTGCTCGCCAGCACAGCCGCATTGTCGGAACGAACCCCGGCGGCACTGGACGCGGGGCTCACCGAGGAGCGCATCGGCCGGCTCGCGCAGTGGCCGTCCGATCCGTCGTTTTCGGACGAGGAGCGGGTGTGCATCGCGTTCGCCGAGCGCTTCTTGATCGACCACGACGGGATCTCCGACGACGACGTGCGCGCGCTGACCGACATCCTCACCGCGCAAGGCGTCGTGACGTTCACGACAGCGCTGATCGCCTGGGACAACCAACATCGCCTCGACAACGCGCTGCATGTCGCCGCCACGCCAGGATGAGCTGATGTCCACCACACCCCGACTGCCGTCAGCCGTGCCCGGTACCTCGGCCAACATCGCCACGGTCCGGAGACACGCCCCGGCAGTGATGGCGGCCTTCGACGCGATGTACGCGACGTTGCTCGGCGGAGGCGTCGCCGGGATGGACGTCAAGGAGGCGATGCGGCTGCGCAACGCGTTCGCCAGTGGGTGTGGTCTTTGACGGCAGGTCCGATTCGACCTGGCCCGTGAGGCCGGGCTCACAGAGGATCTGATCGCCCAACTCGACGATGCGGGGCGCACCAACCTCCCCGAGCGGCTCCAGGTCGCGGTGGCCTGGGCCGACATGCTCCTTGCCGGCGGACACGTCGCAGATCCTGCGTTGGAGGACCGGATGCGGCAGCACTTCAGCCGGGCCGAGATCCTCGAATTGACCTACGCGATGGGCACGTTCATCGGCTACGGCAAACAGATCATGATCCTTGGCCTCGAACCGGAGAACCTGCCACTCACCGTTGTGCCAACACCAGGGAGCTGACACCCGGCGATCGTCGCTCCTCCCCAGACGCCGTGCGGGCACACCAACGAGATGGTTGGCCGGTCCGTCGCTCACTCGTTGCCGTCAGGATCGCAGCTGACCCGCGCGCTTGGGCACGAGCGCCCGTCGGAGTTCCTTCGACATCCTTCCGTCGCCAGCCGCACGCAGGTAGGTGCGCAAGGCGGAGCGCTTGGGCTTGCGGTCGATGCGTTCGAACCACGTGGTCGTGCCTCGGATGCGAACCCCGACGACGTGGTGGGAGCAGATCTTCTGACAACCGACCGCGCACACGTCGAGGGCGTCGTCGCGGCGCAGCCGCTCGGCGAGCCGCGGCCCACCGTCGCACTTGCGACAGACGAACACCTGGACACCCACGATGGTGGCATACCCTGGTTCCACCGCAACCACGCCTCCCCATTGCGACGAGCAACGTTCGCGTGGCCTTCGGGAGACGCTTCCGGTCACCGCTTGCAGGCTGACATCGTGCTACGGGCGACCATCCCCGTGGTCACCGTCAACCAGTCCGGCCCGCCCCGTACTGTCGTCGACGCACACGTCGGTGACCGAGGCGGAGCGTGTCAACGATCGAACAGTCCTTTGGCTTTGTCCATGAGACCGCCGGTTCCACCGAGCTTGCTCAGCATGCTGGGGTCGATCCCGAACTTGCTCAGGAGTCCTGTGTCCTTGTCGGTGTCGATCTTGTCCGGTAATTCCGCTTCGGCCTTCGTCGCGTCGTCGTGGTGACCAAGATTCTTGAGGTAGCCGAGTATTGTTGATTTGTCGAGTTGCATTTGTGCCTCCGTGAGAGTTCGAGCTGAACGATGGTGAGCGACGAGTCAGGACTCGTCGGATCCGTCCGACGCTTGTTGTTTGACTGTGTCGACCGCCTGCTGGGCCTGGTCTTTGGTGTCCGCCGCGGACTGTTGCGCCGTCTCGGTCACTGTTTGGGCGCCGTCTTGCGCGGCGCTCTTGACCTCGTCGATTGCCTGCATCGCAGGATCCTTGAGGTGATCGACGATCTCCTGACCGACGTGGGTCAGCTCAGCCTTGATCGGCTCGGCCTTCTCCAGCAGCTGCGCCGCGCCGGCCTTCTCCTTCTCGCTGGGCGGAAAGGCGGCGGCGACCATGAACCCGACCGCGAACGCCAGAGCGCCAGCGACCAACGGTGTCCCCTGGGTCTGCGAACGCACCGAGTCCGGGAGCCCCTGCACGGTGTCGACTGCATCGTGACCGACGCCGCCCACCGAGTGCTGTGCGTCGTGGGCCTTGCCCATCACCCGGTCGACCGCGGTCCGGACACCGCCAGTCATCCGGTTCTTGTTCCGCTCGAGCACCCGACCGGGGCTGACCCGGTCCCCGATCGCGTCGAACGTGTCGCCGAGACCGCTGCGGGTCTGCTCGATCTCACGCCTCAGCTGTTCTGCTGTTTCGCCCACTCGATGTCCTCCTTCAAAGTCGCCACGGTCTGCGGAAGTCCCTCGACCGATTTGATGTCCTGCTTGCCCTTCATCGCCAACACCAACCCCACAACCGCCCAGATCACCCCGACAACCAGAAACGCGAGCGCCGTGTTCGTCGCCTGATCGAGCAACCACGCCAACGCGAACGATATGAACAACAACGCGAACCAGCCCGACAGCCCGGCGCCGGCGAACATCCCTGCGCCCCGGGCGAGCCGCGTCGCTTCCTCCTTCGCCTCGACCTTCGCCAGCTCGATCTCCTTGCGCAACAGCGTGCTGACGTCGTTGGTCATCTCACTGAACAACTCGCCCAACGACAGGTCCGGCCGCCTCGGCTGCGTCGCCGGGTCGTAACCCTGTCCAGACATACCTGAGATCGACTGGCTCACCGGGGCGCATCCGATCTCTCGAGCCCATCAACAAACGCGGGTGGCGTGATCAGCGTCGTTCCCGGAGTGACCGAGGAGTCCATCACTGACCCGGTCAGAGCCGGCACAGGAGTGGGCGTCGTGACGGATGGGCTGGCGATCGAGGCCGGTTCCGGTTCGTGCTGATCTGATGCGGCGGCGGCACCGGAGCGTATGACCCGGCCGGCGACGAACCCGGCTCCGATCGCGCCGAGCACGAACGCTGCTGGGCGTCGGCGGGCGAACGCAGTGAGATCGTCGAGGACTCCCTGCGGCCCGCCCCGTTCGATCCTCTCCGCGAGCGCCGAGACCTTCTCTTCGGCCTCGCCGACGAACTGCGTCAGCTGGCCGGCATCGTTCGGCCGTCCGTCCCGGAGCGCTGCGATCTGCGCGGACAGGGTCTTCAATCCCGAGACGGCCTGCTGGCTCTTGACGTCGGCCTGGGTCATCAACTCGCCCTTCGTCTGCTGCGCGAGCGAATGGACCTGGTCCTTGGCCTGCGCGACGACGACCTTGGACTGCGTCGACGCTTCACCTGCGACGGCCTTGATGTTCTCGACCGCAGACCCGGCGACCTCCGATGCCTTTCCAGCAGCCGTCTTGGCGACGTCGGCCGCCGCGGACGACGGCAGGTCGCCAGCCGCCGACTCCGACAACTGCGGTCGCACGGTCTCATTCGACATGGTCATGATTGATTGTCTCCCTGTTCATATTGCACACTGTTGCTACCACCCGGGCACCACACTGATATCACTGGTTTGGCTGGCGACGAGTGTGCTGAATGACGCGCAGGGTGCGCCCCTTTTTTTGGAGGGGCATGTCTGCGCAATCGCCGCCCGGTGGAGTTTCCGGTCGCGGCATCGAAGCTGTCTACGTACCGAAAGTTTGCGGAGTGACGCGGCTGTCGAGGCCGTGGATACCCGGCGCTCTCAGGGTTAAACGCGCCACCGATCATCCCAAGGGTGAGTCGCGGGTGAACTCGCTCCAACACCGTCAGCCGGCCGAGGTCCAACGTCGGCACAGCTCTCGCCACGCCGAACGTCACCCACAGACCGGGCAGCCCCTGTGCTCGCCGGTCGCTCTGTCCCCCCGGTGGCGACACCCGGCTCGGCGCGCCACTGGCCACGCCCCCTCGAAGAAGGCGGGCTCCCGTTCATCACACGCGATGAGGTGCTCGCCACGATCGCTGTTGGTCAGGTCCACCAGCCGTTGATGTCGATGATGAGGTCGACGTTGGTGTAGGTGAGGATGCAGATGGTGCCGGTGGTGGAGAGGGTGAGTTGGGTTGCGTTGGCGACGGGGTTGGTGGGGTTGTAGTTGATGTTGGTGTTGGTGGGGGTGGTGGTGGTGCAGGGCCATGCGGCGATCCAGCCGGTGGTGGTGGCGTTGGTGGCGGTGATGTTGGCGGAGATGGCTTTGGCGTTGGTGTTGATGCCGCGGGTGCCGGCGATTTGGATGGTGGTGATTTGTCCGGCGACGAGTTGGGTGGGGCCGTGGCCGGTGTTGAGGGCGGGGTTGGTGTCGCGGGTGTCGGTGAAGCGGAAGGGGGTGGTGGTGGTGAGGGTGGTGCCGGTGGGGGCGAAGTAGCCGATGGCGTCGATGATCAGTTCGGTGGGTTGTTGGGTGTGGATGCAGATTGTGCCGGTGGTGGAGGTGGCGGTGGTGACGAGGTTGGCGTGGGTGTCGCCGGGGGCGGGGTTGAGGTTGGAGGCGGTGGGGCGGGTGCCGCATGGGTAGATGGTGATGACTCCGAGGGTGGTGGCGTTGTCGGAGGTGACGTTGATGATGACGGCGTTGGCCTCGGCGGGGATGTTGGTGGTGTCGGTGACTTTGAGTTCGACGGTTTGGTCGGTGGTGAGGCGGGTGGTGGGGCCGAGGGGGAGGCGGGTGTCCATGATCCGGGTGGGGGTGATCGGGTTGTAGTGGCCGGTGGCGGTGGGGGCGGTGTAGCCGGTGATGTCGATGATGAGTTGGGTGGGGGCGTAGCTGGTGGCGCAGATCGCGCCGGTGGGGTCGAGGGGGATGGTGGCCGAGTTGGGGATGTTTTGGCCGGTCTGGTAGTTGAGGGTGGAGGTGTTGGGGGTGGTTCCGGCGCAGTTCCAGAGGGTGACGAACCCGGCTGCGGTGGCTTCGGTGGCGGTGATGTTGGCGACGACGGCGGTGGCGCCGGTGGGGACTCCGGCGGTGCCGGTGATGTGGATGCGTTGGGTGACACCGGGTTGGAAGCTGGTCGCGCCGGTGTTGGTGCGGGTGTCGACGATCCGGGTTGGGGTGACGGGTTGGAACCCGGAGGGGTTGCCGATCGGGGTGGCGTTGATCGTCGGCGATGCTTCGGTGGTGAGCGTCTTGGTGGTGTTGGTGGCGGTTTGGTCGACGGTGAAGTCCCAGGCGATGTCGCGGGTGGTGGTGTGGATGGTGACGTGGTAGGTGCCGTCGGCTAGCACGGTGCGGGGGATGGCGACGACGGCGTTGGCGGCGGCGAGCAGCTGTTGGGCGGTGCCGGTGGTGTTGGCGGTGGTGACGGTGCAGGTTTCGATCGGGCCTGTCGGCCCGGTGATCGTCGAGGTCGCCCCCGACGCGGCCTCGGGGAGCATCGCCAGGACTGGTAGGCCGGCGGTCCCGGTCCAGGCGCAGGCGTCGAGCGGGTTCGGGGTTTCGGCGATGAACCGGTTGAGGTTGGTGGTCGTCGCCGCGCCGGGGAACAGGATCGGCTGGGTCGGGGCGGTTTGGGAGGTGAGCCCGTGGAGGACGTCGAGGGTGGCCCCGGCATGCCAGGTGGGGGTGCTGGTCTGGTCGCAACGCCCGAACCCGGTGCTGGTCAGCCCGGGGCGCAGGATCCCGATCGCGTGGAACGGGCCGGTCATCCACAGTTCGATGAAACTACGGGCAGTGGCGTTGATCGTCGAGGAGACCGCGACGTTGCTGTTGTTGCCCGATTCGTTCCCGGCGGGGCTGTATCCGGGGTTGCCGGGGGTCTCGTTGTGGCTGATCCCGTTGCTCAGCATGTAACACGAGTGGGCGATCGCGCCGGTGTCGAACGCCGGGTTCTCGGTGATCGGGGCGAGACCCGACATCGCCCGGTAGTAGTTGACGCTGGTCAACCAATCAGCTGACGCGGGGATGAACGCCGGTGTCGCTGCGGTGGTCTCGATGTGGGTCGTGGCGGGGGTGTCGGCGTGGGTTGGGGTGACCGGGCCGACCAAGGTCATGCACCCGGCGATCAGGCTCGCCGCGATGCCGGCGAGGACGTTGCGCCGGACCGTGGAGGTCGCCTTGGCCACCTTCGAGGTCACTGTCGCGTTCATGGAATTCAAGGTATGAATCAGCGATAGCAGCGTCCGGGGGCTCGAGACCCACACTCTTGAGGACCTTCGACCCATAACTTTTGTTGGTCGCTGTCGACGTCGCCGTGCGAACTCCGAAACCGGAACAACCTGATCTGTCCATCACCACAGAAACACCCTCTGACCAGGGCATACGCACGACATCAGCATCCTTGACAGAAACATGACTCAACCCCCCGTCGCCACTGTCGATAAACCGTATTGACCTATCGAAGACGAATGCGTGCTATCG
>JBBQTN010000181.1:0-10944 GCA_038213195.1 Acidimicrobiales bacterium | reverse complement strand
GGACCTCGTCGGCGGCCTGTGCGTCGACCTGCCGGGCAACTACAACGACGTCGACCTGTGCATGAAGATCCGCACCGCAGGGTGGTCGATCGTCTACGAGCCACGCGCTGTGCTGTATCACTACGAATCGCGGTCGCGAGTGGCCCGGGTGCGCGCCGACGAGGTCGAGTTCATCCAAGCCCGGTGGCTCAGCCACCTCGTCGACGACCCGTTCACCCCCGCCCTCGTCTGATCCACTCCCGCCCGCTCTGCATCACCGTGCGCCCTCACCGAGTCCCGGGTGGGCGCGGTGTGTGCCAGGCCGTAGCACGGGTTGCGCCCACCTCGGTGGTCTGGCGCGGGTGGGCGCGGTGTGTGCCAGGCCGTAGCACGGGTCGCGCCCACCTCGGGCTCCCAGGGCACTCGGGCCGCCGGCGCGGCCGAGGCCACCGCGATCGGCTGCGATCGGATCAGCTGACGAATCACGGCCGAGACCGGCGGCGATCAGGCGGTGGGGACGACGCGGTCGAAGCGGGCGAACGGGGTCCACACGGTGGCGAGGCCGGAGCCGGTCAGCGCGTCGGACAGGGCACGACCCGCCGAGTCCCAGTCGAGCGCCGCCGCTGCGGCGTGCTTGAGCTCGTTCCAGTGCGGCCTCGAGATCGCGGCTGCACCCAGGCTGACCTGGCTGCACTCGCGCTCGATGAACAGGTCGTTGCCCGAGCTCGTCGTGCCGACGCGCATCCCCTCCAGCTCGTACCAGCGGTAGTTCGGGGTGTCCCAGCCGGCGTGCACGACCACGTCCTCCGGCGTGGCGACGAGGCCGCCGGCCAGCCCGACCCCCGGTTGCGCGGCAAGTCCGACCAGCGTCTCCAGCCAATCCGGCGTGAGATCGACGCGTGGCACGAGCCCGGGCGCGACGCTGATCAGCACCTCCCCCGGGTACGCCTGCACGGCACGGTCGAGCGCCACGGCGAGCCCCCACGGTCCGCCGATCGGTAGGCGCTCCCAGCGGCTCCCGGCGGCGGCGTCGAGCAGCTCGACGACAGCCGGCGCGAGGCCTGCGGGGTGGACGACCACGAGCCGTGCGCCTGCGTGCGTGGTCGTCAGCCGCTCCACCGTCGACAGCGCCGCGAGCCGATGAGGCCGCATCGGCGAGACCTCTCCCGCAGTCGCCACCACGACCGTGACCGGCGCCGTCGGAGCGACCGTGCGCCGCAACCGGTAGCAGCCGGCGACCTCGCCGTGCTCGACCGTGGCGGCGATGCCCAGACGGTCGCACTGCTCCTGCACGGCGCGCCGGCCCTGTTCGATCGCACGGTCCAGCGTGTCGCCTGCGCGCGACACCGAGCTGGAGACGTTGCGCCAGTGGTAGGTGAGCAGCGGGAGGTGGGCGACACGCCGCCCTGCAGCGGTGATCTGC
This sequence comes from Acidimicrobiales bacterium, assembly GCA_038213195.1. Classification (GTDB taxonomy): domain Bacteria; phylum Actinomycetota; class Acidimicrobiia; order Acidimicrobiales; family Ilumatobacteraceae; genus JAODBQ01. Next base: position 9,542 of record JBBQTN010000181.1, on the reverse strand, counting down.
TCGGTCGCGCGCAGGATCAGGTCGTGGTCCTGCGAACCGTCGAACCCGGCGCGGAACCCGCCGACGGAGGCGATCACGGAACGGCGCAGCACCGAGAGGTGGCAGGTGTACATCGACGAGCGGAACCGTTCCGGCGACCAGTCGGGCTTGAGGAAGTGGGCCGTCTCGCGCCCATCGGTGAACACGTGCGCCTCGTCGGTGTAGAGGTAGTCGATCGTGGCGCCCCGCTCGGCGTCGAGCATGGTGGCGACGTCGGCCAGCGCGGTCGGCAGCAGCTTGTCGTCGTGGTCGAGCAGCGCCACGAACTCGCCGGTCGCCATCTGCAGTGCGTCGTTGGTGGCGGCGACGATGCCGCCGTTGACAGCTCGCCGGCGGACGCGGATCCGCGGATCGGCGGCGGCGAGTGAATCGAGCGCGTCGAGCACCTCCGGGCGCCCAGAGTGGTCGTCGACGACGCACCACTCCCAGTCGGGATCGGTCTGCGACCGCACCCCGTCGGCGCAGGCGAGGAACGCTCCGAGCGGTGGGTTGTAGACGGGAGTGACGATCGAGAACCGGGGAGCGATGGGCCGGAATGTAGTGCCGTGACCGTGAACGTTCGTCGTGCGCCGATCGTGCGGCATCGTGGGCGACGGGACAGGGCGAACGTGTGCGATCACGCCACGAGCGACCGGCTGCCATGATGTGGCCCGTGGCCGGCCGTGTGTTCGTCAGCGCGGACGGCAACGTGTTCATGCGCGAGATCGCCGAGCACCTGGCCGAGGCGCTGGTCGCGACCGGCCGGGCGACCGCTGTCGTCACCGCCGAACTGCCTGGTCCCGCCGACGATCCGCTCGACAACCTGGTGGTCGCCCCGCACGAGTTCTTCGGGCTGTTCGACGCGCCGGCGGCCGACGTCGAGGCGGCCGCAGCACACGCGGTCGCCGTCAACACCGAGCAGCCGGGCACCCCGTTCTTCGAGTTGGCGATGGGTTTCTCGCGGCGCGGCCCGTTGGTGTTCGACATCAACCCGTTCTCGTTGGCGAGCGTCCGCCGACTCGGGATGCCTGCGGTGCACCTCCCGCTCGGCTACGTGCCGTCGATGGACCACTGGCGGCGACGCGCGCGCCAGCTCGACACCGGCCGAGCCGGCGCGCGCACGGTCGACGTCGCGATGCTCGCCGGGCGCACGCCGCGGCGCGAGGCCTTCCTCGGTGGCGCAGCGAGCGTGCTGTGGGAGTGGCGGACCGATCTGCGGATGTTCAGCTGGCACCGTCCGGTCCGCGGCGATGCAGCGACGTTCCTCGCCGGCGCGGCGAAGTACGACGCGCTGGCGCGCATGCGGATCCTGCTCAACGTCCATCGCAGCGACGACCCGTACTTCGAGTGGGCGCGGGTGATCGAGGCGATCGCCAACGGCTGCGTGGTGGTCACGGAGCCGTCGACGGGAACGGCGCCGCTCGTCGCCGGCGAGCACTTCGTCGAGGCGCCGCTGGAGTACCTCGCGGAGCAGGCGGTGGCCCTGGCCTTCGACGAGGCGCGGCGGGCCCGGATCGCCGACGCCGCATATGAGCTGCTCACCTCGGAGCTGGACCAGGCGGCGTTGCTCGACGCGGCCTTCACCCACGCCGCGACGCTCGTCGCCCCGCATGGCGAGGTCCGCCGCCGGCACGTCCCGGCGGGCGGTGGCAGCACCGTTTCGACACGTCGCGTCGGCGTCGCGGTGACGTCGCTGAAGCGCGCGCTGCGCCGCTCGTCGGTCGCCCGCGACGCCGAGACCGAGCAGCTGCGCACGACCGCCGGGCGTTTGAAAAGGGCGTACCTGCAGCAGGTCGTGCACACCCGGGCGATCGAGCGGGCGCTGTGCACCGCGGTCGACGGTGACCCTGACCCGGTGTCGACGCTGCGCACGCCGTCGTGGCACGCCTTCGAAGCGAGGGTCGCGGTGGTCGTGCCGCTGTTCAACCAGGGTCACTACCTGCGGGACGCGGTGTGCTCGGTCGTCGGCGCGGCGAGTGGCTCGGCTGCGGCGACAGAGCTGATCATCGTCGACGACCACTCCACCGACGATTCCGCCGCTCGAGCCGAGCAACTGCTGGAGGAGCTGCCCTGGTTCCCGATCACGTTGCTGCGCCGCCACGCCAACGGCGGGCTGCCGGTGGCGCGCAACACCGGGTTCGCGTCGACCACGGCGCCGTACCTCTTCGCCCTGGACGCCGACAACGTGCTCTACCCGTGCGGGCTGCGGCTCCTCGTCGACCACCTCGAGCAGGCGCCCGACGAGGTGATCGCGGCGTACGGGATGCTCGAGCGGTTCGACGACTCCGGTGCCGTCGGCCTCACCAGCCACCTGCCATGGGACGTCGACCTGCTGGTGCACGGCGCGTACATCGATGCGATGGCGATGTTCCGCCGCGACCGGTGGACCGAGCTCGGCGGCTACGCCGATTCCGTCGACGTGTACGGCTGGGAGGACTACGACCTGTGGCTCTCCGCGGCCGAGCGTGGCCTGCGCGCCGATCTCGTCGCGCAGTTCGTCGGCCGTTACCGCGAGCAGGCGGGTTCGATGCGCAAGATCAGTGACATCGACATGGCCACCACCTTCGTCGCCCTGCGCGACCGGCACCCGAGGCTGCCATGGCCGAGTTGAACGACGCCGTCCCCGCCGCGCTCGAACGCGAGCTGCGCGCCCGGATCGCGGAGCTCGAGGCACTGCTCGAGGCGCGCACGAGCACGATCATCGGGCTCGCCGCGCAGCTCGCCGAGCACCAGGGGACCGGCTCGACCGGGTTCACCTCGGCGCGCCTCGCGGAGGCGCAGCGCCAGCTGGCCGAGCTGCGCGCCACCAAGATCATCCGCTACAGCGCCGCGCCGCGCCGCATCTACGCCCGGATGCGCGGCGGTACCCATGGGTGACGCCGACGCCGACAGGGCCACCAAGATCATCCCGCGCCGCGCCGCGCCGCGGCTCGTCGACACCCGGCTGCGCGGCGGTGGACGTGGCTGACGGCGACGACACCCCAGCGGCGGTCCTGCGCCAGCTGGAGGCGTTGCTCGTCGCCTCCCGTGAGCAGCAGGAGCTGATCCGTGCCGCGCTCGCCGAGCTGCTGGCGGTGCTGGCGGACCGCGTCACGGTGCCGTAGAGGTCGAGCGGCGCAGCGGGGTCGCGTCCAGCCGGCGGGTGATCCTTGGCAGACTTGATTCAGGCACAGCGACGGTGTGTCGATTGACCTGCGGGCGCGGGACGAGGAGACACAGGTGCGGAGATCGGCGATCTGGTTGTGCGTGGCGGTGGTGACGTCGATGACGGCCACGGCTCATGCGACCGCTCACCCGGGGCCCGTGATCCCCCCGGCCGTCTCGCCATCGGCTGCACTGTCCACCTCGGGCGACTACGCCACCGACGTGCTCGGCGATCCTTGGGACTTCTCCAACGACGAGGACATCCCGCCGATCAGTGGTGTCGGTTGTCAGGACAGCTCGTTCAACGGCTGCGCGATCACCCGCGAGCCGGGCGGCTCGATCGTCGTCAACACCCACCAGGGCACGATCATCAAGCTCATCCGCAACTGGGACCTCGAGCTGCCGTACGGCCGCGACGGCGAGGTCGCGCCGGCTGACGCCGGCCGCTACTCGATCCTCTCGTTCTCGCTGTGCAACCGAAGCAACCAGCAGCTCAACATGGGCGTGCGCTTCTACAACGACGGAGGCGGAGTCAACCAGATCGGCTTCGCCGCCCCGGCAGGCTGCCTCGAGCAGCGGATCGACCTCGCGGCCGGGCCCTACCAGGTCCTGGGCGGCGCGCCCTGGGCCGGCAGGATCACCCGGCTCGACCTCATCAGCGGCGGCCCCACCGCCGGCAGGGATCCCGGAGTCGACGTCTCGCTCGACTGGGTGCGGCTGCACCGGCCCGACACATCTGACCGACCGCCCGCCGGACTGCCGGTGGCGCGCACGCTGACGCCGAACGGGGACGGCGGCGCGGACTACGCCACCGACAACGGCAACCCGTGGGACTTCACCGGTCCGAACGACGTCGTCGCGCTGAACGACATCGTCAACGCCAGCTATGCGAGCCGCCAGCTGACCGGGACGATCCATGGCAACGACTCCTACGTCGAGCTGCCGCTGCCGACGCCGTTCAACCCGGATCGCTACCACCGCTTCACAGCGCAGCTGTGCTTCGACGGGCAGATGAGCTTCGCTGATGCTCCCGGTGGCGGCATGGAGGTCCGCGTCGTCTGGTTCGGCGACGCCGGCACATGGACGGAATCGCAGACGATCGTGCCGACGCCGGGCTGCAACCACATCAACATCGACCTCGCCACCGATCCCGCGGCAGCGGTGAACGACGAGAACACCGTGCTCAAGAACGGGTGGCGCGGCCAGCGGATCACCAGGTTGCGCGTCGACCTCAGCGAGGACTACGGCCCGCGCCACTTCTCGCTCAGCAACGTCCGCTTCGCCGACGACGCCGCGGTCTCCACGTCGTATCCGATCCAGTACCAGGACGCGGCCGGCGCAGGCGGCAGCGCGGACATCTACGCGACGACCAACGCGAGTGCGTTCGACGGGGTGCAGATCGGCAAGGGACTGCCGGTCGACGGAGCCGACGTCAACACCTTCGACTGGAATGGCACCGACGTCAACGGCGCAGTGATGGGCAACGGCAGCTACTGGATCTACACGGTGATCCACAACGGCGCAGGGGTCGCCACCGGCTACTCCAGCGCCCCGGTGCGCATCGAGCGGCCGCAGGCGCCGACGCTGAGCACGTTCGTGCCGCTCACCCCGTCACGCGTGCTGGACACTCGCGATGGCACGGGAGGCAACATCGTGCCGCTCGGCCCCGACCTGTTCACGGAGGTGCAGCTCGCCGGGCGGGGCGGGGTCCCGGCCGTCGGCGCGACCGCCGTCGTGCTCAACGTGACCGTCGACCACCCGAGCCAAGCCGGCGTGCTGACGGTGTGGCCGTCCGGTGAACCGATGCCGCTGGTGTCGAGCCTCAACTTCAACCCTGGCGATGTCGTCGCCAACCTCGTCACCGTCAAGATCGGCGCCAACGGCAAGGTCAACCTCTACAACCTCAAGGGTCAGACCCCGACGATCGTCGATGTCGTCGGCTACTACTCGGCGGGTGCGGGCAGTCGGTTCACGCCACTGCCCCCCGGCCGCGTACTGGACACCGGCTTCGATCACGAGATCGGTCCGGGCGGTTCGGTCGACGTACGGGTCACGGGCGTCGCAGGCGTCCCTGCCAGCGGAGTGTCGGGAGTGGCGCTCAACGTCACCGTCGACAACCCGAGCTCGGCGAGCTACTTCACGGTCTACCCGACGGGCGAGGTCCGTCCGACCGCGTCGACGCTCAACTTCGTCCCCAACCTCACCGTCGCCAACCTGACGCTGGCCAAGGTCGGTTCGGGCGGCAAGGTGACGATCTTCAACTACGACGGCACGGCCCGCGTCGTGGCCGACGTCGTCGGCTACTTCTCGGCACAAGGGGGCCGGTTCGTGCCGGTGTCGCCGCAGCGGCTCGTCGACACCCGTGACGGCACGGGGTTGCCCCGAGCCCAGATCGGTACGGGGCAGACCGTGACCGTCCCGGTCGTGCGCAACGGGAGCCCAGTGCCGGCCGGTGCAACGGCGGCGGTGCTCAACGTGACCTCGACCGAATCCTCGGCGCAGTCGTACATCACGATGTTCGCCGCCAGCCTGCAGCGGCCGGCGCAGGGTTCCACGGTCAACCCCCGCGTCGGCGTGCCGGTCCCGAACCATGCGTACGTCATGCTCGGCGGTGGCAGCGTCAACCTGTTCAACTTCGCCGGCACCACGGATGTGGTGATCGACGTGTTCGGCTACATCGCGCCATAGGCTCGAATGATGCTCCGCGTTCGGGTGGTTTTGGCGTTGCTGGCCGGCGGTGCGTTGGCCGTTGCCGGGTGCAGCTCGGACCACAATCAGCCACCGGTGACACCGCCCGGATCGACAGCAGTCGCGACATCTGCCGTCACCACGTCGTCGATCCTCGGCGGCGCGACACTCGCCACCACGCCGGGCGCGGCGGCGACGACCTCGGGTTCGGTCGCCAGCACCACCAGCGCGACGCCGGCCACCGGCGCGCCGACCACGTCGCGGGCGCCGACCATCGGAGCGATCAATGGCCCGGCCTCGGTCGATCTGACGACCCCGTCCTGACGCCTTCCGGGGAACGCGTCCGGCCGACGAGATCGTCGCGACCTGGTCAGCTCAGTGGTACCCACCCACGACGGTTGCCTTCGACGCCACCGGCGGGACGTCGCACCTGTCGGCGATGTCGGCCACGAACGCCTGGAACGCGGGTACGTCCTGCAGCGAATCGGGGTGATTGATGCCGTGTTCGATCACGACGTGGACGAAGCTGACGCCGTCTTCGAGCTGGAAGACCTTGTACGTGAAACCCTCTGGTTGTTGCTCGTCCAGTCCGGCGAAGACGGACTCGATCAGCCGTCGGTTCTCCGCCGCCCTGTCCGGCTTGGCCTGGTAGCGCACGACCGTGGCGTTCATCTCTGCTCCATTCGCGCGGTCCGGATGACCGCTGTGACGTGCAGACCGCCGCAACCGGCAGGAGTCATCGCCCGGTGCGCCGCCAGAACCCGGTCTGTCGATGCCCGGCCACCGCGGTCCCGCCGTCGATGGTCCCATCACGCCGACTGCCTCGGGCCGGGCACGCCCCGCGCGACCGATCCCGAGCCGAGGCCGGCGGGCTGGTAGGGATTGGTCGCATGGACTGGGGCATCCACCTTCCACACCTCGGCCGGCAGGCCTCCCGACGGGCGCTGATCGACTTCGCGCAGCACGCCGAGGCGCTCGGGTTCCACTCCGGCTGGGTCAGCGACCACATCGCCTGGCCGCGGGCGATCGGGTCGAAGTACCCGTACAGCGACGACGGCTCGTTCGCCCCGGCGCCGGACATGCCGTGGCTCGATCCGCTGGGGACCCTGTTCTTCGTCGCCGCCTGCACCGAGCGCCTGCAGCTCGGCTCGACCGTGCTGATCCTCGGCTATCGCCCGCCCGTGCTCACCGCGAAGGCGGTCGCCTCGTTGGACGTCGTCTCCGACGGCCGGGCGATCCTGGGCGTCGGCGTCGGTTGGATGAAGGAGGAGTTCGAGGTGCTCGGCATGCCGTTCGACCACCGCGGGCGTCGCGCCGACGAGCAGCTCGAGCTGTTCCGCGCGTTGTTCAGCGAGGCGAACCCGAGCTACCACGGCGAGTACTACGACGTGCCGGAGATCGGCTTCGCACCGAAGCCGGTGCGCGGCTCTGTGCCGATCTGGGTCGGTGGCGACACAGAGCCAGCGTTCCGGCGCACGGCGCGGTTCGGGGACGCGTTCCACGCCGCGTTCCAACACATCGACGAGGTCGCCGCTGGCTGGCGAAGGGTGCAGGAGCTGTGCGTCGAGGCCGGCCGGGATTCGGCGTCGGTGCGGCTGTCGGTGCGGCTGTACCTCGATCCCGAGGCATCGATGCCGGCGACCAAGTCGATCGGCGGCTCGCCCCAGCAGATGCTCGAGACCATCGCCGAGTGGGCGGCGGTCGGGGTTGACCACATCCTCCTCGACCCGGTCGCCTCGGGCGGCCTGAACGGGCGGATGGCGGCGATGGAGCGGTTCATGACGGACGTTGCGGCGCACGCCGCGTGAGCTCGAGCGCCGCAGCGCGGCAGCGCCGAAGGCGGTCGACGGATGCGTGATCGCCAGCGCATCACCGCGGTCGTGATCACCACCTACTCGGTCGCGCGGGAGATCCTCGACCGGTGCGTGCGCGCGGTCCTCGTCGATGGCGACGCCGACCTGGTCATCGTCGTCGACAACGGCGGCCGCGCCGAGCTCGCCCCAGACCTGCTCGAGCGGGTCGAACTGATCCGCGCCGGCCACAACGGCGGCTTCGGCGCGGCCGCCAACTTGGGCATCCGCCGGGCCGTGGTCGCCGGCGCGGACGCGATCGCGATCCTCAACGACGACGTCGAGGTCGAGCCGGGCTGGCTCGTCGCGCTGCACGCCGCCCTCGCTGCCGACGCATCGGTCGGAGTGGTGCAACCCAAGCTGCTCGTCACAGCAACCGACCCGCCGCTGGTCAACAGCGTCGGCGTGATGCTCGATCGCTTCGGCGCGGGCGTCGACATCGGGCACGGCCGGCCGGACGCGGCCATGTTCAGCGGGCCCTCGACGATCGACCTGTTCACCGGCGGTGCGGTCCTGTTCGACGCGGCCTTCCTCGCCGACGTCGGCGGCTTCGACGAGCGGTTGTTCATGTACTACGAGGACGTCGACCTCGCTCGGCGCGGCGCGGAGCGCGGCTGGGTGTACCACTGCGAGCCCGCCAGCAGGGTCTGGCACCAGGGCGGCATGTCGTCCGGGGCCGCCGGCGCGCAGATGCGCTTCTACCTCGAGCGCAACCGCCTGTGGTGCCTGTTCCGCTTCGCGCCGCCGCGGATGGTGCTGGCGGGGGTCTGGCTGTCGCTGCGGCGGCTGCGCTGGCCGCCGCGTCGCGAGCACGCACGCGCGCTGGTAGCCGGTCTCGGCGGCGCAGGCCGACGGCTGCGCGAGCGGTCAGCGGCGAGGCGCTGAGCCGCCGCGCCGGCCGATCGCGCACGTCGGCCTGTGCGCCGTCGATGCGGCGTCCGGTACGGCGACTGCGAGGCACATCACGGCGACATCCCCGTGCAGAGCGCGCTCCGCAGCGCGACGACGTTCTGATCACCTTGCCTGTGGCGTCGAGCGTGCTCCCTGCGGGCCTGACGCGGTCGGTCCTGCGCGCCGGCCGATGGTCAGCTGTTCGCCCCGTCCTCCGCGATCGGCAAGCTGATGGTGAACGTGCAGCCCTTGCCCGGCTCGCTGACGACGTCGATCCGGCCGTTCTGCGCGGCGATCATCCCCTTGGCGATCGCCAGGCCCAGACCGCTGCCCTTGACCGCCGTGTCGAGCGCCGTCCGGCCGCGGTAGAAGCGGTCGAAGATCCGGTCGACCTCGTCGGGATGGAGTCCCGGCCCCGTATCGGTCACGGTGAAGCGGACATGGTTCTCGTCACTACCGACGCCGACCATGACGCGACCGCCCTTCGGCGTGAACTTCAGGGCGTTACCGATCAGGTTGGTGAGCGCCTGCTCGAGCCGCAGCGGATCAGCCCACACCCGGACGAGCTGCTCGGGATGCTCGGTGGTCAGCGTGATCTCGTTGCACTGCGCGATCGCCGCGAAGTCGAACACGACCCGGTCGACCAGTGCGAGGACGTCGGTCGCCTCGACGCGCATCATCGAGGCATCGACCTCGGTCTTGTCGAGGATCAGCAGGTCGTCGATCAGCCGGTTCAGCCGGAGCGCGTTGCGGTGGACGATCTCCAAGAAGCCGTGGTCCTCTTCGGACAGCGCATCGTTCTGGAGGATCTCCTCGACGAAGCCGAGGATCGTCGTGGTAGGTGTCCGCAGCTCGTGTGACGCCGACGCGGTGAAGTCCTGCTGCGTCGCCTTGGCCACCAACGCCGCGTCGCGGGCCCGCGACAGCCACGCCACCCCCCCCCCCCCGCAC
>JBBQTN010000180.1:0-11005 GCA_038213195.1 Acidimicrobiales bacterium | reverse complement strand
GGGTGTGGGACAGCACGTCCGGGATGTACCTGCGATCACATGACGGCCAGCCGCACCTCGCCGTGTCCGGTGCGCAGATCTCGGCTCGCAACGTGGTCGAGGTCTCGGCCACGTACCTCCCATCGCCGGTGGACGCCCGGTCACCGAACGCGGTCACGGTCGGCACCGGGACCGCGATCGTGCATCGCAACGGCATCGCACTGCCGGTGGTCTGGTCGCGGGAGACCGCGTACGACCCGTTCACGTTCGTCGACACGGTGACAGGACAGCCGGTCCCTCTCGACACCGGCGCCACGTTCATCGAGCTCGAACGGGCGCCGTGACCACACTGCCGCGACGGGCTGCGTTTGGGTCGGACGGGCGCCAGCTGATGGAGTGGTGACATGACCATCGTCCTCGTCCACGGCAACCCCGAAACCACCGCCATCTGGGATCCACTGCTCGCGTCGATGGGCCGCGAGGACGTCGTCGCACTGTCGCCCCCCGGGTTCGGGGCACCCGTGCCGGACGGGTTCAGCGCGACGAGCGACGAGTACCTGACGTGGCTGATCGGCGTGCTGGAGGCGTTGCGCGATGCCGGACGCGGCCCGATCGACCTCGTCGGCCATGACTGGGGTGGCGGCCACGTGCAACGACTCGCCGCGGCACGTCCTGACCTGATCCGTTCGTGGGTGACCGACATCGCCGGCGCCGCGGATCCCGAATACGTCTGGCACGACCTGGCCCAGATCTGGCAGAAGCCCGGCGAGGGAGAGGCGCTGGTCGAGGGCATGGCCGCCCTTCCCCTCGACGACCGCATCGCCGGCTTCGTCGCCGTCGGGATGACGCCCGGGGCTGCTGCGTCGTGTGCCGCGGCGGCGGCGTCACCGGAGATGGGGCGGTGCATCCTCGCGCTCTACCGTTCTGCGGCTCAGCCGAAGATGACCGAGTGGGGCCATGATCTGGAAGCCGCCGAGCGCCGTCCCGGTCTGGTGATCATCGCCACGGACGACCACTACACGGGAGGCGAGGTGCTCGCACGGCGTTCCGCATCGCGGTTCGGTGCCGACGTCGCTGTGCTGGAGGGCCTCGGCCACTGGTGGATGCTGCAGGATCCGGCGCGTGGCGCCGCCGCCCTGACGTCGTTCTTCGACAAGCTGGACTGAGCGCCCCGCATCCTCACCCGCCGCCCTCCCGCCTGATTCGGCGTCGATCGGACCGGCTCGCCAGCGGCGTCGATGTCATGGCATGTTTGCGGTGGAGGAGATCATCCATGGCTGCGCAGTTCCGCAACGTCCGCGAGGTGCGCCTCGCCCGCATTCCTGACGGCGACACGGTGCGCGCCGAGGATTTCGCCGTCGTCGATGTGGGTGCTGCCCCGGAGGTCGGTAGCGGAGAGGTCCTGATCGGATTGCGCCTGCTCGGTCTCAACGCGGGGCTCCGCGGCCGTCTCGGCGGGCCGGGCACCGCGTACGGACCTGGCATCGGGATCGGCGACGTGCCGGCCAGCGACGCCGTGGTCGAGGTGCTCGCGTCCGGCCACAGCTCATTTCGACCAGGCGACCTCGCGCTGTGCCAGCGCGCGCCGTGGCGCAGCGTCGGCGTGGTCGACGTCGGCGTGTTGCAGCCGATCGCGACGGATCATGGCGATCTTGCGCCCGAGTCGCACCTGACGATCCTCGGGCACGTCGGCTTCACCGCGTGGGTCGGGATGGTCCACGTCGGCCGGGTGGGACCGTCCGACATCGTGTACGTGTCCGGTGCCGCGGGTGGGGTTGGCTCCTGTGCGGTGCAACTGGCCAAGGCCCACGGGGCGCGCGTCGTCGGCAGCGCAGGTTCTGCCGAGAAGGTCCGGCTGCTCACCGACGAGTTGGGGGCGGACGCCGCCTTCAACCACCGCGACGGTCCTGTCCTCGGGCAACTCGCCGCCGCCGCGCCGGACGGCATCGACCTGTTCTATGACAACATCGGCGGCGACGAGCTCGTCGCAGCACTCGAGACGCTGCGCTTCCGGGGTCGAGCCGTGATCTGCGGCGCCGCGTCGCGCTACGGCAAGCCCGCCGATCATCCCGGCCCGCCCAACTACACGCGGGCGATCTACCAGGAGCTGACCCTGCAGGGCTTCACCGTCACCGCACACGAGGATCTGCGGCCGACGTTCGAGGCGGAGGTCGGCGCTCTGCTGCGTGACGGCGCCGTCAAGGCCTGCTCCACCGTGATGAACGGATTCGACCGCATCCCGGAAGGGTTCGCGGCCCTGCTGGCCGGCACCCACAGCGGACGCATCATCGTCGCCGTCGACTGAGCCGGCCGGCGACGACGACTGAGCCTGCGAACCGGCGTGCAGTCGTGGCGATGTCGCTCTTTCGTCGGTTCGCAGGAGTGTCCCGCATGAGTAATCTGCCGCAGCGCCCGTTGGGCGCACACAACCGGAAGAAGACGAACGTGGACATCATGCTGCTCGCACACCTGACCTCGAGCTACGACGATTGGAAGGTCATCTTCGACGAGGACGCCGAGGCCCGCAAAGCGTTCATCAGCGGCGAGACGCTCGTTGCCAGGGCCGACGAAAAGACAGCGATGATCGTGTTCTATGGCGTCGACATGGAGGCGATGGGGACCTTCCTCGCAACACCCGAGTTCGCCGCGCGCACCTCCAAGCTTGTGTCCGGGCACACCGTGTACACGATCTCGGAGCTGGCGCCGCCGGCGTGATCCGATCGACGGCCGAGGCGATCCCTGGACTTCATCAAGCGTCAGCTTGAGCCGGCTCAGGACTGCACGGCTCCGATCAGCTCCACAGTGCGGCCGTCGGGGTCCTTGATCATGGCGATGATCCCGAAACCTGGGTACTCCCCCGGCTCGCGGGTCACCTCGTGCCCTGCAGACCGCGCCGCCTCGGTCGTGGCGACGCAGTCACCCACCTGGACCACGAGCTTGCCGCCGTCGTCCTTGTAGGAGCGGTCCTCTGCATCACTGAACTGCATCAGCACCACGGCGCCGCCGCCGGCACCAGGGAAGGTCAAGATGACCTCGAGCAGGCACTTGTCGGGCACGTCGACGCGCTGGACTTCCTTCATGCCGACGATCGACGTGTAGAACTCGATCGCTCGGTCGAGGTCCTGCACGACGATGCCGACGGCAGCGAATGAGGGGGTGCGAGTCGTCTCTGCCATCAGATCCTCCTGGGAACCGTTCCGTGGCCGGCGCGAGCGAAGGTACCCCGCCCGAACCTGATCACCCGTACTGGCAGCGGTGCTGCCGGGGGTCGTTCCGGACGATGGAGCTGCGTGCGCCGAACATCGGTGGGCCCAATAGGGTCGGCGTATGAGCGATGGGGGCGGGTCGGGCGGCCGCCCGGTCGATCGGCGTCGGCTGGAGTTCGGCTGGTTCCTCCCGACGGCCGGCGATGCGACGACCTTGGGCGATCGCGGCGGGCACATCCCGGCGTCGCTGGAGTTGTTCGATCGGGTGATCACCGCAGCGGAGGCGGCCGGGTTCGAGTACCTCCTCGTTCCGGTCAACACGGACTGTTGGGAGGCGTGGGTCACGGCGGCGATGATGATCGGGAGGTCGCGTTCGATCCGCATGCTGGTCGCTGCGCGGCCGGGCTACATCGCTCCGTTCCTGGTGGCGAAGATGGTCGCCACGTTCGACCAGCTGTCGAACGGCCGCATCAGCGTGAACCTCATCGCCGGCCAGAGCGAGTCGGAGAGCACGGCCGAGGGCATCCGCGCGGGCAAGGAGGAGCGGTACGAGCTCATGGCCGAGGAGGTCCGCATCCTGAAGACGCTGTGGACGTCGCGTGGGCGGGTCGACTTCACGGGAGCTTTCCACGAGTTGTCGGGCGCACGGCTCGTGCCGCGCCCGCTGCAGCAGCCACATCCACGCTTCTACCTCGGCGGCGGCTCGGCCCAGGCGTGGGCGATCAGCGCCGAGCATGCCGACGTCCACCTGTTCTGGGGCGACACCTACGCGCGCATCGAGGCGAACATCGCCACCATCCGGGCCATGGCCGATGAGTGCGGCCGTGGTCGCGACATCGGGTTCGGCATGCGCCTGCAGATCGTGTGCCGGGAGACGGAGGACGCCGCCTGGGATGCCGCACACGCGCTGGTTGCGAACGTGACCGAACGTCATACGGAGCGCTTGCGCGCGCATGTCGCGTCGTCGGTGGCCAATGCCCGGGTCCAGGAACTGGCGGCCACCCACGGCGAGACCATCGAGGACAACCTGTGGACTGGTATCACTCGCGTTCGTCCCGGTGCCGGCATCGCGATCGTGGGCGATCCGCGGCAGTGCGCTCGGGTGCTGCAGCGCTACATCGATCTCGGCTGCGACTCGTTCTGCCTGTCGGGATACCTCCACGACGAGGAGGCAACCCGCTTCGCGCAGCTGGTCCGGCCGATCATCGCCAACGACAATCCGGGCCGTGTCGTCACGCTGGCCGGGCATGCCCGTTGAGTTGTCCCATTGGCGCGAGTCGTTATGGTGAGTCGCCGTGAGTGAACCGTCGCAGACGCTGTACCCGGCCGCGACCGTCGTCGTCGTGCGCGACGGCGAGGCGACCGACGGCACGCAATCGCTCGAGACGCTGATGCTCAGGCGCAACGAGCGCGGCACGTTCGGCGGCATGTGGGTGTTCCCTGGCGGTCGGGTGGACGACGACGATGCCGATCCGACCAGCCCCGACGACGAGATGGCCGCAGGGCGCCGGGCCGCTGCCCGCGAGGCGGTCGAGGAAGCCGCGCTCGTCCTCGACCCTGCGGAGATGGTGGCCCTGTCCCATTGGCGACCGCCGTCCAGCGTGCCGAAGGGCTACGCCACCTGGTTCTTCGTCGCCGCCGGGTCGGAGGCCGAGGTCGAGGTCGATGGCGCCGAGATCCACGAGCACGCGTGGTTGGCGCCAGCGGAGGTGCTGCGCCGGCGGGACGCGGGAGAGGTGACCCTCGCGCCGCCCACGTTCGTGACGCTGACCCTGCTGTCCCGGCACCCAACCGTCGCCGGGCTGCTCGCCACGCTGCGCGACGCCACGCCGGAGCGGTTCCATACGCAGATCGGCCGGGACGGCGAGATCAGCACCGCGATGTGGCACGGTGACGAGGCGTACGTGGCCCAGCCGGGCCCGGAGGGAGCGCGTCACCGCTTGATCATGTCCGACGACGGCTGGCGCTACGAGCGCTCCCCCATCGGCGACGACCATCGCTCGCCCTGATCTCCGCGCGGTCTGGGGAGCCGTCGTCGCGGGCGGGTCCGACGTCAACGACGGCGCATGACGAACGCGCCCCAGCCGAGGTAGCGGCGCTGCACGGCGAGGTACGTCCGCCGTGAGACGCCGATCCACGAACGCAGCGCATCGGCGTCGGGGTCGTCGCGGTTGGCGCGCAGCCAGTCCGAGACCGTCGACCACTGCGCAGCGATGTAGCGGTCCCAGCTGTCGTGGTCGGCGAGGACCATCTCGATCAGCTCGAACCCCGCTGCGTCGATCTGGTCGAGCGTCCCCTCGAGGGTGGTGAGGTCGTGGCCGGCGACACCGTCGAGCGTGACACCGGCGGGAAGCGGATCGGTGAGGTAGCACTCGCCGACCACCGCCACGCCGTTCCAACCCAGACGCGCGTCGATGAGGGCGAGCGTGCCGGTCAGACCGCCCCCGATCCAGGTCGCGCCGATGCACGTGACGACGTCGAAGAACTCGACCGCGGTGCGGGCGTACTCGGCAGCCTCGCCGTGGACGAGCTCCACCCGCTCGTCGACCTGGAGCTCGCCCCGGCGCTGGCGTGCTGCGGCGAGGAACACCTCGCTGATGTCGACGCCCACGCCACGGATCTGGTGGCGTGCCGACCACGTGCACAACATCTCGGCCTTGCCGCAGCACAGATCGAGCACGCGGTCGCCCGGCGAGACGTGGCAGATCTCTCCGAGCAGACGCAACTTGTCGTCGCTGATCGGGTTGAGGATCCGGTGGCGGGCCTCGGCGATCTCGTGGAAGCGCAGCGTCACGCCCGTTGCGTATCACCTTTCGTCAAACCGCAACGGGTGCGTTCTGCGCCGGCGCGCGAACTGTCCCTACGATCGAACAGGTGCTGCGACCTCGCTTCCATCTGGCCATCCCGGTGAACGACCTCGCTGCGGCCCGACACTTCTACGGTGAGGTGCTCGGCTGCCCGCAGGGACGCGAGGACGAGACGTGGATCGACTGGGAGCTGTACGGCCACCAGCTCGTCACCCACCTGGTCGACGAAGGCGGTGGGATCGTCGCCCGCAACGCCGTGGACGACCATGACGTGCCGGTACCGCACTTCGGCGTGCTGCTCGACAACGAGAACTTCCATGCGTTGGCAAACCGGTTGCGCGCGGCCGCGGTCGCGTTCGTCATCGAGCCGTACGTGCGCTTCGCGGGGCTGGGCGGAGAGCAGTGGACGATGTTCCTGCTCGACCCTGCCGGCAACGCACTGGAGTTCAAGGCGTTCGCCGACGACGCGCAGGTGTTCGCCCGCTGATCGCCGAGCCTCGGTTCCTCGCCGTGCCCTCGTCCGCCGCGCTGAGGGTATGTTGCCGCATGCGCATCGGACTGAACGGCGGCGGCGGGAACATCGAGCGGATGATCGCGTCGGCCAAACAAGCGGAGTCAGAGGGCTTCAGCGCGCTCTGGTTCCCGAGCGCCGTGGCCGGCGACCCGGTGGCTCCGATGGCCGCGGTGGGGCGGGAGACGTCCTCGATCGAGCTCGGCACGGCAGTCCTGCAGACGTACACCTCCCATCCGGTGCTGCAGGCGAACCGGGCTGTCAGCGCCGCGTTCACCATGGGCCGGCCGGGGTTCACGCTCGGCATCGGTCCGTCCCACCAGCCGGTGATCGAAGGCATGTACGGGATGTCGTTCGACACACCCGGGCGCCACACAGAGGAGTACGTCGGCATCGTCGCCGCACTGCTGCGCGGTGAGAACGTGAACGTGACCGGGAACGAGCTGACGCTGCGCGGCGTGACGCCACAGCCGCTTGCCCAGCCGGTTCAGCTGCTCGTTGCCGCTCTCGGGCCGCGACTGATGCGTGTCGCCGGTGGCATCGCCGACGGCACGATCCTGTGGATGGGCAACGCCCGTGCGATCGAGTCGCATGTCGCCCCGAGGATCGGCAAGGTGGCCGCTGACGCCGGGCGCTCGACACCGCGGATCGTCGCCGGTCTGCCCGTCGCGGTGCATGACGACGTCGCCGAAGCCCGCGCCGTTGCCGCCAAGCAGTTCTCGGTCTACGGCCAGCTCCCGAACTACCAGCGGATCCTGGCCCACGGTGGAGTGGACGGGCCGGCCGACGCCGCGATCGTCGGTGACGAGGCCACGGTCGCGGCCGAGCTGCAACGACTGATCGACGCAGGCGCCACCGACATCTGGGCATCGATCTTCCCCGTCGGCGAGGACGCATCCGAGTCTCGCCGGCGCACACGGGCCCTGCTGCAGGAGCTCGCGGCGGCCTGATCGTCCGAGCGCCGGACGTCGACGACCGGCTGACCCGCGCCACCTTGCCGTGCGGACCGCGACCTGGGTTAGCTTCACGACCTGATGGGGAATCCGGCGCCGCTCGATGGGGTCCGCGTGGCTGATTTCTCGCGGATCATCGCCGGGCCGTTGTGCACGCAGCAGCTGGCTGATCTTGGCGCGGACGTGATCAAGATCGAGCACCCGATCACCGGGGACGAGATGCGGGCGCGCTCGCCCCGCGGCGACCGGCGCGGTGCCGCGTTCCTGGCGTTCAACCGTTCGAAGCGCAGCATCGCCATCGACCTGTCCCAGAGACGCGGTCAGGAGCTGGCGCGGCGCTTGGTGGCCGGCAGCGATGTCGTCATCGAGAACTTCCGGCCCGGCGTGATGGAGCGTCTCGGTCTCGGCCAGGTCGAGCTGCGCGCCGCCGATCCGGCGCTGATCTTCGTGTCGATCTCCGCCTACGGCTCGGCCGGTTCACACTCGTCGCGGCCCGGCTTCGATCCGATCCTCCAGGCGGAGTCGGGGATGATGGCCCTGACTGGTCCGATCGGCGGCGGCCCGACACGGCATCCGCTGTCGATCATCGACACGCTCACGGCGGCGCACGCCACGTCGGCTGTCTGCGCCGCCTTGCACGGCCGGCAGCGACACGGGCGTGGCGACTTCATCGACCTGTGCCTGCTGGATACCGCCATCGGCGCGCTGAGCAACGTCGGCATGCAATACCTGACCGACGGTTCGGTCCCCGAGCGCAACGGGAACCGCCATGTGGTGGGAGCGCCGATCGACCTGTTCACCACAGCCACCGAACCGATCTACCTCGCCATGGCGACCGACCGGTTGTTCTCCGACTTCTGCCGGGTGATCGGGCGACCCGACCTGACCGACGACGAGCGCTTCGCTACGCCCGCCGGACGCAGCCGCAACCGCGACGCGCTCAAGGTGGAGATCGAGGCGGCGCTGGCGACCCGTCCCGCCGCCGATTGGCTGGCCGAGATGCGGCACCTCCCCGCCGGTGGTGTGCGCACCGTGGACCAGGCGTTGCAAGCACCGGAGGTGCTCGAGCGGGAGATGGTCCGTCGCATCCCCGATGGCGACCACGAGCTCGCGCTGCTCGGGACGCCATTCAAGTTCGTCGACAGTGACCTGCCGGAGTTCCGGCCGCCCCCACTGCTCGGCGAGCACACCGACAACGTTCTCACGGACGTGCTGGCGATGAGCCCGGCCGACATCGAGCAACTGCGACGCGACGGCGTCGTCGTCTGACCGACCGGCGAGCCGGTGATAGACGTCAGCCGCTGCTGTTTGGCCGACCTGTTGGAGACGGTCCGGTCAGCAGCAGCACCGCCGGGCCACTCGACCCGGTCGGCTCCGGGTGATCGGACGTGAACGTCGACAGGAGGCTGTGCCGGAGCCAGATCCTCGAGCCCGCCCCGTGAACGGGGCCGAGCACGAGGCGGCAGGCGAACCGACCGTCATCCGCGCGCCGTCGCGGCGATCCGCTCCTGCAAGACAGCGGCCGACACGACGCCGTGGTGGATGAAGTCGCGCAGCACTGCGGCGAACTCGTCCGGCACGTCAGATGGCACGAAGTGGCCGACGCGACTGAAGACATGCAACGTGGCGTTCGGCAGGCGCAGGTAGTCCTCGAGGTTCGCTCTCGCCAGCCCGTCGGCGGCGCCCACCACCATCAGCGTGGGCGTGATCAACTCGCCGAGCCGCTCGGTGACGTGGAACGCGGCCATCGAATCCCACGAGCCCTCGTAGTGACCGGGTGACACCGAGAGGGCGCGATCGACGCGTTCCTTCACCTGGACCTCGTCGACCAGCTCGGGTCGCGCCGCGCCGGCGATCCGCTGTCGCACGAGCTCCTCGGCGTCGCGGTCGTGCCACAACTTCGCAGCCGCTTCGCGGACGCCCGGCGGCACGGCGACGCCGCCCGAGCCCACCGGTGTCACCAGCACGAGCCGGTCGAGCCGGTCGGCGTGCTCGAGACCGAGCCACATCCCGATGGCGCCGCCCATGCTGTGGCCCACGTAGGTGAACCGGTCGATGCCGAGCGTGTCGACGAGGCCGATCACGTCGGCGGTGTACTGCTCGATCGTATAGCCGTCGTCAGGACGGCCGCTGTCGCCGGCTCCGCGTGCGTCCATCATCACGCAACGGAACTCGTCACCCAGCTGCTCGATGATCGCCGGCCAGCTGTCATGACTCCCGGTGTAGCCGTGATGGAAGAGGATCACCTCGCCGGTTCCGCCGGTGTCCTCGTAGAACAGTTCGACGCCGTTGATCGATCGATGTGCCACGGTGCAAACCCCCTTGCTCCAGGCGCACCGTAGTGCTGACGAGCCCGCGCCGATCAGCCGTCGGAGCCACGTCGTCGGATCGACGGGCGCGCACGCGGCAGCACGGCTGGAACCGAGCGTGGTGCGGGAGGCGGCAGTGCAGGCCGACCGGCCGCGCGCAGCGCAGGCCGACCAGTCGCAGTCGCTCGGCCGCTGGCCCGGCGCGCGACGTCGACGCTGAGCCGCGTCGGTTCAACTCCGGCGTCGACTGATGCGAGCAGCCGTCGGATCTCGTGCTCGGTCGCGCGCGCCCGCTTCCGACCGGTCAACGCGAGACCGACGCCGGTCGCGACCGCAGCCGGCATGGCCAGCAGCGCGACCGGCGCAGCGGCGACGGCAGCCACGACGACCCCCGTCGTCCCAGCAACCGCTGCGATGGCGCTCCCGCCGTTGGCCAACCGTCTACGTGCTGTTCGGTCGACGGTGACCCGGACCATCGAGGTGCCGCTACCGGTGTCGCGAGCGGCGACGCTGACGCGTTCGACGTCGCCGAGCCTGCCTTCTCCGGTCGCGTTGCGGATCGTCCGCACGGTCGCTCCCATCAGTCCGGAGCGCTTGCTCCACTCTCCGTGCCCCGAGTGCAGCACGTCCCGCCGGAGATGATGGCCATCGACCAACCACGAGTCGACCCTGACCAACGCATCCTCTGCAGGCACCGCCGTCTCGCCCTCGGCACAGACCTGCGCTGGCCCCAGGATCCGGTCGCCGAGACGGGCCCGCGGCAGTGGTCCGAGCCGTTCGATCGCGATCGATCGACGGACGGCGTCGACCGACAGACCGACTTCTTCGGCTGCAGCGATCAGCGCGGCTTCTGCGATCCTGCCCACCCCGTCGTACGTGTCCGCGGCGAGCTCGATCTCACCTGCGCGCCGGAGGATCCGGGCGACCACCGTCGCGTCGAGCGGTGCCTGATCAGTCATCGAGCAACAAGGCTATTGGACGTCGATCAGACGCGGACGATGCCTCGGCTTCGGTCCCGCCGGTCACGTGAGGACGTGCCATCGATTGGGGGCGGACCGCTCAATGGTCTGCGAGAGCGAGGTCGGCCACCGTCAGCCACCGCCAATTCAAGTCGAGCGGATTCGAGCACCGGACCGAGGATGTTCTGGCCCGGGGTCTACGCTTGGACGATCGTCGAAGCGGTCGACGCTGCTGAACTCGCGCTCGCCGTCGCGAGCGAGTCGTCGGCCACCCAACACCC
>JBBQTN010000179.1:0-11031 GCA_038213195.1 Acidimicrobiales bacterium | reverse complement strand
GTCGCGCCGGGCACCGTCGAGGTGGTGCTGCTCGTCGACGTCGTCGGGCTGAGGTTGACGAGCGTCGTCGACGTCGGCAGCGTCGTGGACGTGGTCGTGCTGTTCGGGTCGACCACGGTCGCCCCACTCGGCGTCGTGGCGACGACGCTGGTCGACGATCCGTCGTTCCGCGCGCCGGGTGACGATCCGCCCGGCGACGTGGGCGTCGTGCTCGGGGTCGATGCATCGGCGCCCCCGCCGCTGACCGCGATCACCTCGGCGGCGACGCTGTAGCCGGGGTCCGTGATCAGCCGTACCTCGGCGGTGTCGGTGTAGACCTGAGTGACCTTGCCGATCAGTCCGGCGTTGCTGAGCACCGGCATCCCGACCCGCACGCCGCGGTTGGCGCCGACGGTGATCTGCACCGTGTTCTGGAAGTTGCTCGGTGCCGGCCCCGTGACCCGGGCCATGACGTGCGCGTAGTCCTTCGACAGCTGGTAGAGCTCGAGCACCGACTGGTACCCGTAGACGACGGCCTTGGCGGACACCTCGGCCCCCCGCTGCGCGTCGAGCTGGTCGCGCAGCTCCGCATTCTCCTTCTCGAGACGGCCGTAGTTGCTGATCCCGTACCACGCCCGTGCGATCGGCCGGGCGATCGCATCCGCCGCCGTGTCGAACGGCTTGAGCACCTGCTGGAACCCGTTGCGGGTCTTGTCGATCACCGTGTTGTCACGGCGGTCGAGGGTGATCAGCAGCAGGGAGGTGAGGATCAGCAGCACGAAGACGCGCTTGCGACTCAGCGAGGAGAACATCGCGATCGGCCGACGACTATTCGTCGCCGCCGAGCGACATCAGCCCCCGCATGGCGTCGATGTTCTCGAGCGCCCGTCCGGACCCGATGACCACGCTGAACAGCGGGTCGTGGGCGATGTTGATCGGCATCCCGGTCTCGTGTGCGAGGCGCCGGTCGAGCCCGGCGAGCAGCGCGCCACCACCGGTGATCATGATCCCCTGCTCCATGATGTCGGCGGCGAGCTCAGGTGGGGTCTTGTCGAGCGTGGTCTTCACGGCGTCGACGATGGCAGAGACGGGCTCGGAAAGGGCTTCGCGCACCTGCTCCGTGGTCAGCGGAACGGTGCGCGGCAGCCCGCTGATCAGGTCGCGACCGCGGATGTCGGCCGTCAGCTCCTCGTCGAGCGGCCACGCAGAACCCATGTGGATCTTGATCTCCTCGGCCGTGCGGTCGCCGATCGCGAGGGAGAACTCCTTCTTCACCCACTGCAGCACGGCGTCGTCGAGCTCGTCACCGGCGACGCGCACCGACTGCGCGGTGACGATCCCGCCGAGTGAGATCACGGCCACCTCGGTGGTGCCGCCACCGATGTCGACGATCATGTTCCCGCTCGGCTCGTGGACCGGCATGTCGGCACCGATGGCCGCGGCCATCGGCTCCTCGATGATGTGCACCGGTTTGCGCGCCCCCGCGTACTCGGCCGCGTCCTGCACCGCGCGCTGCTCGACGCCGGTGATCCCCGACGGTACGCAGATCACCATCCGCGGCTTGCTCCACCGGCTGGCGTGGACCTTCTGGATGAAGAACCGGAGCATCTTCTCGCACACCTCGAAGTCGGCGATCACGCCGTCCTTCAACGGCCGGATCGTCTTGATCCGCCCCGGCGTGCGACCCATCATCCGCTTCGCCTCCAGACCGACGGCGACCGGGCGGCCGTCGGTGATGTCGATCGCGACGACGGACGGCTCGTTGAGCACGATTCCCTGGCCGCGTGCGTAGATCAACGTGTTCGCAGTACCGAGATCGATCGCCAGATCCCGGCCCAGCGCGAGCGGGTTGTTGCGCGCCATCTCAGAACTCTCCTCCGGGCCATCAACGGTGTCCACACGAGGTGTGGCGAACTTGTGCGCCAGGTGACCGACGGCGCGTGGGCCTGAGTGTACCCCTGGGCAGGTTTGTTACAGATTCGGGAAGAAGATGCCGATCTCGCGCTCGGCCGAGCCCAGCGAGTCGCTCCCGTGGACGAGGTTCTCGGTGAGGTTGGCGCTGGCCAGGTCGCCGCGCACGGTGCCCACAGCGGCCTTGCGCGGGTTGGTCGCGCCCATCATGCCGCGCACGATCTCCCACGTGTCCTGCGAGCCCTCGACCACCATCGCCACGACGGGCCCGCGGCTCATGAACGCGACGAGGTCGGGGTAGAAGCCCTTGCCGACGTGTTCCTCGTAGTGCCTGGCGAGCGTCGTGTCGTCGAGCGTGCGCAGGTCCATCGCCACGATCTTGAGCTGCTTGGTCTCGAGCCGGCGGATCACCTCGCCGATCAACCCGCGTTCGACGGTGTCGGGCTTGAGCAGGACGAGGGTGCGATCGGACATGGCCAGCAACGCTACCGGCGCCCCCGTCGCGGCCCCACCCAGTCGGTGCCGACTGGCGGGTCAGAGGATCTTGCGCAGGAACGGTCGGGCGGCGCCGACGACGTAGAGCGAGCCGGTCACGAGGACGGCGTCGTCGGGTCCGGCGACGCGCACGGCCCGGTCGCAGGCCTGCTCGACAGTCGTGCACTCGACGACGTCGTCACACCCGAGGGCCCGCGCCGCGGCGGTGAGCTCGGCGCCGGGCATGCCCCGCGGCGACGGGGCGGTGCAGGTGAACACCACGTCGAACTCGTCGGCGCGCAGCGCGGAGAGCATCTCCCGTGGATCACGCCCGCGCAGGCAGCCGACGACGATGATCCGCCTACCGGCGGGATCGAAGTCGTCGAAGAACACCTGCGCGCACGAGTCGGCGCCGCTCGGGTTGTGGGCACCGTCGATGATCACGAGCGGCTGATGGCCGAGCACCTCGAACCGGCCGGGCATGACCACGTCCGCGAAGCCCTCGGTGACCAGCTCCGGGGCGATCGGCGCGGCGAAGAACGCCTCGACCGCGGTGAGCGCGACCACCGCGTTGTCGCCCTGGTGCCGGCCGTGCAGCGGCAGGAACACCTCCGGGTAGATCGTGGTCGGGGTGCGCAGGTCGAGCAACCGGCCGTGCAGGGCGAGCTGGTTCTCGAGCACGTCGAAGTCCTCGCCGCGCACGAACGACGACACACCGCCGGCGGTGGTGAACACCTCGACCAGGTCCGGATCGGTCTCCCCGACCACCACCGCGCTCGACGCCTTGATGATCCCGGCCTTCTCGGCCGCGATGTGGGCCTTCGTCGGCCCGGCCAGCTCGGTGTGGTCGATACCGATGTTGGTGATCACGGCGACCTGCGCGTCCACGACGTTGGTCGCATCCCACCGCCCGAGGAGGCCGACCTCGATCACCCCGACATCCACGGCCACATCCGCGAACCACCGGAACGCCGCAGCGGTGAGTGCCTCGAAGTAGGAGGGGCGCACGCCGATCAACCCCTCGATGTCGGCCACCGCGGCGATCTGCTCGGCGAGGTCGTCGTCCTCGATCGGCTCGCCGTTGCGGGTGATCCGCTCGTTGAGCCGCTCGAGGTGCGGGCTGGTGTAGGTCCCGACCGTCAGGCCGTGGGCCATCAGCAGCCTGGTGATCATCTGCGACGTCGAGCCCTTGCCGTTGGTGCCGGTGACGTGGATCACGGGGTAGGTCAGCTGCGGGTCACCCATCGCCCCGACGATCCGCTCGACACGGCTCAGCGTCGGCGAGTCGATCCGTCCCGTTGAGTCGTAGTTCGTGTGCGCGTCGAGGTAGGCGAACGCCTCGGCCGGGGTCACCAGGGTCAGCTGGCTTGGCGACGCGGCCGCTTGGCGACGGGCTCGCGCGGCACGAGGGTCGGGTTGGCCTTCGTCTTGACCGTGTCGACGTCGATCAGCACGCGGCCGACATCGGTGCGGCCGGGCAGCTCGTACATCGTGTTCAGCAGCACCTCCTCGAGGATCGCCCGCAACCCGCGAGCACCCGTGGCGCGGATCAGGGCGAGGTCGGCGATCGCCTCGAGTGCGTCGAGCGTGAACTCGAGCTCGACCTCTTCGAACTCGAACACCTTCGCGTACTGCTTGACCAGCGAGTTCTTCGGCTCGGTGAGGATCTTGATCAGCGCCTCGCGGTCGAGGCTGCGCACCGCACCCATCATCGGCAGGCGTCCCACGAACTCGGGGATCAGCCCGAACTTGAGCAGGTCCTCCGGCAGCACCTGGGCGAACAGCTCACCCGGGTCGCGATCGGCCTTCGAGCGGACCGTCCCGTGGAAGCCGACGCCCTTGTGGCCGACCCGGTGCTCGATGATCCCCTCCAGACCGGCGAACGCGCCGCCGCAGATGAACAGGATGTTCGTCGTGTCGATCTGGATGAACTCCTGGTGGGGGTGCTTGCGGCCGCCCTGCGGCGGGACCGAGGCGACGGTGCCCTCGAGGATCTTCAGCAACGCCTGCTGCACGCCCTCGCCGCTGACGTCGCGGGTGATCGACGGGTTCTCGCTCTTGCGCGCGATCTTGTCGATCTCGTCGATGTAGATGATCCCCGTCTCGGCTTTCTTGACGTCGAAGTCGGCGGCCTGGATCAACTTGAGGAGGATGTTCTCGACGTCCTCGCCGACGTAGCCGGCCTCCGTCAGCGCAGTCGCGTCGGCAACCGCGAACGGCACGTTGAGCAGCCGCGCCAGCGTCTGCGCGAGGTGGGTCTTGCCACAGCCGGTCGGACCGAGGAGCATGATGTTGCTCTTCGCCAGCTCGACGTCGTCGCGCCTGCCGACGCCGACGTTCTGCTGGTACTGGATCCGGCGGTAGTGGTTGTAGACCGCGACGGAGAGGATCTTCTTCGCCTCGTCCTGGCCGACCACGTAGTCGTCGAGGAAGGTGCGGATCTCCCGCGGCGTCGGCAGCTCTTCGAAGTGCAGCTCACCGGTGTCGGTCAGCTCCTCTTCGATGATCTCGTTGCACAGGTCGATGCACTCGTCGCAGATGTACACGCCCGGGCCGGCGATGAGCTTCTTGACCTGCTTCTGCGATTTGCCGCAGAACGAACACTTCAGCAGCTCCCCGGTGTCACCGAACTTGGCCACAGCATCTCCCCTTGGAACGTTGGCGCCGGAGGCTCAGCGGATGGGGCCGGTTCGGTCCACCGCGTCGCGAGACGAGATCACGTCGTCGATGATGCCATACGCGAGCGCCTCGTTCGCTTCCATCACGAAATCGCGATCGGTGTCGAGGTGGATGCGCTCGAGCGTCTGCCCACTGTGCTTCGACAACAGCTCCTCGAGCAGGTCACGCATCCGCATGATCTCCTTCGCGGCGAGCTCGAGATCGGTGACCTGCCCGTAGCCGACCTGGCCGTACGGCTGGTGGAGCAGGATCCTGCTGTGCGGCAGCGCGAGGCGCTTGCCCTTCGCGCCGGCGGCGAGCAGCACCGCCGCGGCGGACGCGGCCTGGCCGAGGCAGATGGTGGCGATGTCGTTCTTGATGAACTGCATCGTGTCGTAGATCGCGAACAGCGAGGTGATGTCGCCGCCGGGGCTGTTGATGTAGAGGTTGATGTCCTTGTCGGGGTTCTCGCTCTCGAGGTGGATCAGCTGCGCGCAGATGAGGCTGGCGATGCCATCGTCGATCGGGGTCTGCAAGAAGATGATGTTCTCCTTGAGCAGCCGGGAGTAGAGGTCCATCCCCCGCTCGCCACGGCTGGTCTGCTCGATGACGTTGGGGACGAGGTAGTTGTACACGGGATCCATGAGGTCAGTTCCTTCTCAGTGCTCGTGGTCGTGACCGTCATGGTCATGGTCATGGTCGTGGTCGTGACCGGCGTGGTCGTGACCGGCGTGGTCGTGACCTGCGTGGTCGTGATCGTGGTCGTGTTCACGGTCGAGCAGCAGCGTGCGGTCGATCGGGTTGCCGTCGGCGTCGACGACCTCGACGTGCTCGAGCAGCCAGTCGAGCGCCTTCGTCTTGCGGATCTGCGCGCCGAGCTCGGCGACGGCATCCTCGGACTCGTAGGCCTTGCGCACGACCGAGGCCTTCTGCCCGACCTGGAGGGCGATGCGTGCGTACTCGGCGTTGAGATCGTCCTCGTCGATGTCCAGCTGCTCGGCTGCGGCCACGGCACGCAACGCCAGATCGAGCTTCGCGGCACGGGTCGACTGCTCCTTCAGCGCATCGACGAACGCGGCGGGATCCTGACCGGTCGCCTGCAGCCACTGATCGAGGGACACACCCTGCTCCTGGAAGCGCTGGACGGTGTTCTGCACACGTGCGGACAGGTCGCCGGAGACCATCGCCTCCGGCGCCTCGTCGGCGACGAGGCCGACGAGTGCCTCGGTGGTGCGCTCCACGAACTGGCTGCGCGCCTGGTTGAGCCGCTGCGTGCTGAGCCGATCGGCAAGGGCCGTGCGCCACGCCTCGACGGTGTCCCACTCGCCGAGGTTCTCCGACACCCACTCGTCGTCGACGCTCGGCAGCACCATCTCCTGCACCTTCTCGACGTTGACCGTGAACTCGGCGTCCTCGCTGGTGCCATTGGGCGCGGCCGTGAACGTCAGCTCGTCGCCGCTGGACGAGCCGAGCAGCTCCCCGTCGAAGCCCGGCGCGACCCAACCCTGTCCGACCTCGTACAGCCAGCCCTCCGTGTTCAACCCTGGCACCGCCTCGCCGTCGCGGGTCCCGACGAGGGTCAGCGTGACCTGGTCGCCGGACTGCACCGGCCGTTCGACGTCGGCGAGCGTTCCGTGCTTGCGGACCTCGGTGGCGACGGCGGCGTCGACGTCCTCGTCGCTCGCGGTGATGTTGGCCAGCTCGACGCGCAACCCGGCGTACCCGGGGACGTCGATCTGCGGACGGACCTCGCACGTCGCGTCGAACGCGACGGGGCCGTCCTCCGTGCCAGAGACGATCGAGATCTCCGGTGTCGCGATCAGGTCGACGTCGTGCTCGCGCACGGCGGTCGACAGGTACACCGGGACCGCGTCGCGCAGGGCCTGCTCGCGCGCTGCGCTCCGCCCGATGCGCGCCTCCAACACCCGCCGCGGGGCCTTGCCCGCGCGGAAACCAGGGAGGCGGACCTCTCGGGCGATCTTGCGGAACGCCTGGTCGATGTCGCGGTCGAACTCGTCAGGTTCGACGGTGACCGACAACTTGACGAGCTTTTTGGCCGGCGCTTCTTCAGCAGCCTCGACTGTTTCGATCGTGCTCTTCACAGGGAGCCGATGCTATCGGCGCGGCGACGTGCACCCCGTCCGTCACGGCGGTGTGCGTGGTCGGGCCGGGGACGGTGCTTGCCGCGCGGGAGACCCCGATCGGTCACAATGGCGCGATGACCTCGTGGAAGCCGCACGCCCTCGCCAAGCCGCATGCCGACCAGCTCGACCTGCGCACAGGCGACAAAGTGCGCGCCACGGTCGAGCTGCCGAGCACGCCGACAGGCACGGTCGGCAAGGTGATCCTCGCCAACGGTTTCAACTGGCAGCGTTACCGAGTGCTGTTCACCAACGGTGAGGAGAT
Source organism: Acidimicrobiales bacterium (assembly GCA_038213195.1). Classification (GTDB taxonomy): domain Bacteria; phylum Actinomycetota; class Acidimicrobiia; order Acidimicrobiales; family Ilumatobacteraceae; genus JAODBQ01. The sequence continues at coordinate 3,603 of JBBQTN010000179.1, read as the reverse complement.
CGGCGATCTCGACGGTCGCAACATCGAGCCGATCGGCCGCAGCGCCAAGCGCGTGGCGAAAGAGTCCAAGCGTTAGACCCCTTTCGGGATCCAACCGGGCCGACGCCACGTAGATGTGGTCATGAGCTCAGTCCCGCCGCAGACCCCGCCCTCGTCGTCGAGGCGCTCGACGAGCGTCTCCCCTCCCGCGCAGTCGGCGAGCGGTCCGACCGTGCCGGTGGTCGCGCGTCACCCTGGTGGCCGCGCGACTCGCGGCGCCTCCTCGTCCACCGCTGCCTCGTCGCCAGTGGAGGTCGCGATGCGGATCGGCGCCGCAGTGGCAATCCTGATCGGCGGGCTGATCCACCTCGAGCTGTACTTCCGCGGCGGGTACCGCTCGTTCCCGAATGCCAACCTCGGACGCTCGTTCCTGCTCAACGGGGTCGCGTCGGTGATCGTCGCGGCCGCGCTGCTCGTGCGTCGCGACGTGCTCGTGCGGCTGGCCGGCATCGGCGTCGCCGCCGGCACGTTGATCGCCTTCTACCTCACCCGGGAGACGGACAAGGGCATCTTCGGGTTCACCGAGAAGGGCTTCGAACCGTCACCGCAGGCGGCGCTGGCACTGATCGTCGAGATCGTTGCCGTCGTCGTGCTCGTCGCCAGCTTCCTGCCGGCGCTGGATTGGAAGCGCCAACCGGTGATCAACACGGCAGTGGCGGGGGCGCTGGCGCTGGTCGTCGTCGCGGCTGGCATCGTCGGCAGCGCCGTCTGGGCGCACAAGTCGAGTGCCGCCTCCTCCTCCGCCCCGGTGAGCAGCCAAGCCGGCACCGCTTCGACAGCCACCAGCGCTGCTCCCGCGGCCGCCGCGCCGGCCGGCACCGCCGCGACCGGGGCCGCCCCGGCTACGACGGGGGCTCCTGGCCCGGCCGCAGGTTCGCAAGCGATCGCGATCAAGGACTTCTCGTTCCAGGCTCCCAGCGTGTCGATCAAGGTTGGTGGCTCCGTCACCTGGACCAATGCCGACAGCACGGCACACAGCATCCAATCCGACGGCCACACGTTCGACAGCCCCGACAGCATCGACGGGGGCAAGTCCTTCAGCCACACGTTCGCCACTGCGGGAACGTTCACCTACATCTGCGGGATCCACCCGCAGATGCAGGGCTCGATCGTCGTCACCGCCTGACGGTGCGGTGCTCGACATCGCCGCCGCACCGCGCCCAGCGTCGTCGTCGTCGTCGTCCCCTGACACACCAAGACCCGCGTCGCCGAGCCCGGGCGTGCTGTCACGGGAGCCGTGCGCCGCGGAGCCGGTGGCGAACGGCCACGTGACGAAGTGGGGGGATGGCGCCACTGGCGGATGGCGGACGCCGAGTGACGATCCGAGCAGTCGCCGCGATCGTCGCCGAAGTCCTCGCCGAACCTCCACGTGACGATTGCGTCGGTGCACGGGGGCGCCGACGACCGTCGCTGACCAGTGCGAGCAAACGTCGCTGTCCGCGTGCTCGCCGTTGCCGAATCCCCACGTGACGAATCACGCCGTCGGTTCGAGAACCGTCGCCGCGGCGGCCGATCCTGGCAACGCGTCGTCGTTGCCTCAGCGGCTCGTTCGCCACCGAACCGGCGTGGGTGGGTGGGCAACCGCGCCCGTTTCGTCACGTGGAGATGTGGCGAAGCCTCTCCAGCGGTCGACACCTGCCATTCCGTCACGTGGAGATCCGCCAACGCGGCAACACACCGCCTCCGTCAGGTCCGAGTCCGTCCGTCCACCATCGCCGGCCCGGCATGCCCCGTTTCGTCAGGTGGAGGTTCGGCAACACCGGCCATCGTCGTGATTCGTCACGTGGAGGTTCGGGAAGGGCGATGGACGGAGTGCGGTTCGGCGGTGGGCTCCGTAGAAGACGCGGCGGACGAGCTGACGGGAGTGCCGCGATCCGGCGTGAGCGGGTTCTCAGGCCGGCGTGGTGACGCCCTTCGGCGACTTCTGGCCCATGAAGCCGAACAGGTACCCCGCCACGCGGCGCATCTGGATCTCCTCGGAGCCCTCGGTGATCCGGTACCGGCGATGGTGACGGTAGATGTGCTCGAACGGCGTGTGGCGGCTGTAGCCCATGCCACCGAAGACCTGCATCGCCCGGTCGGCGGCCTGGCAGCACAGCCGGTTGGACCAGTAGTTGCACATCGACACCTTGTCCGACGCCGAGAACTCCCCCTCGGTGTCGAGCTGCCACGCCGTCTTGTGGATCAACGTACGCAGCATCTCGCACTGGGTCTGCAGCTCGACGAGTGGGAACTGGATCGCCTGGTTCGTCGCCAACGGCTTGCCGAACGGCTTGCGCTCCCTGGCGTAGCGGACCGCCTCGTTGACACAGAACTGTGCCGCGCCGAGCGAGGATGCCGCCTGGCGGATGCGGTTCTCGTTGACGAAGCTCTGCACGACCTGCAGCCCGCGTCCCTCCTCGCCGAAGATCGTCGACTTGTTGACGCGCACGTTGGTGAACTTCACGGTGGCGTGGTCCGTCGGCATGTTGAACGTCCACAGGAACTCGACGATCTCGAACCCCGGCGTGTTCGTCGGGGTGATGAACGCCGTGATGCCCGACCCGTCTCCGGGTTCGCCGCTGGTGCGGGCGAAGATCACGTCGTGGGTGGCGTTGTGGATCCCCGTGTTCCACGTCTTGTTGCCGTTGATCACCCACTCGTCGCCGTCGCGGTAGGCCTTGGTCTCCATCCAGGTCGCGTCCGAGCCGTGATTCAGCTCGGTGATCCCGAACGCGAAGCCACCGCCGTGCTCGGTCATCCGCTTCAGCCAGTACGCCTTCTGCTCCTCCGTGCCGTAGTTCAACATCAGCTGGATGCCGAGGTTGTTCCCCACGACGGTGTGTTCGGTCTGCAGGTCGCAGTGCAGTCCGAGTCCCTTGGCCGCGAGGTGCTCGCGGATCACGGCCATCCCCAGGTTGGTGCCACCCATCCCACCCAGATCCTTCGGGTAGGAGTACCGGAAGATCCCCGCCGCGTCTGCCCGACGTCGTGCCTCGCGCAGCAACTCCTCCCACACCGCGTTCGGCAGTCCACCGCGCTCCCAGTCGGTGCGCGCGTCCTCCCGACGGTGGTCGAAGAAGCGGATGTTGTCGTCCTGCTGTTCCAACGGCCGGATCTCTCGCTCGATGAACGCGTCGACGCGGCCCAGGAACTCGACCAGATCGGCAGGCAGTTCGAAGTCCACCTCGTCTCCCTTCGTCTTGCCGCGCCCGGCGCGACGACGTGATCTTGGCCGGACGTGACGGCGGTTGGCCAACGGGAACGTCTCGTAGCCGTCACCCTTGCGCCCGGTAGCATCCCCCGAGCCGGGGAGTGGCGCAGTGGTAGCGTTCCTGCTTTGGGAGCAGGAGGTCGGGGGTTCGAATCCCCCCTCCCCGACCAGTCTGAGCCGTGACGATGCGAGCGGGGCGGATCCGCCGAAGCCGGCCCACAGGTCGGCGCTGGTGATGGAGGTCAGCGGGTGGCTGTGCAGTTCCGGTTCATGCTTGACGGTGTGACTCCGGTAGGTGGGTGACGGTTTCGGGACGCGACTTCGGTTGCTGGGCGACAGTGACTTCGGTAGCTGCTTGACACTTCGCGTTG
>JBBQTN010000178.1:0-11069 GCA_038213195.1 Acidimicrobiales bacterium | reverse complement strand
TCGGGATCAGCGACGACGACGACGAGGTGTTCGACGCAGACTCCGCGCCGCAGCCGGTCGAGCTCGCCGACGACACGATCACCACCGAGTACGACCTCGGCGAGTGGAGCGACGACGAACGGCACGCGGTCGGCACGCTCTTGGTGCGCCAGCACCTGCCGTTCAGCTGGAACGTGCACGTGCTGCTCGCGGCGACCGAGCACGAGGAGGCCGTCGAGGCGATCCTCGATGCAGTGGAGTCCGGCGGGGCCACGGCCGAGCCGGTCATCGAGCGTGCCGATCCCAGCGCCGCGCTGCCGGCGGAACCCGGTGCCGAGCAACTCCCGTTCGAGACGTTGACCACCTTCTTCCTCGCCGGCGAACGGCTGCAGAAGAACCCGCTCGACGCCGACGGGCTGCAGGAGCTGATGAAGGCGTTGGACATGGCAGAGCCGACCAACCCGCCGTACGGCGTCGAGCGGCCGCTGTGGGAGCGCACCTGCGAACTGGCCGACGAGCTCGCGGACGCGCTCACGGAAGGCGACGAGCCCGACGAGGAGACCGCCGCCGAGGTGGCGGGGGAACTGCACGACCTCCTCCGCCCGTTCGTCTGAGCCACGGCGCGCCCGCGACGGGCGCGCTCAGGAAGCGGGCACGGTGGCGAGGAAGTCGGTGACGATCTGGTCGAAGACGGACGGTTGGACGATGTTCGGCGCGTGCCCCGCGGCAGTGATCACCGCGAGCTGCGCCCCGGGGATCTTCGCCGCCATGTACCTCGACCCGGCGAGGAACGGCGTGTCCTCGTCGCCGACGATCACCAACGTCGGGACGGTGATGCCGGGAAGCGAGTCGATGACCGCGGCGTCGCGTTGGGCGAGGATGCCGCGTGCCGCCAGCGCCAGACCGGTGGCGTTGCGATGGACGTCGGCGGCCACCTCGTCGCTGCTGCCGAGCGCCGTGAGGCCGCGCGTCTCGAACCCGTTCGCGAACTGCTCGGCCATCTCGTTCCACCCGGCGCGGGCCTCGGCCTTGCGGTAACCGGGCCCTGTGTCGATCAGCACGAGGCCGGCGACGCGGTCGGGATGGGCGACGTTGAACACCAGCGACAGGAAGCCACCGAGCGAGTGCCCGGCGATGACGGCGCGCTCGACACCCACGGCGTCGAGCAGGGCGAGCATGTCCGCCACCGCAAGCGCCGGCGTGTACGCGGCGGGATCGGCCGGGTAGTCGCTGCGGCCGTGCCCGCGCATGTCCCACGTGATCACGGTGTTGTTGCGCGACAGCGCGGTGATGTTGCCGGAGAACATGTGCGACGACGCGGTGAAGCCGTGGGTCAGCAGCAGCGTCGGCCCGCTCCCGGTGACGTCGTAGTGGAGCTGTGTGCCGTCGCGATCGATCTGCATGACGCCAGTCTGGCGATCAGTCGAGCGCGTCGCGGAACCGGGCCGCGTGTTGTTCGAACCACTCGCGCCGGTGGTCGAACCGGGCCTGGCCGCCCATCGACTCCCACATCTCGATGAAGGTCGGATCGCCTGCCGCGACGCGGCGGCGCACGAACGCGCCGCCGCGTGCGATGGTCTCGGCGAGGATTGCGAAGAAGCTCGCCCGCTGGGCCGCGGTGGCGCCGTAGGCGTCGGCGACGAGTCGCAGGCGTGCGGCCTGATCGCTCGGTCGCCAGCCGAACCGGACCCGCGTCTCGTCATCGATCGGGACGCACATCCGCGCCATCGTCGCCAGGTCGAACAATGGGCGGCCGGGCGCGGCGAAGTCGAAGTCGAGCAGCGCCACCGCGATCCCGTCCCGGAACACCACGTTCTCCAGGCAGACGTCGTTGTGGCAGACGACGAGCGGGCCGGCGGCGACCGGGTCCGGGTCGAGCATCTCGTCGCTCCACGTTGCGTCCGGCGCCGGGACGTAGCCGGCGGCGGCGTCGTGGTACCGGCGGAGCAGGCGGGCGATCGACGCCAGCGACTCATCGGACTGGGCCCACGCCGGGTACGGGGGGATCGGCACCTCACCGGGGATGAACCCGAGCCGCTCCCTGCCGTCGGGATCGACACCGACCGGGTCGGACGCCCCGCTGAACCCGGCGTCGCGCAGGTGGCCGAGGAAGGCGTGGATCGTCGCGGTGTTCGGGTTGGCCGGCCGCAGCACGTGCCCGCCGGCGCGCACGACGGCGCCGGCGTTGGCGACCCCACCCTGGAGCACCTCCACGTCGTCGTCGTCGTCGTCGTTGTCGGGGCCGGGGCCGGTGTCGTCGACGCGGATGCCGTCGTCGACGCCGACGTCGTCGTCCCGCGGCGGTTCACCGACCACATCGCGCACGGTAGTCGGTGGCGCCGGGCGCGTCGCGGAGCGCCCCGGTATCGTGCCGGACGCATGTTGCTGGCCGAGCTCGAGGTGTGGCACTCGCGTCCGGTCACGCCCACGCGCCGGGTGGCGCTCGGGCATCTGGTGCTCCCCGTCGACCCGATCCCGGGCTTCGGTGGGCTGCTGCTCGGTGCTGTGCTGGCCAAGCACGTGCACGAGATCGATAACGACCTCGTGCCGGACGTCCACCGTCTGCTCGACCAGGTCAGCCGCGGCGATCGCGTCGTCCAACCGCGACTCCAGCACCGCTACCAGGTCGACCGGCACGGCCTCGCCGCGAGCGTGCACACGATGCAGGGTGACGGCGACAACGTCCACTTCAGCCTCGAAGCGAGGGGCAGCCCGCTCGTCCAGGTGCTCGGCGCGATCTACGCCGTCGAGCGGCTCAGCCTCGACGTCCGCCGCGGCCTCAACCCGGTGTTGCACAAGGCGTTGCGCTGGCAGGGCCCGATCGGTCCTTCGTTCGTCGCCAACCTGGCCGGATCGGCGAGTGCAGCCCTGGCGACCATGGCCGATCCGCGGGCGTGGGCACTCGAGTACCTCGGCTTCCCACTCGGCACCGCCAAGATCACCAAGAAGCAGGTGATGACCCAGTTCCGGCTGCGTGTTCGCGAGGTCCACCCCGACCACGGCGCCGAGCACGAGGGCGCCGCCGAGGAGATCGACAAGCTCAGCGAAGCCCGCCGGATCCTGCTCACCGCGCACGTCCAATGACCTCGCTGCTGCTGTTCCCGGGTGCAGGATCGACGTCGAGCCATCCCAGCCTCGTCGCGATCGAGCGCGCCGTGGTCCCGATGCGCTGCGTGCGCGCCGACTTCCCGTACCGGCTGGCAGGACGCAAGGCGCCCGATCGGCCGCCGGTGCTGCTGCAGGCGGTGCGCGACCAGGCGGCACCGCTGCGCAGGGGCGGGCTGATCCTCGGTGGCCGGTCGATGGGTGGGCGGATCTGCTCGTTGGCGGTCGGCGACGCCGAGCACCCACTTGCCGCCAAGGGACTCGTGCTGATCTGCTACCCGCTGCACCCGCCGGGCAAGCCGGACACCCTGCGCGTCGAGCACTTCCCGCGCCTCGCCGTGCCGTGCCTGTTCATCAGCGGCACCCGCGACGCGTTCGGCTCCCCCGACGAGCTGACGGCCTGGACCGCGACGATCCCCGGGCCGGTCACGCATGAGTGGCTCGAGGGCAAGACCCATGAGCTGCGCGGCGCCGACCAGAAGATCGCAGAGCTGACGAAGGCCTGGATCGCCGGCGTCACACGGCGTCCTCGGGGTTGAGGTCCTCCAACGAGACGTGCGCGGTCTCCGGGTAGGCGGCGAACGCGACGACGGCGGCGATCAGCTGGCCGATCCCCATCAACGCCATCACCTTGCCGTAGCTCCAATTGCGGTCGAGCAGGTAGCCGGCGAGCAACAGCCCTGCGCTGCTGCCGGCGAGCGAGACGGCGGTGATCCACCCGTTCGCCCGGCCCCGGTTGCCCGTCGGGAACAGCTCGGTGCGGTAGACGGTGAAGGCCGGGTAGGCGAGCCCTGCGGTGACCCCGCCGAGGAACGCCGCCGCCCACATCAGCGGACCGCCGACGGTGAACGCGCCGACCAGGAACAGAGTCGCCAGCGGCAGGCAGACCACCAGCAGGACACGCCGGCCGACCGCGTCGGCGAGCTTGCCGCCGGCGACGAGCCCGATCCCGGCCGGTGTCGCGGTGCAGATCGTGAACAGCGCGATCCCTCCACCGCTGTAGTGGCGTACGTCGTCGAGGTAGCGGTTCTGGAAGAACGAGGCCGGCGCGACGAAGAGGTTCGAGGCGATCGCGACGACGCAGATCACCACGAACCGCGAGCGGTCCAGGCGCGGGCTGGCCACCGTCCCCTCGATCAGCGACGTGGCGTGGTGGGCGGAGAACCGCTCCGTCTCCGTCAGCCCGCGCTGGAGGTCCCACGCCGTCAGGAACCACAGCATCGACACCACGTAGACGAGCCGCCACCCGTTCGATCCGAGGTCGGCGAGGCGCAGCGCCATCACCGCCACGCCGGCACCGAGGCCGCTGGCCATCGCCAGCACGCTCAGCGCGTACGCGCGGCTGCTTCGCGGCATCTCCTCCGTCGCGACGATGCCGATCAGCAGGGCCAGCGCGAGGCCGATCGGCCTGGCGATCGACTGCGTCGCGACGAGCGCCCAGAAGTTCGGTGACGCGGCGCCGAGCAGGCAGAACAGCGGCGCCAGCCAGGCGGTGAGGACGATCATCCGCCGCCGTCCGAGGCGGTCGGCGAGGATCGCGAACGGCACGGCGATGATCACCCCGAGGCGCACGATCACGCCGCCGACGCCCTGCCCGGCCTTGGTGATCCCGAAACCGTCGGCGGCGAAGTTGACGGTCTGGGTGAACAACGTGTTGGCGAACGCAGCCGACAGCGAGGCTGCGGCGAGCAGGCCGAGCATCCGTGCCTGGGTCGCCGTCAGCCGATCGGGCGGCGACCACCACGGCATCGGCGCACCCGCCGGCCGCGGGTGGCGCAGCGCGCTGCGCACGGGTAGCGCGAACAGCCAGCCGAACCAGGGGATCACCAGCCGGTAGCGGATCGTCTCCCGCACGGTGCCGTCGTCGCAGATCAGCGTCCGTTCATAGGTCGTCAGCGGTCCCGCCTCCTGAGCGAACCGACCCGGCGCGACCTCCCGCTCGGCGACGAAGTCGTCACGCGGCTCGGCCGCGAGCCGCGCTTCGTCGGACCCGGGGGCGAGCACCCGAGTGAGCACTCGCTGGCCCGACATCCGGCCAGACGCTACCGGCGCGTGCGATCGGGCGAGGGTCGCCGACGGCGCACCCGATCCAGGGCATACTGGTCGGCCGTGACCTTCAGCAGCCCGGCGTCCGGCGCCCCCGAGGACCGGATCGTCGTACATCGCAGCGGCCCGCTGAGCGGCGAGGTCGTCGTCCCCGGCGCCAAGAACTCTGTGCTGAAGCTGATGGCGATCACGTTGCTCGCCGAGGGCGAGTACACCCTGACCAACGTGCCGGCGATCGCCGACGTCGCGATCATGGGCGACCTGCTCGCCGCGATCGGGATCACCAGCACGTCGCGCCGGACGGGTGAGCTGACGTTGGTCAACAGCGGGGCGATCAGCCCTGTGGCGCCGTACGAGCTCGTCGAACGGATCCGCGCCTCGATCAACGTGCTCGGCCCGCTGCTCGGGCGCTACGGAACGGTCAGGCTCTCGCTGCCGGGCGGCGACGACTTCGGTAGCCGCCGGATCGACATGCACCTGCGCGGGCTGGAGGCGATGGGCGCCGAGTTCGCGATCCGCCACGGCTACGTCGAAGCCACGGCCGACCGCCTCCACGGAGCCGACATCACCCTCGAGTTCCCGAGCGTCGGCGCGACCGAGAACATCCTCACCGCGGCCGTGCACGCCAAGGGCACGACCGTCATCGACAACGCGGCGCGTGAGCCGGAGATCGCCGACCTGTGCGCGATGCTCGTCGGGATGGGCGCCGAGGTGGAGGGCGCCGGCTCGTCGACGCTCGTCGTGCATGGCGTCGAGCCGGGCGCGCTGCACGCCACCGACCACGAGGTCGTCGCCGATCGCGTCCAGGCGGCGACCTACCTCGCCGCGACAGCGATCACCGGCGGTGAGATCGTGCTGCGCGGGGCGCGCCACGAGCACATGGAGACGTTGCTGCGGCGCTTCCAGGAGATGGGGCTGACGATCACCGACGTCGGCGGCAGCCTTGCGGTGTGGTCACCCGTCGGCGCCGGCCGGCTGACCAGCATCGACGTCGCCACCCTGCCGTACCCGGGGATCGCCACCGACTACAAGCCGCTGATCACGACGATGCTGTGCGTCGCCGACGGCGTCGGCATCGTCACCGAGAACCTCTACCCGGGCCGTTTCCGCTACGTCGAGGAGCTGCAGCGGCTCGGCGCCGACATCCGCACCGACGGGCACCATGCCGTCGTCCGCGGGGTCGCCCACCTCAGCGGAGCGCCGGTGCGTGCCCCCGACATCCGCGCCGGGGCGGCGCTCGTCGTCGCCGGGCTCGCGGCAGACGGCGAGACGACGATCACCGGTGTGCACCACGTCGACCGCGGCTACGACGATCTGGTCGGCCGGCTCCGTTCGCTGGGTGCGGACATCTCGCGGGTGCCGGCCTGAGCGGTCGCGCCGACCGGATCAGCCGGGGTCGTCAGCTCCCGGCGAGCCGCTGGCAGGGTTCTGGGTCAGGGTCGGCGCGGCGTCCATCGCGCTGACGATCCCCTGCTGCGTTCCCGTCCCCGCCGGATCGTCAGCCGAGCTGCCGGCGGCGGCGTCGGCGAGCTGGCGGGCCTCGACCCGGCGCTTCGCCAGGCGCAACAGCCCGGCCATCAACCCGATCGGGCCGAGCACCATCAGCATCTCGTCCCAGCCACCCTGATGGGCGAGGATCACCGCCCCGGTCACGCCGGGCACCCCGCCGGGCTGGGCGCGATTCGTGCCGGCCCGTGGCACCCACCGCGCCCAGCCGGGCGAGGTGGGCGCGATTCGTGCCGGCCCGTGGCGCACGCCGCGCCCACCGGGCTCGGCGCGATTCGTGCCGGCCCGTGGCACACACCGCGCCCAGCCGGCCGACGTGGGCGCGATTCGTGCCGGCCCGTGGCGCACACCGCGCCCACCGGAGCCAGCGACCCGCCTCCCACCACGTCCGGCCGGTCGTCGGGCCGGTTATCGGGCCGTCGACGCCCGTCCGGGATCCGACCCACCGCTCGCGGCGTTGACATGTCGCAATCGTAGGACCGCGGCTGGTTCAATGGCCGTCGCCCCCGTCGTCAGGAACCTCGCCCGCATGCGCGCACAAGTCCTCGAGACCATCGAAGTCATCAGGCCTGCCCTGCAGGCCGACGGCGGCGACATCGAGCTTCGCGACGTCGACGAGGCGACCGGTGTCGTCACCGTCAGCCTGGTCGGCGCGTGCGGCGCCTGCCCTGCGAGCACCCAGACGTTGAAGGCCGGGATCGAGCGGATCATGCGCGACCGCATCGACGGCTTCACCGACGTCGTCAACATCGACTGAGCCTGTGGCCGGTCCCGCTGAACCGCCTGGCGTCGTCGCGACGCAGTCCATCGAGTCACTCTTCGACGCCGCCCGTGGGGGTGACCGGCCGGCGCTCGCCCGGCTGCTGTCGACGGTCGAGCGCGGCGGCGACGGGGCGCGCCGCGTCGCCGCCCTCGCGACGCCGCTCGCCGGTCGCGCCTACACAGTCGGTCTCACCGGTGCCCCGGGCGCCGGCAAGAGCACGCTGACATCGGCGATCGTCGCCCGGCTGCGCGCCGTTGGCTCCTGCGCGGCCGTCCTCGCGATCGATCCGACGTCGCCGTTCACCGGAGGGGCGATCCTCGGCGACCGGGTGCGGATGCAGGACCATGCCACAGATGACGGCGTGTTCATCCGTTCGATGGCGACCCGCGGGCATCTCGGCGGCCTGTCGCTGGCCACCCCCGAAGCGGTCAAGCTGCTGGACGCCGCGGCGTGGCCGTGGGTGTTGATCGAGACCGTCGGCGTCGGCCAGGTCGAAGTCGAGATCGCCGGGAGCGCGGACACCACCGTCGTCGTCGTCAACCCCGGGTGGGGCGACGCGGTGCAGGCGAGCAAGGCCGGGCTGCTGGAGATCGCCGACGTGTTCGTGATCAACAAGGCCGACCGCGACGGCGTCGACCAGACCCGTCGCGACCTCGAGCAGATGATCGACCTCGCCGATCGCTCCGCTGATGGCTGGCGGCCGCCGGTGGTCGCCGCGGTGGCGACGAGCGGCTTCGGCGTCGCCGAGGTGTGGGACGCCGTGCTCGGCCACCGCGAGCTGATCACGCTGTCGGGCGAGCTCGAACGCCGGCGTGCTGCGCGCCGCCTCGACGGTCTGCACCGCATCGTCGTGGGCCGCCTCGAGCGACTCGCCCACGACGGCGTCGGCGCCGACGAGTGGCGCCGGCTCGAAGCCGGTGTCGCGTCCGGACGGCTCGACCCCTGGACCGCCGCCGACGAACTGCTCGACGCGCTCCTGCGGCCGCGCTGATCCTGCGGCGCTCCCGCCGCGCTGATCCTGCGGCGCGCCGGCCGCGCTGATCGGCGTGGTGGCTCGGTGTTCAGTCCTGCTCGGCGCGACGCTTCGAGTGCGTCGCCAGCGACCCGTACAGCTTGGCCAGCTCACCCGGCAGCGAGGGCACGTCGTCGATGACGATGTAGCTCTGGTCTGCGCACATCCGCCGGAGGTAGTCGTGGCCGGCAGGGTCGATCGTCACGCAGTACGTCGCGATGCCGGCGTCGGTCGCGTCCTGCAACGCCCGGGCGGTGTCCTGCAGCCCGTACTCCTTGTCGGCGCGGTCCGGCCCGTAGTCGACGTCCTGCGGGTAGCCGTCCGAGATCACGATCAGCAGCTTGGTCTTGGCCTGCTGCGCCGCGATCTTCGCCGTGGCGTGGCGGATCGCAGGGCCCATCCGCGTGTAGCGGCGCGGCTGCATCGCCGCCAGCGCGGCCCACGTCGCCGGTGAGGTGCGGTCGTTGAACTCCTTGGCGACGTGGAACTCGACCTTGTCGCGGCCCTCGCCCGAGAAGCCGTACACCGCGTGCCGATCGCCGAGCAGCTGCAGTGCGTCGCACATCAGCGCGACGGACTCCTTGGCGATGTCGAGCACCCGGCGCTGCGACTCCGGTGACGGCGGGTCGAAGTCCCACGGATCGGTCGCCGCGAACCGGTACTGCGGATCGGCGGGGTCCACATGCTCGAACGGTGTCGCCTCGGGGGGCGCGATCGCCGAGCCGGTCGATGCGCTGAGGTCGACGAGGAACGCCGTGGCGACGTCACGCGCGGCGCGGTCGCGGCGGATGTGCAGACGCTCGTTCGCGGCGTGGCCCGTCCGCCGGTCGACGACGGCCTCGATCACCGCGTCGAGGTCGAGCTCGTCGCCGTCGTCGGACCGGTGGACGCGGACCCAGCCTGTCGGCCGGATGAACGCGAACTGGCGGCGGAGGCGGCTGGCGAGGATCGAGTACCGGCGACGGACGTCGCCGATGAACGCGAAGTCGTCCCCGTTGAGCCGGCGTTCGATGACCCGGCACCACGCCACGAGGTGCGCGCGACGGAGGTAGTCCCACTCGTCGTAGAAGTACACCCGCGCCCCGTCGACGTCGGTGGTCGCCACACGCGCCGGCCGGCCGGGCCGTCCGTCGGCGTCCGGATCCGGTTCCTCCTCTGCCTCTTGGCGCTCGTGGGCGAGCACATCGGCCGGCTGCCCGCCGAGCTCTGCGGTGTCGGCGCCGTGGTCCTCCTTGCCGACGCTCGGCGGCTGGCCGGCCTCGTCCGGCTTGCCCTCGGCATCCTCGGAAGGATCGGCATCGCCGCCCGAACCCGCGTCGGTGCTGTCGGTGACGATGCCGGCGTAGGTGGCGTCCGCTTCCTCGACGTCGGCACCGTCGACGAGCGCGCAGATCGCCAGCGCGGCGCGCACGGTGTCGTAGACCGTCGCTGCGGGCGCCTCGAGCGACTCGGCGCGGGCGACCATCCATTCGACCGCGGTCCGGTCGCCGGCCGCGACGTGGTGGGTGAGGTCGGCGCGGCCGGCGCCGAGGGAGCGCAGCTTCAGCGTCTCCAGCAGCCGGCTCGGCCGGTCGAGATCCTGCGGCGCGCATCGGGCATCGCGGGCCACGCCGAGGACCCGGTCGAGGTCGGCGCGGGCACCCGGGTAGCGGCGCCGCGTCGAGGCATCGATGCGCAGGTCCTCCAGCATCGTGAACACCTCGCGCGCGAGCGCCGGCTGACGGGCCCGGCCGAACACCTCGTGCAGTTCGGATCGCTGCTCGCCCGACGCGGCGTCCGCCGGCGGCCCATCATCATCGTCGGCCCGGGGTGGCGAGCCGTCCAGCTGCGCCGAGGTGAAGTCGAGCGTGCCGAACTGGGCGAAGCCGACCTGGTGCAGCACCGACGCCCGGTAGGCGCCGCGGTTGTCGCGGCTCGATGCGAAGGCGTCGATGGTGGCGGGGAGGTGCACGATCGGGCCGTCGGGGAGGGTCGTGGCCCACGGCCAGACGTCGTGCGGATCGTCGGCCGGCTCCAGCTGCGTCGCCACGCCGGCGATCCCGTCGGCGAACAGGCCGAGCACGCGCTGGACCTCGGTGAACTCGACGGCTCGGGGCGAAGATCCGCCGTGCTCGTCGGTCACGGCAGGAGCACGTCGACGATCTCGGCGACGGCGCGCTGGATGTCGACGTCGTCGCTGATCGCACGGACGATCGCCACGTCGCAGGCGCGCCGCGGCTCGATCCCGCCGACGACGAGGCGCGCCGCGTAGATCAGCAGCCGCGTGCTGACCCCCTCCTCGAACCCGTGCTCGCGCAGGTTGCGGGTCTTCTGACCGATCAGCGCGAGGCGCTCGGCGAGGTCGGCGTCGGCGCCGCCCTCGTGGGCGATGATCTCGGCTTCGACCTCGACGGCCGGATAGCCGAAGTCGAGGCTGACGAAGCGCTGCCGCGTCGACGGCTTGAGGTCCTTGACGACGCTCTGATATCCGGGGTTGTAGGAGATGACGAGGAGGAAGTCGGGGTGCGCCTCGAGCAGCTCGGCCGTCTTCTCGATCGGCAGGATCCGCCGGTGGTCGGTCAGTGCGTGCACGACGACGGTCGTGTCCTTGCGCGCTTCGACCACCTCGTCGAGGTAGCAGATGGCGCCTTGCCGCACCGCCCGCGCCAGCGGGCCATC
>JBBQTN010000177.1:0-11110 GCA_038213195.1 Acidimicrobiales bacterium | reverse complement strand
ATGACGATGACGCCGTTCACCGTTGCCACCAGGGTCACGGATCACCGGTTCTGCCGGGGTGCTTGTTTGGCACGAATCATCGACACCCTCCACCCCCACGACACCGACCCCGCCGCCGTCGGACAACAACTGTTGGCGCTGCGCTGGAACCAGCACACCACCCTCCACCTCGCCGGGATCGCCTACCAGGCGCACCGCGCCGACGGGATCCGCCTCGACATCCCCGGAACCGGCATCGGCACACGGATCGACGGTGACCGGTTACACCCCGACGACGAAGGACGCGGCCTCGGCCAACGGATCCTCAACCTCCACCACCGGATCCCCGCACTCCGCGCCGAACAAGTCGAACAGATCGACCGGGCACGCCGGCAGATCGACGCCGAACGGGCCCGCCCAGTACCGGCCGAGTTCCCTCGACGAGCAGAGCTGCTCGAGACACGCCACCGCCGCGACCGGCTGCGCGCCGAGCTCATGCCCACACCCGAACCAGACCAGCAGGAACAACAAGCCGCCGCCACAGCGACACCGGTCGAGCCCGTTGTCGCCACCGCCGGGCACCCGGTGTTCGGGGACCGGCAACCACCCATCGCGGAACGCTTCGCCTGGACCGGCGCCTACGACCGCTACAAACCCGGAGCCGTCGTATGGGGCAACCGGGCCAAAGGTGCCCAGGCGTGGGCTGCCGCGATCAACGAGTTCAGCCTCAACCCCGCAAACCGGCACGCGACCCGGCGACACGACATCGGCCAGTTCAATGGCGTCACCCTCGTCGCCCGCATCGACGACACCACCATCGAAATCGAACCCCGTCACGCCTACGCCAAAGACGGCAAGTACCCGACGTTCACAGCCGAACCCGGCCACGTCGACCCGACCCGACTGTCCGCATGGCTCGACACGATGCGCAGCCTGGCCGTCAACGAACGCAGCGAACTTCAACACCACGTCCGCGCGCAGCACAGCGCCAGCAGCGACCAACAGCCGAGGTTCGAGCGATGACGATGACGCCGTTCACCGTTGCCACCAGGGTCACGGATCACCGGTTCTGCCGGGGTGCTTGTTTGGCACGAATCATCGACACCGCTCGACGCGTTCGTGTCAACCGGCTCCCAGCACCAATCCCGGCTCCTGGCTGTCGCCGCTGCGCTCACACCGGGATTCCCGCCTCCACCAGTGGACACGACGTCGAGCGCTGACGACGCTTCATTCACAACAACCACCCCGCCAACACCGGGGGACACCAACCAGGAAGGACCAGCAAAAATGAACAACGTCACAGTGATCGGCCGGGTCGGCCGGCAACCAGAACTGCGCTACACCACCAACGGCACACCGGTCTGCGAGATCACCGTCGCCGTCGACGGAACCGACGACAACGTCGAATGGATCCCCGTCGTCACCTGGGGACGCACCGCCGAAGCCGTCGCCCAACACGTCCACAAGGGCCGCCAGATCGGCGTCGAAGGCGAGCTGCGAGTCAGCGAATGGGAACCCGACACCGGCCCCAAGCGCTACGACCTGAAGGTCCACGCCCGCCGGGTCGACTTCCTCGCCAAGCCCCGCAACGCCGACGAATCCGAACCGGCCACCGACACCAACTGAGCCCCTGAGCCCCATGGTTCGCTCCTCGGCCCACCCCCGGCCGAGGGGCGAAGCGGGGCGGATGCCTGTACGGAAGTGTGCGGCTGTCGTCACTCCGTACGGTCGGCCCGGCGGCGCAGCGTGTTCACCGACACGCCGAGCTCCTCGGCGATCGCCGCCCAGGTTTCGCCACGCGCCCGCCGCTCCCGCACGTGGGCGACGTCCACGACGACTGCAGGGCGGCCTGCCGTGCCGAGCGGGTCCACACCCGCCTCGAACAACCAGGTGCGCATCACCGCCGGCGAGATCGCGTACTCGGTGGCCAGGGTGCGCATCGAGCGGGTTCGTTCGTAGTCCGCCGCCAGCTGCGCGGCGTGGGGCCGTGCTCGCGGCTGATGGTTGGCGTGCAGCCCGTGCCGCTTCAACCAGGCGCTGGCCGTCTGGCGGCTCACCCCGGCTGCCTGCCCGATCGCCGCCACCGTGTCACCGGCCGCCAACCGGGCCGCACACCAGTCGCGGTCACCGATCCGTGCCTCCATGACGGCGGTCATCCTCCCACCCTACGACCGGCGCGACGCGAGCCGAACCGGTCCCAGGCGACCAGGCGCGATCATCGGCCGGCGCCGAGGTCGAAGACGGCCAGTTCAGGCTGGTAGGCGGCCCTGGTCGGCCGGCCCCGATCAGCGGTGAGCGCGAGGTGACCCGCGTTGCGGCGCCCGCCGAGGGTCAGGCAGTAGCGGTGGTTGCCGGGATGGCGGACGTTGACCGCTCCGATCGACGTCAGCGCTTGGCGCAGCCACAGCACCGGATCGTCAGCTTCGGTGATCGCGACGGCGCCGAGGTGCTCGAGGACACGTTCGGCGTAGCGGTGACCGGTGTGCTGGGCGCGGATCTTCGCGAGCGCCCGGCCGTGGATCACCGACCCGTCAGGCAGGATCGTGATCGAGTGCGCGCTGGTGCGCCCGGTGTAGACGAAGTTCAGCGACTGGTAGACGGTGCCCACATGCCCGGGCATAACCACGGTGCCGTCGCGGCGGTGGCGGGGGAGCGGGTCGCTGAACGACACGACACCACGGTCGGCAGGATCGGAGGCGACGAGTTCGTGGTCATCTCACTCCTCCAGTGTGCCGGGTTGATCGCTGAACGGCTCACCGACACGATCGCCCTGACCATCACCCTCCCGCAAGGATCCACCATCCAGGTCGGCGCCAGTGTCGGCATCACCGACTTCGACCCCAACGGCATCCACCAACAGTCCGACGACCTCCTCCGACAGGCCGACCAGGCGATGTACAGCGCCAAGCGCGACCGCCGCACGCGGTGACGCGTGGACAGTCGTGAGCCGTGTCGATGGCCCGCGGGACGTAGCGCTTCAGCTCACCGGCGCGACATCGTGTTCGAAGACGTACGGCGCAAGGGTTTCCTGGGCGGCAGCACGGATCTGCTGCCACATCGCGCCGCCGTAGTAGCCGAGGCTGCCAGGCTGGGCGTTGCCGTGGCCGTTGTAGTACGAGAGGCAGTCGCGCAGCGGCGAGGTGTTGATGTCGGCGACGCGGCAGTGCTCGGCGTAGTCGTCCTCTGCTGACTGCTCGACGTCGACGATCTCGATGCCCCTGTCGCGCATCGTCGTCAACATCCAGACGATGTAGTTGCCGTGCTGGTCGATGGCGTCGGTGAAGTTGAAGCTGCCACCACCACCCTGCGGGCCCGTGACGATGAACAGGTTCGGGAAGCCACGGCTGTGCAGGCCGAGGAACGTTCGTGTCCCGTCGGTCTGCCACTTCTCGCTCAGCGAGCGCCCGCCGCGTCCCGTGATCATGTTGAACGTCGACGTCGCCATCCACTGGAAGCCGGTGGCGTAGATCAGCACGTCCAGCGGGTACTCGACGCCGTCGTGCACGACGCCGCGCGCGTTGATCTGGGTGACGCCCGTCGGTGCGGTGTCGACGAGGTGGACGTTGGGCTTGTTGAACGCCGGCAGGTACTCGTCGTGGAACGTCGGGCGCTTGCAGCCGTACGGGTAGTACGGCTTGAGCGCGGCGGCTGTCGCCGGGTCCTCGACGATCGCGTCGACGCGGGCCCGGATCTGCTCCATGATCCTGAAGTTCGTCTCCAGCTGCTTCTGGATCAGTTCGGCCGGAGTGAGCTCGTGCGCATGCTCCTTGCGCTCCTTGAAGTCGGCCACCTTGCCGGCGAGGTAGTCGTCATTCGCCTTCATCGCCGAGCGGCCTGCGGAGATCTTCGCGAAGCGTGCCCGTCGCGCTCTCGCCCAGCCGGGCTCCCCCGCCCACGCGTCCATCTCCTCCTGCGTGGTCTCGCGCTGGTCGCGCACGTCGACGGTGGACGGCGTGCGCTGGAACACGTACAGCTCACCGGCGACCTTGGCGAGCTCCGGGACGGCCTGCACGGCGGTCGCGCCGGTGCCGATGATCCCGACGCGCTTGCCAGCAAGGCTGACGTTGTAGTTCCAGCGCGACGTGTGGAACGCGTCGCCCTCGAAGGTCTCCATCCCTGCGATGCGGGCCAGCTTTGGGCTCGTGAGGATGCCGTTGGCGAGGATCACGAAACGGGAGCGCATCGCGTCGCCGCGATCGGTGCAGACCGTCCAGCGTCCTGCGGTCTCGTCCCAGACCGTCCGCTCGACCGTGGTGTTGAACAGGCAGCGCTCGTAGAACCCGAACTCCTCCGCCATCTTCTGGCAGTACTCGAGGATCTCGAAGCCCGACGCGAACTTCATCGACGGCACATAACCCATCTCCTCCAGCAGCGGCAGGTAGCTGTACGCCTCGACATCGCAGGCGATTCCGGGATATCGGTTCCAGTACCAGGTGCCGCCGACATCACCGCCCTTCTCGCAGAAGCGCACGTCCGTGAAGCCGGCCTCACGGAGCTTGTACCACAACAGCAGCCCGGCGAACCCTGCGCCGACCACCACGATGTCGCACTCGTCCGTCAGCGCGTCGCGCGGCAGGGGATCCGCCGCGTGCACATCCTCCAGGTACTTGGTGAACTGCCCGTCCATCGTCACGTAGTCGGCCGCGCCGCGACGCGCCTCCTTGAACGCGCGGTATCTCGCCTGCTCCTCCGCGTCGAACTGGGCGCCCGCCGACTGCGACGGCAGCGTGGTCAGGCGTTCGTCACGAACGACGGCGTACCCAGGTCCGGCCGCATTGCCACTCTCCTTCGCCGCCCGCGTGTGGAACGACTTCACCCCCGTTTCGGGATGGACCTCGATTGCCGCGTGCCCCTCGTTGGTCATTGTTGCCTCCTGACGGATACGACGACGGCGTGCTCCCCTCGCCGGCACAGCGAGGGGACGTTCAACCAGCACGCCGCGTTCACATTGTGGACCAGTTTGGACGCGTTTACAAATCGATCTAGGCGACTAGAGCGCAGGAATCCCCTCAGACGCCGTCGCGGACGGGCCGCGGGGGACGCCGACGGCGGACATCGGCACATACGCGGCCTGCAGGGTCCGGAGACGACCATCTGCTATCTTTCGCGCAGCACGGCGAACACAACTCTGGATTCATCGAGTGACAAGGCAGGCAACCTCATGAGTCGCTTCGTGTGAAGCGCCCAGTACGTCAGTTGAAGCGCTCCGAGTCGATCGCCCGCTCGCTCGTCGACCGCATCACGTCGTCACACATGCGCGATGGCGATTCGCTCGAATCCGAGGTCGTGATGATGGACGAGCTGAACACGGGTCGGGGCTCGCTGCGCGAGGCGTTCCGCATCCTCGAGCTGAGTGGTGTGCTCGAGGTGCGCACCGGGCCGAGTGGCGGCCCGATCGTGCGCGATCCGGACATCAGCCACTACGCAGGGATGTGGTCGTTGTTCCTGCGCATGAACGGCGGCACATACCGCGAGCTGATGGAAGCGAACATCGTCGTCGAGCCGCCGATCGCAGCGATCGGGGCGAATCGGCGTGACGGCGACCGGATCGCCGCGCTGCGCGCCGCCGTCGAGCTCGAAGCGTCCATCCCCGAACACGACGGTCATGCGTACATGGCCGCCAACGTCGCGTTCCACGACGCGGTTGCGTGGCTCGGCGACAACAAGGCCCTGTACCTGTACCTGCGCGGCAACCACTGGATCAGTTCGATTCCGTTCGGCGAGGTCGTCGCGGTCGGCGAGGTGAAGGGCGAGGTGGTCGCTGCGCACCGCGCCGTTCTCAAGGCCGTCACGGATGGCAACGCCAAGAAGGCCGAGTCGGTCCTGCGCCAGCACCTCGAGCTGAGCCTTGCGTACTGCGAGCGCAAGTTCGGTTCGCTGCTCGACCAGACCGTCCGCTGGCACTGATCCGGCCCGTGTTCGACGGGCGCCGCACCGGCGTTGACAGGTGGATTCAGGCGACCTAATCTGCTGCTCGCATTGTCGGGCGCACATCTCGTGGGGGGACCGCCGTCGTTCGTTGGGAGCGCGACCCTCCATGGGCTCGTTCGATGAGAGGAGATGCGAATGGGGGAGCTCAGCGGACGGGTCGCTCTGGTCACAGGGGCCGCACGTGGACAGGGTCGTGCGCACGCGCTGGCGCTGGCGGAGGCGGGTGCCGACGTCGTCGCCGTGGACATCTGCGACGACATCGCGTCGGTCCACTATTCGATGTCGACCGAGGACGATCTCACCGAGACCGTTCAGCTCATCGAGAAGCTCGGCGGGAAGGGGCTGGCGATCACTGCCGACGTGCGCGACGACCAGGCGATGCAAGCCGCCGCGGCGCGGACGGTCGCGGAGCTCGGCCGTCTCGACATCGCCATCGCCAACGCCGGGATCTGCGGTTTCAACCCGATGACCGAGCTGCGCCGCGACCAGTGGGACGACATGCTCGCCGTCAACTTGACGGGTGTCTTCAACACGTTCCGCGCTGTCGTCCCGCACATGGTCGAGCGCGGCTCGGGTCGGCTCGTGGCAACCTCGTCCGGTGCGGGTAAGTCGGGGCTCGCCAACCTCGCCCACTACTCGGCAACGAAGTGGGGGGTGATCGGCTTCGTCAAGTCGGTCGCCCTCGAGCTGGCTCAGTCCGGGATCACGGCCAACGTCGTCTGCCCGGCAACCGTCGATACGCCGATGGTGCACAACGCCCCGCTGTACTCGATCTTCGCTCCCGACGTGGACGAACCGGATCGCGAGACCGTGCGGCCGATGTACGCGGCGATGAACCCGATGCGCGTCCCCTGGATCGATCCGGAGGACGTCACCCACGCGGTGATGTTCCTCGTCTCGGACAAGGCCCGCTACATCTCCGGTGAGACCATCGAGATCTCCGCCGCAGGCAGCGCCCTGCGATGAGCTCGGACCTGACACCTCATGGGGGTGGAGCATGCTGATCGGCGCCAACCTGATCACCAACGACACCACGATGTCGATCATCGAGGTCGCCCCGATGGTCGAAGCCGCCGGCCTCGAGTCGATCTTCCAGGGTGAGCACTCGCACATCCCGACCGACACCCGCTTCCCGGCGACGTTGGACGGTTCGGTTCCCGACTTCTACAAGCGGTTCCCCGACCTGTTCGTGACGATGGCCGCCGCCGGCGCCGTGACGACGTCGCTGCGCCTCGGGACCGGCGTCGTCCTCGTCGCAGAGCACCAGACGCTGCGCCTCGCCAAGGCGGTGGCGTCGCTCGATGCGCTGTCGGGTGGCCGCGTCCTGTTCGGCGTCGGCTACGGGTGGAACGCGCCGGAGTGGACCAACAACGGCGTCGACCCGGCGCGGCCCCGCGCCGTGTTCCGTGAGAAGTTGGCCGTGATCTCCCAGCTGTGGGCGAACGAGGTCGTCGAGCACCACGGCCGCGCCGACTCGTTCACCCCGTCGTGGTCGTACCCGAAGCCGGTGCAGACGTCGGCGCGACGCCCCGGGCCGCCGATCCTGCTCGGTTCGAGCGCGACGGACCGCGCCTTCGTCGACGTCGTCGAGCTGTGCGACGGGTGGTACCCGCTGACCGGTCCGACCCTGATCGCCGACGCGGCGAGGTTGCGTGCGCTGGGTGCGGAGCGCGGCGTGCGGCCGAGCATCAGCGCCTGCGAGATGGCCGGGCAGGTGCAGGGCGCGCCGTGGTACTCCGAGGATGCCGACGCCAGGAGTCGGCTGTTCGACGCGGCGCATGCGTGGGCCGACGGCGGCGTCGACCGGTTGATGGTCGGTGTGCCCGTCGACGGCCACGACAGGCTCGAGGCGGCGCTCGGCGTGCTGACCGAGTTGCAGGCCGAGGTACGCCAGGAAGCGTCGGATGACGCAGTCGCGGGTCACCGGTCGGTGCGTCCGTGAGGATCGGAGGAGCACGTGAAGATCGATGACTCGTTGCTGGGCTACGTCGACGAGACACGCCAGTTCAACGCCGGCTACGCGACGGCGATGGCGGCGATGCCCCTCGGCTTCGCCACGGCGGAGGAGGCGCTGCGCACGAGAGCCGTGCTCGACGCCGCTGTGCCGCCGCTCGACCCGGACGTCCTGCAGCCCGAGGTGATCCAGGTCGGCGCTGCGGCGCCCCAGGTGACCGTGCGCGTGTTCCGCCCTGCGCAGATCGACGGCGTGTGCGTGCAGTTCCACATGGGCGCATGGATCATCGGCTCCGCGCAGGCGTCCGACGCGCGCAGCGCGGCGATCGCCGATCGGTGCAACGTCGCCGTCGTCAGCGTGGAGTACCGGATGGTGCCGGAATCGCTGCCACCGGCGCAGCTCGAGGACGCGCTGAACGCCATCGCCTGGGTGCACGGCGACGCCGAGCTGGGCGGCAAGCCGATCGTGCTGATCGGCGAATCGGCCGGCGCGACCCTGGCCGTGCTCAGCCTCATCGCGCTGCGCGAGCGCGGCGACGATATCGGCATCGCCGGCACCGTGCTGTCGTACGGGCTGTACGACGTCTCGGGTGGCCCCAGCCAGCGGCTGGACACCGCCGCGCGGGCCGTGTTCGACGACGCCCAGTCGCTCGTCTATCCGGGGCTGAGCCTCGACGCGCGGCGGGCTGCGCACATCTCGCCCCTGTATGCCGACCTCGCCTCGCTGCCGCCGGCACTGTTCAGCGTGGGCACCGCCGATGCGCTGGTGGACGACACGCTGTTCATGTACGAGCGGTGGACAGCCGCGGGCAACGAGGCCCAGTTGGAGGTCTACCCGGAGTCGTTCCACGGCTTCGACAGCTTCCCGACGCAGATGGCGGCCGAGGCGCACCGCCGGATCGACCGGTTCATCGTTGCGCGAGTCGGCGCGTCAGCCGGTCGGCGGCCGGCTGCGGAGCCCGCTCGCGGATGACCGACGAGCTCGCTGCGCAGCGGCCGTTCGCCGGCGTGAGGATCCTCGATCTCGTCGCTCCGGCGAGCACGTTCTGCTCACGCATCCTCGCCGGCTACGGGGCGGACGTGCTGCGCGTCGAACTGCCCCGCGTCGCTGACGGCGCCGGGCGCAGCGGCGCGCACGCCGCTGACGACACGCACGCCGCGCTGCTCGATGCGTGGTACTCAGCGGGTTCCCGGCGGATCGAGCTGGACTTCACCGCCGATGCGGCGATTCCCGTGCTGGCCGAGCTGGCGTTGAGCGCTGATGTCGTCATCGCCTCGCCGACCGGGCCGACACCCGTCGCCGGATTCGTGAACGAGCCGGTCGGGCTGACGTGGTGCGACGAGTCGAAGGTGGTGTGCCTGCTGACCGCCTTCGGAGCGACGGGTCCGCTGCGTCACTGGCGGGCGACCCCGTTCATCGCCCACGCGATGAGCGGGCTGATGTTCCCGGTCGGTTCGGAGGCCGGCCCGCCGCTGGCGATGCCTGGCCGCCAGCACTGGGACGAGGCAGGCGTCAGGGCGGCCACGTGCATCGTCGCCGCGTTGCGCGATCGGGACGTCGTCGGCGGGCAGGTGCTCGACATCTCGGCGCACGAGGTGACCGCCGGGCAGGACGACGTGATCCACCGCTTCGACGTCGCCGGCCTGGTGATGCAGCGCAGCGGCAACTACGTCCCCGTCCCGCCGAACGGGGCGTGGGCGGTCGCTGACGGGCGGGTCGACATCGCCGTGAACACGCCGGGGCACTGGGATGCGTTCGTCACGACGATGGGGTCGCCCGACGATCTCGCCAACGAGATGTGGCGCGACCGCGAGATCCGCATCCGCCTCCACGACGTGCTCACCGAGCAGATCGAGCCGTACATGCGGAACCGGCAGTGCGCGGAACTGGTCGCCGAGGGTCAGGCGAACGGGCTGCCGTGCGCGGCACTGAACACGCCCGAGCAGTTCGTCGACGACCAACGGCGCGACGCCCGCCACCCGCTCGGCCTGTTGACCCATCCCGACCTCGGGACGTTCGACGTGCCAGGGCCGCCGATCCACGCCGACGACTGGTTCCACGCTCGCGAGCTGGTCGCGGACCGACGTGGCGCGCACACCGTCGCCGTGCTCGGCGACGAGCTCGGGCACACGGCCGAGGAGCTGTGCCGGTGGAAGGAGCAGGGGCTTGTCTGACCTGCCGGGCGCTCGGGACGGTCGCCGGCGCAGCGTCGCCGACGTGCGCGTGCTGACCTTCGGCGCGTTCGTCGCCGGGAACACCGCCGCGCTGCTGCTCGCCGAGCTCGGCATGGACGTCGTCAAGATCGAATCGCACATCCGTCCCGAGGTGCTGCGCACCCGCTTCTTCCTCGATCATCCCGACGTGCGCGAGCCGTCCGGCGTACCCACCAGCGCGCTCTACGGCGGGCTGGCGCGCAGCGTGCGCAGCGCCGCGGTCGAGCTCAGCCGCCCCGGTGGTCCCGAGGTCCTGCTGCGCCTCGCCGGGAACGCCGACGTCGTCGTCGAGAACTTCCGCCCCCATGTCCTCGACAAGTTCGGCTGCGGGTTCGACGCGCTGCAGGCCGTCAACCCGCGGCTGACGATGTTGTCGATCTCCGGCTACGGCCGCACCGGACCTCGCGCCCACTACGCCGCATACGCACCGAACATCAGCAACCACGTCGGATTGACCTCCGCGTGGGGCCACAGCCACGGGTACCACTTCGACTACGTCGCCGGATACAACGGCGCGCTCGGCATCATCGCGGCGTTGGCGGCTACGGAACGCACCGGTCGCGGGCTGCACCTCGATCTCGCCCAGGTCGAGGCCGGCGCCGGCGTGATGGCGCCGGTGCTCATCGACCACCTCGCCACCGGCGTTGCCTACGCGCGCCGCGACAACACCGTGCCGGGATCGGTGCTGGCAGCGGTCGTGCCGTGCGCTGGAGCGGACCGGTGGCTGGCGGTCGAGATCGTCGACGCCGCCGACCTGGCCTCGCTGTGCCAGGCGATCGAATACAACGGCGCGCCGGCGACGCGGGCCGGCACCGAGCGCGACGATCCCGACAGCGCGCACGTCGCGGCGGTCAGGTCCGCGCTGGCGGCGTGGGCGGCGCCGCGCACGCCATACCAGGCCGCGCACGTGCTGCAGCGCGCCGGCGTCGCCGCGGCGCCGGTGCAGAACGGCGAGGACCTCTCCCGCGACCCGCAGCTGCGGGCTCGGGGGTTCTTCGTCGAGCTCGACCACCGCGACCTCGGTCGCATCGAG